>DATFPD010000467.1:0-18016 GCA_035265005.1 Gemmatimonadaceae bacterium | reverse complement strand
CTTGTCGACCGCGTTGTGCCGGCCGATGTCCTCGGCGTGGAACAGCAGCCGGTCGCCGTCGGCCAGCGCCGCCGCGTGCACGCCGCCCGTGTCGTTGTAGCGCTCGCCGAGGGCGAACATCGCCTTGAACAGCGCGCGGGTCCGCGCCAGCTCCGGCGCCTCCGCCGTCCCGCGCCGCCGCTCCACCGAACCTAACGAGCCCAGCACCGTCGTCACCGACCCGCACCCCGAGGCCAGCACCCGGCGCCGCTCCGCGCGCTCCACCGCCTCGTACTTCGACGCCGGCACGTCCACCCAGAACCCCGGCTCGGTCGCGCAGGGCCGCATCCGCAGGATGTCGGCGGCGCCGTCGATGTAGCCCTCGCCGAACAGCCACCCGGCGACCAGGTCGTCGAGCTTCTCCGGCGTGCACATCCACGTCACCGCGGGCGCGCCGTTCAGCTCCAGCCACACCGGCACCTCCTCGACGGCGTCGAGTCGGGGCGCGGCAGCGGCGGGGAGTGAGCCAGTCATTCGCGAAATGTCGAGCGGGGGCGCCCCCCGGACAAGTGTAGGGGCGACGCCCGCGTCGCCCGCGGATCCGTGTAGGGGCGACGCCCGCGTCGCCCCCGGGCTATCTTCCGCGTTCCACCATCCAGCTCAACGTACACCGCCTCCCCGATGTCCCGCCTCAACGCGTCGATCGTCCTCCTCGCAGCCGCCGTCTCGGCCGCGCCCCTCCGGGCCCAGGCGCCCGCCCGCGCGTCCGCGCCCGTGCCGCCCGGCCCCGCCACCCTCTCGGCGCACCAGCGGCTCGCGCGCGAGGTCTACCAGCAGCTCGTCGAGATCAACACAGTAGACTCGGTCGGCTCGACCACCACCGCCGCCGAGGCGATGGCCGCGCGCTTCCGCGCCGCCGGCTTCCCGGCGTCCGACGTCCAGGTGCTCGTCCCGCCGGGGAAGCCGACGAAGGGGAACCTCGTCGTGCGCTACCGCGGCCGCGGTGATGCCCAGCGGAGCGCGAAGCCGCTGCTGCTCCTCGCGCACATCGACGTGGTCGCCGCCAACCGCGGCGACTGGCCGCGCGACCCGTTCGTGCTGCACGAGGAGAACGGCTACTTCCTCGGCCGCGGCACGTCCGACGACAAGGCGATGGCGTCGATCTTCGTCGCGAACCTGCTGCGCTACAAGCAGGAGGGCTGGGTCCCCGACCGCGACCTGGTGCTCGCGCTCACCGCGGACGAGGAGGGCGGCGACGCGAACGGCGTCGAGTGGCTCATCGCCACGCACCGGGAGCTGATCGACGCCGCGTACGCCATCAACGAGGGCGGCGGCGGCACGCTCGACGGCAACCGCCCCATCTTCAACTCGATTCAGGCGGCCGAGAAGGTGCCGGTGAACTTCACGCTCACCGCCACCAACCCGGGCGGGCACTCCAGCGTTCCGCGTCCGGACAACGCGATCTACGCCCTCGCCGACGGGCTGGGGAAGCTCGCGCGCCGCCGTTTCCCGGTGGCGCTCAACGAGGTCACGCGCCCGTTCTTCGCGCAGACGGCGAAGGTCGAGCCGCGCGCCGAGATGGCCGCCGCGATGCGCCGGCTCGTCGCCAACCCGGCCGACGCCGCGGCGGCCGCGACGCTGTCGAAGGACCCGCGCTACGCGTCGATGCTGCGCACGACCTGCGTGGCGACTCGCCTTTCGGGCGGACACGCGTACAACGCGCTGCCGCAGACGGCCACGGCGAACGTGAACTGCCGCATCGTCCCGACGTCCACCGCCGAGGAGGTGCGGGCGGCGCTCGCGCGGATCGTCGGCGACACGGGCATCAAGATCACGTTCACCGTCGACCCGTCCGACGAGAAGTTCGGCGTCGCCCCGAGCCCGGTCGAGCCCGAGCTCCTCGCCGCCACGACGGCGCTCACGCAGAAGATGTGGGGCGACATTCCGGTGATCCCGGTCATGTCCACCGGCGCGACCGACGGGCGATTCCTGCGCGCCGCCGGCGTCCCGACCTACGGCGTGAGCGGGATCTTCTCGGCGCCCGGCGAGACCAACGCGCACGGGCGCGACGAGAAGCTGCGCGTCAAGTCGTACTACGACGGGCTCGAGTTCCTCGACCAGCTCGTGCGTCGCCTGGCGAGCGCGCCGCGCACGTGAGCGGTCCTCGGCGGCGGCTCAGAAGCGCAGCCCGCGCGCTTCCGCCGCCGCGTCGAGCTGGCTCGTGAGCGCGCGCTCCACCATCGGCTCGATCACCCCCGGCTCGGTCGGCTCCTTGAGGTACCGGCCGCACGGGTGGCAGACCGCGAGCCGGTAGCCGAGCGCGGGGGAATCGATGAACGTGACGGTCGGCGGCTGGGTCGACCCGCAACCGAGGCAGCCCGACGTGGCGGTGCCCCACGCGACGTCGCAGCGGGAGCAGATGAGCGTGCGCCCGCGCGCGCAGCTCACGCGGAACTCGGCCGGCCCGCCGCAGCAGGGGCAGACGCGCCCCTCCCAGCCGTCGAGCACCTCGCCGGGAAGCAGCTCCGCGCTCGCCCGGCGGAGCACGGAGCTCGCGACCAGCACCACCGCGCGTCGGCACACGCCGCGCACGCGCTCGCGCGGCGCCGGCTCGCCGCTGAGCCACCCCGCGAGCAGCTGCGGGGTGTGCGCGCGTCGGTCGCGCGCCTGCATCGCCTCGGCGGCCGTCGCGAGCCCGGCACGCTCCAGCGCCGCGACCGCGCGCGTGTACGGCACGAGCAGGCTCCCCACCGACGCGATGACGCGCGCCGGCTCGTACGCCACCCGGTTCGCCGCGATCCGCTCGCGCGCCTGCGACACGTCGAAGTGCGGCGTCCAGCGCCGCGCGAGCTCGGCGTGGAGCACGGTCAGAGGCTGCACCTGCTCGGCGACGAACCCACGCAGGGTGTCGAGTCGCGAGCTCTGCAACTGCGCGGAGGGCACTGCGGAGACACTCACGGCCGGAAGGGGACCACCGCAGGCTGCAACGGATGTGCCCGGCGCTACGCCGGCTCGCGCTCGTACGTCGAGCTGAGCGTCTCGTCCTCGGCCACTGTGACGCGGATCACGGGCGTGTCCGGTCCCAGCGCCGCCTGCACGCGCTCGAAGATGAAGCGCGCCAGGTTCTCGCCCGTCGGCACCAGCCCGCCGTCCTCGGCGAACTCGGGCACGTCGAGGTTGATGTTGCGATGGTCGAAGCGCTCGCGCACCTCGGACGCCAGCACGCGGTCGAGCGTCCCCAGCTCCGCCGCGAACCCGGTCGTCCGGTCCAGCTCGCCGCGCACGGTCACGTCGCACGCGTAGCTGTGTCCGTGAAAGCTCGGACGCGCGCAGAGGCCGAACACCGCCTCGTTGCGCGCGTCGCTCCACTCCGGCCGCCGGTACCGGTGCGCCGCCGCGAAGGTCACGCGGCGGGTGAGGAAGTAGGGCACTCGGCCGCTAGTGGTCTTCTCCGTACGCGTTCGAGTCGGCGTCGGTCCCGGCCAGCCCCTCGGGCGTGGGCGAGGTGGGCGGGATCCAGGCGGTGCCCTCCTCGATCGACTTCTGGACGTCGGCGGTGCCGTAGAGCCGCGCGTCCAGGTCCTCCTCGAGGTGCTCCGCCTCCGGGCTCGTCGAGTCCGGGCGGTCGCCGAGCAGCAGTCCCTCGCGCTCGGCCTCGTCGGCCAGGTGGTCGTCGATCGCCTCCGGGCTCTCGGCGCGCCGGATCGAATCCACCAGCAGCTCGTTGCTGACGTCGGTCAGCCCCAGCACGTCGGTGAGCACGTGCTCGGCGACGCGCAGCTCCGCCTCCGTCCCCACGCGTCCGAGCAGCCGCACGCGCCCGCTCTCGACGTGGACGTTGATGTCGTCGGAGTCGATCCCGTCGTTGTCGCGCAGGTGGTTGCGCACGAGCTCCCGCAGCTCGTCGTCGCTCAGGTCGTCGAGGTCGTGGATGTCCTCGTAGTCACGCGCCATGGTGCACCGAGAGGGACTGGGTTACCTGAAAAGGAGGATCGACGCGCCGATCGTTAGGGCCGCGTTATGCGTCCACGCGCCCTTCGACCGACCCGTCGTGATCACCGGCGCCTGACTGTTGAACGGCGTGAAGTACGTGTCCGGGTACTCGATCTGGTAGAGCATGTCGCTCACGTCCGCGCGGAGCTGGAACGGCCCCGCGCCGACGAGCCGGACGCCGGCGCCGTAGGAAAATGCAAAGCTGGTGCCGAACTGGAACCCGCCGCGGTCCCGCCCGCGGAAATCGGACACCACGCCGATCCCGCCGTGGATCAGCGGCACCACGCGGTGGTAGCTCTTCTGCCCGGTGAGGTTGAGCGACAGTCCGACGTCCGCCACGTACAGCCCCTGCTCCGGCGTGCCCAGCTCGCGCGAGCCCGGCGCGAGCCTGGGGTCGATGACCGTCCGCTTCGACCAGACGACGCCGCCGCGGGCGGTGAATTGCGCCGGCCCGCCGACGCGCACCTCGTAGCGGGCGCCGAGCATCGGCCCGCCCCGCGGCGCGACGCCCACGGGGTCCTTGCCGGCGGCGAAGTAGCCCGTGAAGGCGGTGAGCTCCTGACGGTACTCCAGGTCGCGGAACGGGCTCCGCTCGGGCGGATAGCCCACCTCCTGCGCCCGCGCCGTCGATGCGTCGGCCGCCGCGGCCGCCGCGGCCGCCAGCGGAAACAGCGGCAGCAGCGCCGCCCGCCGTCCGATCTGGGCGGCGCGCGAGAGTGCGCGGCGCGCCCGGTCATGCTGCGTCACTAGTCAGCTCCAGGAATGTGCAGGTTCACGCCGGTCATCTCCGGCGGCTGTTCGATGCCGAGCATCGCGAGCACGGTCGGCCCCACGTCGCACAGCGCGCCGCCCCCGCGCAGCGGCCGGTCGCCCGACGGGTCGAGCACGAGCAGCGGAACCGGGTTGGTCGTGTGCGCCGTGTGCGGACCTCCGCTCGCGGGGTCGATCATCAGCTCGCAGTTGCCGTGGTCCGCCGTCACCAGCAGCCGCGCCCCCGCGCGCTCGGCGCTCTCGACGACCCGCGCCAGGCAGCGGTCCACGGTCTCGACCGCCTTGATCGTCGCCGGCAGCGAGCCGCTGTGCCCCACCATGTCGCCGTTCGCGTAGTTGCAGAGGACGAAGTCGTGGCCGCGCGCCTCGATCCCCTTGCACAGCACGTCCGTGATCCCCGGCGCGCTCATCTCGGGCATGAGGTCGTACGTCGCGACCTTCTGGCTCGCCACGAGCTGACGCTCCTCGCCGGGGTACGGCGTCTCGTTCCCGCCGTTGAAGAAGTACGTCACGTGCGGGTACTTCTCCGTCTCCGCGACGCGCAGCGTCGTGCGCCCGCGCTCGGCGAGCACGTCGGCGACGATGCGCGCCATCGAGAACGGCTCGAACGCGGAGGGGAAGGGAAACGTCTGGTCGTACTGCGTCATCGTCACGATCTCGAGCGCCGGCCCGCGCGACAGGTCGAACCCCACGCCCTCCAGCTTGCCGAGCGCGCGCACGATCTGCCGCATCCGGTCCGACCGATAGTTCCAGCAAATCAGTGCGTCGCCGTCGCGCATCGTCGACACGGGCTCCCCGCGCTCGTCGACCACGACCATCGGCTCGACGAACTCGTCCGTCTTGCCGCGGTCGTACGCCGCGCGGATCCCCTGGAGCGGGTCCGTCACCCGCTCGCCGATGCCGTCTACGACGGCGCGGTACCACTTCTCCGTGCGCTCCCACCGGCGGTCGCGGTCCATCCCGAAGTAGCGACCGCCGAGCGACGCCACGCGCGCGCGGCCGCGCGACTGCGCCAGCAGCTCCTGCATGAAGCCGTACGCGGACTTCGGGAGCGTGTCGCGCCCGTCGAGCAGCGCGTGGATCGCGACGCGCGGGATGCCTTCCCGCTCCGCCAGGTCCACGAGGGCGAACTGGTGCTCGTCCAGCCCGTGCACGCCGCCATCGCCCACGAGCCCCATCAGGTGGAGCGTGCCGCCGGTGCGCCGCACGTGCTCGCACGCGCGCAGGAATGCCTGGTTGCGGAAGTACTCGCCGTCGACGATCGACTGCGAGATGCGCACGAGGTCCTGCATGACGACGCGGCCGGCGCCCAGGTTCAGGTGGCCGACCTCGCTGTTTCCCATCTGCCCGGCCGGGAGCCCCACGCGCAGCCCCGACGCCTCGAGCAGCGTGCGCGGTGCCCGCGCGCAGAGGCGGTCCCACGTCGGAGTGGACGCGAGGCGGATCGCGTTGCCGTCCTTCTCCTCCCGGTACCCCCACCCGTCCAGAACGACGAGGACGACGGGTCCCTGTGCGATGCTCGGCATCTATGCGGAGTGGAGAGTAGGATGTATAGTGAAGCCGACCGTTCGGCCGCGCCATGTGCGCGCGCTGCACCGCCCCATCCGCGCGGCGCCGAGTGGTGAAATCTAGACGCACCCACAGCCCCCAACCAGCGATGCCGCACCGCTCGGCGCCGCGCCCGGCCGCGTTGCTCCGCGCGCTCGCCGCCGCCGTGGCGCTCCCCGCCCTCCCGCTGGGCGCGCAGACTGCACTGCCCGCGGCCGCCGAGCTGCGCGCGGCGCCGAACGCAGCCCCCATCGCCACGCTGCGCGCGCGGACGCCGGTGGTCGCCGGCACCTCGCGCGACGGGTACACGCAGGTGACCGTGAGCGGCTACGTGAGCGCGTCGCTGCTCGCGGCCGGGCGCCCGCCGTTCAACTGGACGGTGAAGGCGCCGAGCGGCGCGCTGCTGCGCGCGGCGGGCACGCCCGGCGCCGCGGTGCTCGCGGAGCTGCGCGACGGCGCGGGGCTCGCGCAGATGTCCCGAGAGGGAGAGTGGGTGCGGGTGAGCCGCACCGGATGGGTGAGAAGCGACGCGCTCGCGCGCGGGACGAGGACTGCCGAAGCCGCGCCCAGCGTGGCCGCCGCACCACCGCCCGCGCGCCCGGCCAGAACCGCCGCGGCTGACAGCAGTGAGGCATACGCGGCGTTCGCCGACCCGGATGCGCCTGATGGGTCAACCGTGTCCGCAGGCGCCGCGCTCGCGCCGGTGCGCGAGACGCCGCTGACCGCACAACCAGGCGGACGGCAGGTCGCCACGCTGGGCGCGGGCGCCGTGGTGACGCCGCTCGTGCGAAACGACGGCTGGGTCCGCGTGCGCATGGAGGGGTGGGTGCACGAGAGCGACCTCGCCCCGGCCTCCGCCGCGGGCGCGACGCCTCTCGCCGCCGCGGAGCTCCGCGCCAACCCCGAGGGCACGCGCGGCAAGGTGGTGCACTGGGACGTCGAGTTCCTCGCGCTCCAGAGCGCGGACCCGCTGCGTCACGACCTCACGCCTGACGAGCCCTACCTGCTCGCGCGCGGGCCGGCCGGGGAGAACGCGATCGTCTACCTGGCCGTCCCGCCGGCGCTGCTCGACGCGGCCCGCGCGCTCCCGCCGCTCACCGCGATCACGGTGACCGCCCGCGTCCGCAACGGCCGCAGCGAGCCGATCGGCGTGCCGGTGCTCGAGCTCCAGAGCCTCGTCCGGAGCAAGAAGAAGTGAGAGGGGTAGACTAGAGGCGGCGCGGTCGGCGCGCTGTCGACCGGGCGGTTCGGCATCGCATTTGCCCTATCGCCGAGCCGGCTTCCTGCGCGCCAACGCACGGTGCAGTGCCGCGCGGGACCTTTCTACCCTCCGACATGACGCAACTCTCGCGAGAAGCCTCCCCCCCCCGGCCGGAGCTCTCGGGCGAGCGCCGGCGCGTGGGATGGAGTGAGTTTCGCCACTCCTATCCCGGTCTCCTCGCCACACTCTCGATCGCGCTGCTGGTCATCCTGGCCGCAGACGTCTGGCTGGTCCTCAAGTGGCGACGCTACCGCCGCGAGACGGACCGGCTCTGGTCGGGCATGTCCAGCGTCGAGCGCCAGAAGACCCAGATGGCCCTCGCGTCCGACGAGAACCGGCTCAAGATCATGCTCGAGCTGGTCCGCCGGCAGGCCCGTGTAGACAAGGACCTGCACCTCACGGTCTCGGTGGACAGCGGCGTCATGCGCTTCGAGCAGGAGAATGCACTGCTGCGCGAGACGCAGGTGGAAGTCGGGCCCGAGAAGACCGTCGGGCAGTCGCCGGATACGGTGAAGATGGTGACGCCTCGCGGCTCGCGGACGGTGGAGCGCATCCTGGGCGCGTCCGACGGTTGGGAGATTCCGTCCTGGGTCTACTCGGACCGCGGGCTTCCCGTGCCCGCCGAACGGGTGCTCAAAGGTGCCCTCGGACCGGTGGCAATCGTCGTGACAGGCGGTACGGTGATCTACTCGATGCCGAGCGTCGGCCCGCTGAACGACTCCTCGTACATCCTTCCGGGGGGCGTGCGGGCGAGGGCAGCCGACCTGCGGGCCATCGTGCCGAACCTCAAGCCCGGCGTACGGGTCTACTTCTACTGACCGATCGATCAGGGAACGATCAGCCCTTGCGCGCGTACGAGACCCCCGACAGTCGAAGCGACATGAACCGACGAGATGTCATGGCCGGATTCCCGAATATTCTGAAGCACGGTGGGCGCGTCGTCTGGGGTCTCATCCTGGCGGTGCCGCTCGTTTTCATCGCCAGCACGCTCCTCCTCTGGAAGACCGCCGACGCGCGCTACGTCCGGGACGTGACCCGGATGGGCTTCAACGACAACCTCGAGCTGCTCGAGGAGGTCAAACGAAAGGTCGGCGCGGTGGGGGACAGCCTGGAGACGGTGCTCTCATCCAGCCCTGAGGCCCCCGGAAATCGCGCCTACCTCGTGGTGAGCATCGAGGACCACCGGATCTGGTACAAGCAGGGCGACTCGGTGCTGTTCACGACACAGGTGGCCACTGGAAGCGGCAAGGTGCTGGAGAAGGAGGGGGGCTCGAAGTGGAAGTTCGAGACGCCTCGCGGCCGCCTGGTCGTTCAGAACAAGGAGACCGATCCCGCCTGGGTGCCGCCGGACTGGCATTTCGTCGAGCTCGCCAAGAAGCGCGGGCTGGGCATCGTCCGGCTCCAGCGGAACCAGTTGATCCCAGTGGCGGACGGGTCGGCGATCACCGTCTCGGGGAGCGACGTGGTGAAGCGCTTTCCGGACGGGCACGAGGTGCCCTTCGAGGTGAAGGAGGGGCGTGAGATCGTGGTCGGCGGCAACATCATCATCCCGCCCTTCGGCACCAACCAGCGGAAGTACGAGGGCGTGCTCGGCACGCATCGTCTGAACCTGGGCGACGGCTACGCGCTGCACGGAACCGACAAGCCGGAGACCATTGGCCGATCGGTCAGCCACGGCTGTGTTCGCCTGCGCAACGAAGATATCGAGCGGCTCTACAATCTCGTCCCCGCGGGCACGCCGGTGTTCATTTACTGATCAATCGGCCAGGCGAGCCCTTCTGTAGTTACGAATTCGTGCTGGCGATCTTCTACTGCATGCGTATACTGTAAGCGTCGCTTCGTAGTCCTTCCTCCGCGAAATGCGGGGGGGCTCCTTGAAAAGGGCAAGTCGGTCGTGAGACCGGCGCGCAAAGCCGTGAGACGGCGCGGTCGCAAGCGCCGCCAGTCTGGTTGCCAGGGAGGCACCTTCGTGATTGATGTGCAGTCGCGCGCGCGCACCACGCGCCGCGCCATCGGACGCCGCTCGAGCGTCCTGCTGACCGCCGCCATGGCGGTCGGTGCGTTCACCCCCCTGGCGTCCGCCGCCCACGCGGCCGACGACGTTCCGGCCAACAGCTCGTCCACGACGAGCGGCGGCGCCCTCGGCGACACAGTCTTCGGCCGCAGTGGCAAGCTGCGCGTCCGGATTCTGGGCGGCTCCCAGTCCGGCTCTATCGCCCTCCCCATCCTTCAGCGCTATTTCGGCGACAGCGCCGTGAACACCCCCGGCGTCTACGAGCTGCCTGAGGAGGCCGCCGGCGGTCGCCCGTTCTCGCTCATCACGCTGCTCCCATTCTCGGACAAGGACCGCGGCGCCGTCGGCGGCTACCGCGTCGGCTTCTGGCCCGCCGAGCGCCGCACGCCGCGCACCGGGGCGTATCAGAACCCGGAAGGGTTCATCCGCGTGACCGAGGAGAACCAGTCGACGTACGTCTCGGAGCACTTCCAGCTCCGTGACTTCCTGACGAAGGACCAGCGCGACGTCTGGCCGAAGTACCTGGTGCTCCGCCTCGACCTGATCGACAAGCTGGAGCTGATCATCGACGAGCTGCAGTCGCGCGGGGTGCGGGTCTCCCACCTGTCGGTGATGTCGGGCTTCCGGACGCCGCAGTACAACCAGCTCGGCGTGGGCAAGGGTGGTCGCGCGAAGGACAGCCGCCACCAGTTCGGCGACGCCGCGGACGTCTTCGTGGACAACAATCGCGACGGACGCATGGACGATCTCAACCACGACGGTCGGGTCGACACGCGGGACGCGCAGATCATCATCGAGGCCGCCGAGCGCGTCGAGCGCCGATTCCCGGACCTGGTCGGCGGCGCCGGCCGCTACCGCGCCAACCGGGTGCACGGGCCGTTCGCCCACATCGACGTGCGCGGATACCGCGCCCGCTGGAGCAACGCCTGATGGCGGACGCGAACGCGCGCTCCGCCAACCCCCAAGCTGCTCTCGCGGCTCGCCCCGCCACTCCCCGGCGCCGTCGTCAGGCGAGCCCGACGACCATCGCCCTGTTCGTGACCGCGGCCGTCGGCGTCGTCCAGTTCTACGAGCCGCCCCGCGACCTCTTCAAGAAGCCGTTCGGCTCGGAGCGCCAGATCGTAGCGCTCCCGGTGGTGCAGCCATCGGTGAACGCCTTCGGAACGAGCGGCGAGGTGAACGTGCGCTTCGCGCTCCCCGCGCGCGAAGTCGAGTACCCGCTCGACGTCAGCGGTGACGCCTCGGACGTGCGCTACACCTGGGTCCGCATGGGAGACGCGGCCGCGACCGCCGACAGCGGCGGCGCCCGGCTTCTGGGTGGTCCCGATCTCGTGGCGCCCGACCAGCCGGGGATGTATCAGCTCGCCCTGGTTCGCGGCTCGGAGCGTCGACTGATAGAGGGGCCCTGGCTCGCGGTGATGGTGCCCTTCTCCCAGAAGCTCGGCACCACGCTCAACGGCTACCGGATCGGCACGTACGTGGCCGAGCGCCTGGGCGCCGGCGCGCGGCACGACCGCCCGGACGGATTCGTGGAGGTCAGCCGCGAGTCGGCAGAGCTCCCGATCACCAAGCACCTCCGGCTCGGCGACTTCATCACGCGCGACGGGCAGGAGACCTGGCCCCGCTACACGGCGCTCAACCCGCGGCTCCTGGACAAGCTGGAGCTCGTGATCGCCGAGGTCGCCCGCCTGCGCGGCGACAGCTCGCGCCTGCGGGTGAGCGTGGACGTGCATTCGGGCTTCCGCACGCCGTCCTACAATCGCACGGTGTCGCGGTCGGCGCGCGACAGCCGGCACCAGTACGGCGACGCGGCCGACGTGACGATCGACGCCAACTTCGACGGGCGCTACACTGCGTTCGACAGCCGTCTGGTGGCGGCCGCGGTGGAGAATGTGGAGCGCGACCACCCGGAGCTCGCGGGCGGGCTGGGGATCTACACGAGCGCTCGCTACCGCACGCCGTACGTGCACATCGACGCTCGCGGGACCCGGGCGCGCTGGCGCGGCTGAGCGGGACGAAGGCGTTCGACCCGGGCGGATCGGATCGAGGTGGGGGCTCCCGACGGGAGCCCCGTTTGCATCCCTCCCTGGCGTCCGGCCCACTTCTCCGACTGGCGCCATTCTCCCTAACTTGCAGTGGAACCCGCCTGCCTCCGCGGCGGGACATCACACCGGGCCTCCGCACCGCATGAACGAACTCCTGCGTGACCGAATTCTGCGCAAGCTCGAGGGGCTTCCCGACGAGCGTCTGTATCAGGTGCTCGACTACGTCGAGTTCCTCGACTCCAAGTACGCCGCGCGCCAGAACCCGCCCGGGAACGTCTTCCAGCGCTTCGCCGAGGGGGTGGAGGACAAGCTGCGCGCGGGACGCGTCAGCGCCGCGACGATCTCGGAGACGATGAACCTCATGAACCGCGCGATGAACGTGCTGAGCGGCGTCGCGGCCGCTGGCAAGTCTGTTGCGAGCGACATTGTGAGCGCGACCGGGCCTCGGCCGGGCACTGGGGGGGCCGGGGGGACCGCGGGAGCCGGAAGCGCCGGTGGGAGCACCAGCGGCACATCCTCGCAGGCGCAGTCTCCTCCGACGCCGCCGTCGTCGGCCGGCACCACGGGCACCACGGGCACCGCGGCGACGCCGGGCTCGGGTGGGGGAGGCTCGCAGTCGGCGCCGGGCGCGCCGAAACCGCAGCCGCAGCCGCAGCAGAGCTCGCCGCCGTCACCAGCAGCGCAACCTCAATCGCCGGGAGAGCAGACCAAGTGAGCTCGAGACCACGAAGCGGTGGGGGCCGGTCGGGTGGGACGGCCGGTGCGGAGCGTCCGTCGTCGAGGCGCCGGGGACGGCGCACCCAGCGCGCGGCCGAAGGCGCAGATCCGATCGTCGATTCGGCGCCGCGCACGGGCGCCAAGCGCACGCTGATGGGCACGATCCGCCAGCTGCCGAGCTACCTGCGGCTGCTGTTCGGGCTGCTCGCCGACGCCAGGGTGTCGATGGTCGACAAGGCGCTCGTCGCCGGGGCCGTACTCTACATTATTTCGCCGTTCGACCTGATCACCGATGCCATCCCTTTCATCGGCCAGGTGGACGACGTGTTTCTGCTCGTGACGGCGCTCCAGCGGCTGATCACGAACGCCGGCCGCCGGGTGGTGCTCGAGCACTGGACCGGCCCCACCGAGGATCTGCACGACCTCAACCTCCAGCGTGTGCTGACGGCGGCGTCGTTCTTCCTCCCGGGACGCATCCGTCGGCGCCTCAAGATGCTGGGACGGTAGCTCCGGGTGGGCCCTTGATCGACCAGGGGCCCGCGCGCCCCGGCTGGACTTCGATTCGGCGGAAGTCTACATTCCGCCATGGCAACCTCGACTCGTTCGACGATTCGGCCCGCCTCTCCCGCACACGACGCGGAGGGCGGGCCTTCGCGCAATGGAGACCGCCCGAGCAACGGTCACGCGCGCGTCCGTGAGGCGATGGCCCTCACGTTCGACGACGTCCTGCTCATGCCGCGGCACTCGCGGACCCACCCCAAGGACGTCAGCACCGCCTCGCGCTTCACGCGTGGCATCGAGCTGAACGTTCCGCTCGTCTCGGCGGCGATGGACACCGTCACCGAGAGCGAGATGGCGATCGCGATGGCGCGCGCCGGGGGAATCGGCGTGCTGCACAAGAACATGTCGATCGACCGGCAGGCCGCCGAGGTGGACCGGGTGAAGCGGTCGGAGAGCGGGATGATCCTGAACCCGATCACGCTCTCGCCTGACGCGACGCTCCGCGAGGCGGTGGCGCTCATGACGCGCTTCAAGATCTCGGGCGTGCCGGTGGTGGACCGCGAGGGGCAGCTGGTGGGGATCATCACCAACCGCGACCTCCAGTTCGAGCGGAGCCTCGACCGCCCGCTCCGCGAGGCGATGACCTCGGACGGCCTCGTCACCGCGCCGGTCGGCACGACGCTCGACGAGGCCGAGCGCATTCTGGGGCAGCACCGGATCGAGAAGCTGCCGGTGGTCGACGAGCGCGGCGCGCTGCGCGGGCTGATCACGGTCAAGGACATCCACAAGCGGCGCCAGTTCCCCAGCTCCAACAAGGACCGGCACGGGCGGTTGCGCGTGGCGGCGGCGATCGGCGCCGGCGGGGACTTCCTGGACCGCGCACGCGCCCTCGTCGACGCGGGCGTGGACGTGCTGATCATCGACACGGCGCACGGCCACAGCGACGGCGTGCTCCGCGCCACCGAGCGCGTGCGCGAGGCGCTGACGGAGGTGCAGCTCGTCGCCGGCAACGTCGCCACCCGCGAAGGCGCGCAGGCGCTCGTCGAGCGCGGCGTGGACGCGGTGAAGGTCGGCGTGGGGCCGGGGTCGATCTGCACGACGCGTGTGGTCACCGGCGTCGGCGTTCCGCAGCTCACCGCGGTGTTCGACGCGGTGGAGGGCGCGGGGGAGGTGCCGGTGATCGCCGACGGCGGGATCAAGTACTCCGGCGACATCGTGAAGGCGCTGGCCGCCGGCGCGTCGAGCGTGATGATGGGGTCGATGCTCGCGGGCACCGAGGAGAGCCCGGGGGAGTCGCTGCTGCTGGAGGGCCGCCGCTTCAAGATGATCCGTGGCATGGGAAGCCTCGGCGCCATGCAGGACGGGAGCGCCGACCGCTACTTCCAGGAAGGCGAGATGTCGCCGAAGAAGCTCGTCCCCGAGGGGATCGAGGGGCGGGTTCCCTACAAGGGCCCCGTCGCCGACGTGCTCTATCAGATGGTCGGCGGCCTTCGGAGCGGCATGGGCTACGTGGGATGCGGTACGATTCCCGAGCTGCGCACCGAGACCGAGTTCGTGCGCATTACGACGGCGGGGCTGCGCGAGAGCCATCCGCACGACGTCACGATCACGCGCGAGGCGCCGAACTACTCGGTGTGAGCTCGCGAAGCAGGGAACGTGGGGCCCTGATTAATGATGGCCCCACGTTCCTTGACATTAGTGTTGCTGCTTCTCAACTTGCCCCGTCTTTGCCGTCCCGCCCGCAGCGGTGGACGGTCGTTCCCGAGTAACGCCCACCCGACGCGCGGGTCGCCGCTCCCGCGGAGAGAGACGCCATGGCATTTGGGTCGAAGAAGAGCATTTCACAGCTGCAGGCGGAGGCGGAGAGCGGAGACGCCGAGGGGCATACCCTCAAGCGAGCGCTCGGCGCCGGAAACCTGACGGCACTCGGCATCGGTGCCATCATCGGCGCCGGCATCTTCGTGCTCACTGGCACCGCGGCGGCGCAGAACGCCGGGCCGGGCGTCGTCTACTCGTTCATCCTCGCCGGCCTCGCGTGTCTGTTCGCGGGGCTTTGTTATGCCGAGTTCGCGGCGATGATCCCGATCGCCGGCAGCGCGTACACCTACGCCTACGCCACGCTCGGCGAGTTCATCGCCTGGATCATTGGCTGGGACCTGATCCTCGAGTACCTGTTCGGCGCGTCGACCGTGGCCGTGGGGTGGGCGGGGAACGTGGTCGCGCTGGTCGAGCGGATGGGATACGACTTCCCCGACGCGTTCGCCGGGGCACCTCTCGCGTACGACGGCTCGAAATTCACGACCACCGGCGCGGTGATCAACCTGCCGGCGATGGTGCTGATCGGGCTCATGACGACGCTGCTGGTGATCGGCATCAAGGAGTCCGCGCGCTTCAACAACGTGATCGTGTTCGTGAAGGTGGCGATCGTCTTCCTCGTGATCGGCTTCGGCTTCATGTACGTGAACACGGCCAACTGGCACCCGTTCGTCCCGGCGAACACCGGCGAGTTCGGGCGCTTCGGCTGGAGCGGCGTGGCCCGAGCGGCGGCGGTGGTCTTCTTCGCCTACATCGGCTTCGACGCGGTCAGCACGGCGGCGCAGGAGGCGAAGAACCCGCAGCGCGACATGCCGATCGGCATCCTGGCGTCGCTCGGCATCTGCACCGTGCTGTACATCCTGATGTCGCTGGTCATGACCGGGCTGGCGAACTACAAGGACCTGAACGTGCCGAACCCGGTGCAGGTGGCGCTGTCGAACATGCCCTCCAGCTTCAACTGGCTCTACTACCTGACGAGCATCGGCACCATCGCCGGCCTGGCGTCGGTGGTGCTGGTGATGCTGATGGGGCAGCCCCGCATCTTCTACTCGATGTCCCGCGACGGGCTGCTGCCGCCGGTGTTCGGCAAGGTGCACGCGCGCTTCCAGACGCCGTACGTCACGACGATCGTCACCGGCATCGTCGCCGCGATCGTGGCCGGCTTCTTCCCGATCGGCCTGCTCGGCGAGCTGGTCTCGATCGGGACGCTGTTCGCGTTCGCGATCGTCTGCGCCGGCGTGTGGGTGCTGCGGATTCGTGAGCCGGACCGCCCCCGCCCGTTCAAGACGCCGCTGGTGCCGATCGTCCCGATCCTCGGCATCGTCTCGGCGCTGGGGCTCATGGCCACCCTGCCGTTCGACACCTGGGTCCGGCTCATCGTGTGGATGATCCTCGGCCTGGTGATCTACTTCCTCTATGGCCGCGCGAACTCTCGCATCGGCCAGCAGGAGGAGCGCTCCTTCCGCGCCGCAACCGGGGACTGATCCCGCGTGTACGCCGGGCCCCCGGAGACCGCCGCCGTCCAGGCGCGGCGCGATCTCCGGGGGCCCGCGCGCATCTGTTCACGAGCCAAGCGATTAGTATTCCCACCATGCCGCCCGCCAGTCCGAGGCCCTCGGCCCTCGAGCCCGACCCCAGGCGCCTCGACGCCATGCAGCCGCTGATCGCCGAGCTGCGCCCGGGTCGGCGGGTGGCGCTCAGCACGCACATGAACGCGGACGGCGACGGCTGCGGGTCCGAGGCCGCGCTGGCGCGGCTCCTCACGGCACGCGGGATGGACGTGCGCGTCGTGAACCCGACGCCGTGGCCGTCGATGTTCGCGTTCCTGCTGGGCGACGACGTGGTGGAGCTGAGCCACAAGGGCGCGGCGGCGCTGCGGGACATCGACCTGCTGATCGTCCTCGACATCAGCGACGTGCGGCGCCTGGGGGCGCTCGCCGACGCCGTGCGCGCCCTGCGGGTGCCGAAGCTGGTGATCGACCACCACGTGCCAACCGACGAGCCGGCGGGCGACGTCCTGGTGGCGGACACGGGCGCGTGCGCCACGGGCGAGCTGGTGTTCGACCTCGCGGTCGCGCTCGGCGCCGAGATCACCAAGCCGGTGGCGACGGCGCTCTACGCGGCGCTGCTCACCGACACCGGCGGGTTCCGCTTCAGCAACACCTCGCCGCGCTGCCACGCCGTGGCGTCGCAGCTGCTCGCGGCGGGCGTCGATCCGGAGGAGATGTACCGGCGCATCTACGCGTCGGTGCCGGTCGGAAAGCTCCGGCTGCTGCGCGACGCGCTGGCGTCGCTCGACGTCGACTCCGAGCTGGGGCTCTCGTGGATCTCGGTGCCCGCGGGCGCGCTGGAGGATCACGGGCTCCAGTCGGAGGACCTGGACGGGATCGTCGAGCACCCGCGCTCGATCGCCGGCACGCGCCTGGCCCTCTTCTTCCGCGACCTCGGGCACGGCAAGGTGAAGGTCTCGTTCCGCAGCACGGGCGACGTGGACGTGAACCGGCTCGCGCGGCAGTTCGGCGGCGGCGGCCACGCGCGCGCCTCCGGCGCGCTGGTCGCGGGCACGCTCGACGAGGTGCGCGACCGCGTGGTCGCGGCGGCGCGGGAGTGGCTCCGCCAGCCGGCGGGCGCGAGCTACCAGATGTCCGACTGAGCGATCGCGTGTCCGTTTCCCCGGTCCGGCGTCCCGCTTACCTTTCGTTTCATGCGGGGAAGTAGCCGGGTAGCCGAGAAGCGCCGCGCCGAGGTGGAGGCGCAGATTCGCGAAGCCATAGTCGGGCTGCAGCCGCTGCTGCGCTTCGAGCACTGCGGCGTCGAGCTCGTGGAGTTCTCGCTGGAGACCGGCGTGGCGACGTTGCGTGTAGAGGGCGGGTGCCCGGACTGCGAGATGTCGGCCGGGATGCTCCTCCACGGCATCGAGCAGCACCTGCGCATGCGCGTGCCCGCGCTGCGCTCCATTCGCTCCGTCGACGCCCACACGGGCACGCATGGCTGAAACGCTTCAGGAACGCATCAACTCGGCGCTCGCGCGCGTCACCAATGCGCGTGTTGGCGCCGACGTCATCAGCGCCGAGATGGTCCGCGACATCGCGACGACCATCGCCGGCAAGGTCAGTCTGACCCTCCTCCTCGCCCCCAACGACGACGCCGCGCTCGCGCGCGACGTGCGCCAGGCGGTGGAGCGGGTGGAGGGCGTCACCGACGTTCGAGTGAACATCAAGGATCCGTCAGAGGCGCGGGGCGCGCAGGGACCCGCCCCGGCCGCCGCGCCGCCGCCCGCGCCGCGCGCCCCGGGGCAGGGGCGCGTGCTTCCCACGCTCGATCAGCCCAGGGCGCAGCAGGCGCGCGTCCCCGCGCCGACGCCGGTCGCGT
>DATFPD010000466.1:0-3487 GCA_035265005.1 Gemmatimonadaceae bacterium | reverse complement strand
TGCCCGGCCGGGATGCAAATGGGCCCTTGATGAATCAAGGGCCCACCAGTGCGCACCAGCCCAGCTCCTCCCTCAGTCCCTCAGTCCCTCATCACTCGTCCCGCAGCGCCCGCACCGGATCCAGCCGCGCCGCCACGCGCGCCGGCAGCGCGCTGGCGAGCGCCGCGCACGCCGCCAGCACCGCCGCCACGCCCGCGTACGTGCCCGCGTCGGTCGGCTCGACGCCGTAGAGGATGTTCGCGATGTAGCGCGAGAGCGCGAACGAGGACGCCAGCCCGAGCACGATCCCCACGCCGGCGAGGCCGACCCCGTGGCGCACCACCGCGCGCACGATCTGCGACGGGCGCGCGCCCAGCGCCATGCGGACGCCGATCTCGCGCGTCCGCCGGGCGACGCCGTAGGCCACGATCCCGTACAGGCCGACCACCGCCAGCGCCAGCGCCGCCGCCGCGAACAGGCCGAAGACCAGCATCGTCAGGCGGGGCTGCGCCGCCACGTCCCCCTGGAGCCGCGTGAGCGGCTGGACGTCGGTCACCGGGAGCTGCTTGTCGATCGCCCAGACCTCGCGCCGCACCGCGGCGGCGAGCGACGGCGCGTCGTCCGACGCCGCGCGCGCCACCACCCACATGTTGCTCCACGGCGCCTGGCCGCTGGACAGGTAGATCACCGGACTCGGCTCCTGCTCGAGCGCCACGTCGCGGACGTCTCCCACCACGCCGACCACCGTCCACGGCTGGGTGCCGCCGCGCCCGAAATAGATCTGCTGGCCGACCGGGTCCTGCCCCGGCCACACGCGGTCGGCCATCGCCTTCGCGATGACGACGGTGAGCGGCGCCTTCTCGGCGGCGTCCGCGTCGTTGAACACGCGCCCGCGCAGGAGCGGGACGCCGAGCGCGGCGAAGAAGCCCGGCGAGATGCTGCGCCAGTTCGCCGCCTGGAACTCGGTCCCCGAGCGCCCCACCACCGAGAACTCGTTCGCCGTGTTCCCGCCGCTGAACGGCGCGATGTTCGTCACCCCCGCCGCCGCCACCCCCGGCACCGCGGCCAGGCGCCGCGTGAGCTCCGTCCAGAACGCCGCGCGGCGCGCGTTGTCCGGGTAGCGCTCCGACGGCAGCACCACCGACGCCGTGAGCACGCCGCCGGCGCGGAAGCCGGTGTCGACGCGCACGAGCCGCGCGAAGCTGCCGCCGACGAGCGCGGCGCCGACGAGGAGCAGCATCGCCATCCCCACCGACGCGACGACGAGCGTCGAGCGCATCCGGCCCGCGCCGCCCGCCGCGCCGGCGCCCGCCCGGCCGCCGCCGCGCAGCAGCTCGTTCGCCGCGCCGGTGCGCGACGCGCGCGCCGCCTGCACCGCCGGCGCCGCGCCGAACAGGAGCCCGGTCAGCAGCGACGCGCCGACGCCGAAGAAGAGCACCCGCCAGTCCACGCGCAGCTCGGCGAGCCGCGGCACCGCGGTCGAGCCCACGTCGCGCAGCACCGGCACCGCCGCCGCCGCCAGCGCCACCCCGGCGGCCGCCCCGAGCAGCGACAGGACCAGGCTCTCGGTGAGGAGCTGCCTGACGATGCGCCCGTGCCCCGCCCCGAGCGCCGCCCGCACCCCGATCTCGTGCTGCCGGGCGCTCGCCCGCGCCAGCAGCAGGCTGGCCACGTTCACGCACGCCATGAGCAGCAGCAGCCCGACCGCGACCAGCAGCGTCACCACGCGCGTGCGCAGGTCGCGGTCCACGATCCAGTCGGCGAACGTGGCCACGTTGGCGCCCCAGTCCTTGTTGGACTGCGGGTACTCGCGCGCCAGCTGCCCCTGCACGTCCTGCATCTCCGCCAGCGCCTGCTGCGGCGTGACCCCGGGCTTGAGCCGGCCGACGGCGCCCAGCCGGTGGTCGCCGCGCGACGACGTGGACGAGAGCCCGAGCGGGAGCCAGAGGTCCGCCTCGCGCGGGAAGCGGAAGTCGGGCGGCAGCACGCCGACCACCTCGTGCGCCGTGCCGTTGAGCGGCAGCGTCGTCCCGACGACGCGTGGGTCGCCGCCGAAGCGCCGCTGCCAGAACCCGTGCGTGAGCACGACCACGTGCGCCGCGGCGGCGCCGGGCCGCGCCTCGTCCTCGGCGAAGGTGCGGCCGAGGAGCGGGCGGGTGCCGAGCAGGGGGAAGAAGGAGGGCGTCACCACGCCGGCGGTGAAGCGCTCGGGCTCCCCGCTGCCGACGATGCTCACCGCCCGGCTGCTGTACGCCGCCAGCGCCTCGAAGCCGCGGGCGCGCTCGCGCCAGTCGAGGAAGTTGGGCTCCGACGTCGAGAAGTACTGCGTGGTCGGGTTCGTCTCCCAGATGCGCACCAGGCGCTCGGCGGCGGCGTACGGCAGCGGGCGCAGCAGCACCGCGTCGGCGACGCCGAAGATCGTCGTGCTGGTGCCGATCCCGAGCGCCAGCGTGAGCAGCGCGACCGCGGTGAAGCCGGGGTTCGCGCGGAGCTGCCTGAGCGCGTACCACACGTCCTGCCAGAGCTCCAGCAGCCATTCGGCGCGGCGCATCTCGTCGTCTCTCCTTCTGCCGATGTCGCGGCAGGCCTCGTTGATCGCCCCCACGTCGCCGAAGCGCCGCAGCGCCTCGGCGCGCGCCGCCTCCGGGTCCATGCCCCGGGCGACGTTCTCCCGCACGCGCATCTCGAGATGGAACGCCAGCTCGGAGTCCACCTCCTCCTCGACCGGCACCTTCCAGAGGCGCCACCGGAGCCCGCGGGCGAATCGGCCGAGGCTAGGCATCGCTAGGCATCGCTAGGCATCGCCGTAGAGGACCTTCCCCACCGCGGCCGTGAAGCCCTTCCACTGCTCCAGCTCCAGCGCGAGCCGCGCGCGGCCCGGGACGGTGAGGCGGTAGAACTTCACCTTGCGCCCGGTCTCCGAGAGCCCCCACTCGGCCTCGATCCACCCCTTCCGCTCCATGCGGTAGAGCGCCGGGTAGAGCGACCCCTCGCCGATCTGGAGCGCGTCCGCGGTGGCGTCCTGGATCCACCGCGCGATGGCGTACCCGTGCCGCGGCCCCCACGAGAGGGTCTTGAGCACGAGCGTATCGAGCGTCCCGTGCAGCAGCTCGGTCGGATCAGCCATGCGCCGTGTGCCTTGATAATCGAGGTATGCGGGGCAGGATACGACGGGATGCCTCGATAGTCAAGGTGTAGGCGGCGACTCGTAATTCGCGATTCGCGAATCGCGAATCAGTCCTTCGGCAGCCGCAGCGTGAACGTGCTCCCCACGCCGAGCTGGCTCTCGACCGTCAGGTCGCCGCCCATCGCGCGGGCCAGGTCGCGGGCAATGGCGAGGCCGAGTCCGGTGCCGCCGGCCGTGCGGGTGAGCGACGCGTCGAGCTGCACGAAGGGCTCGAAGATCCGCTCGAGCTGGTCGGCCGGGATACCGCGGCCGGTATCGGTCACGCGGAGCAGCGCGTGCTCGCCGGCCGCCTCGCAGGCGACCGTGATGCGGCCGGGGGGC
>DATFPD010000465.1:0-15996 GCA_035265005.1 Gemmatimonadaceae bacterium | reverse complement strand
CAGACCCCGTCTCCAGTCCATACTCCCTCCGCGTCTCGGGAAGCCGCACCGCCCGGAACCAGCCGGCGGGCCGAGACCATAGCACCGCGGGCGCGGAGCGTTCTTGTACCGGACGAGCGTGGCGTGGAAGAAACGGAGCATCCGACCTGCGGCCTGCGACCTGCGACCTGCGACCTAACACCCTCGGGACGCTATTGCTTCCCGAGCGCACTGAGGTCGCAGGTCGCAGGCCGCAGGTGTAGTTCGCAGGTACGTTACATCACCACCTGACTCCCCAGCTCGACGACCCGCCCCGGCGGCAGCGCCATGAAGTCCTGGGCGGATGGCGCGTTGCGCTGGAGGAAGGCGAACAGGCGCTTGCGCCAGTGGGCCATCGGGACGCCGCCGCCGTCGGCCTGGACGCGCTCGCGGGCGACGTAGAACGTCGTGCGCTCGGGGTCGACGCCGGCGAGGCCCT
This sequence comes from Gemmatimonadaceae bacterium, assembly GCA_035265005.1. Taxonomy (GTDB): domain Bacteria; phylum Gemmatimonadota; class Gemmatimonadetes; order Gemmatimonadales; family Gemmatimonadaceae; genus DATFPD01. The sequence goes on along the minus strand of DATFPD010000465.1, from coordinate 15,539 downwards.
GCTCGGCGCAGCGATCGAGGATCTCGCTCACGCGGACGCGCTGCATGTAGCCGTAGCGCGCGGTCACGCGCACGAAGCCGTGCTCCAGCGGCTCGACGGCGACGCGGCGCGCCGGGCCGACGCGCGCCGCGTCCGCCGGCTCGACGCCGAGCAGGATGACCCGCTCGTGCAGCGCGGGGATGTGCTCCAGGTGGTGGCGCAGCACCGCCGGCGCGTCGTCGCCGGAGAGCGTGAGGAACACCGCGGTGCCGGGGGTGCGGCAGGGGCGCTCGCGCTCGAGCACGCCGAACAGCGTGTCGAGCGACATCCGCTCCCGCGCGCGCTGGGCGAGCAGGAACTCGCGGCCGCGGCGCCAGGTGATGCAGAGCGTGTAGATCGCGAGGGCGACCGCCAGCGGGATCCAGCCGCCGTGCAGGATCTTGGCGACGTTCGCGCCGAGGAAGGCCAGGTCTACCGCCAGGAAGAGCGCGACCAGCGCGCCGGCGCGGGCGGCCGACCATCGCCAGCAGTGGCGCGCCACGACGTAGAACAGCACCGACGTCGCCGTCATCGTCCCGCTCACCGCAAGGCCGTAGGCGCCGACGAGCCGCTCCGAGCTGCGGAAGGCGAGCACGAGCAGCAGGCACCCGACGAGCAGCATCGCGTTCACCTGCGGCACGTACACCTGCCCCTCCTGCTCGGCGGACGTGTGCGTCACGGTGACGAGCGGGCTGTAGCCCAGGTGCATGAGCTGCCGCGTCAGCGAGAACGCGCCGGAGATGAGCGCCTGCGAGGCGATGCTCGTCGCCGCGGTGGCGAGGACGACGAGCGGGATCAGGCTCCACTGCGGCGCGAGGTGGAAGAAGGGGTTCGCCGCCGCGCCGCGGTCGCGCAGCAGGAGCGCGCCCTGGCCGAAGTAGCTGAGCAGGAGGCAGGGCAGCACGACCGCGTACCACGTCAGGCGGATCGGCCGCTTGCCGCAGTGCCCGATGTCGGCGTAGAGCGCCTCGGCGCCGGTCACCGCGAGGACGACGGCGCCGAGGGCGAGGAAGCCGATCAGGCCGTGGTCGCGGACGAAGCGCAGCGCGTGCGCCGGGTTCAGCGCGCCCAGGATCTGCGGATGGCGGGCGAGCTCGGCGGCGCCGAGCAGGGCGATGGCGGCGAACCAGAGGAGCATCACCGGGCCGAACAGCTGGCCCACGCGGTGCGTGCCGCGGCGCTGGACCGCGAACAGGCCGAGGATGACGCCCACGGCGAGCGGCACGACGTACGGCTCGAACGCGGGCGTCGCCACGCGCAGCCCCTCGACCGCGCTCAGGATGGAGAGCGCGGGCGTCACCATGCCGTCGCCGTAGAGCAGCGCGGCGCCGAAGAGCGCGGCACCGATCCAGAGCTTCGGGTGGCGCACGCGCCCGCCCTCCACGTATGGGACGGCGAGCGCGAGCAGTGCCAGGATGCCGCCCTCGCCGCGGTGGTCGGCGCGCATGACGAACGCCGCATACTTGACGCTGACCACGAGGATGAGCGACCAGACGATGAGCGAGAGCACGCCGTACACGGTGGGCGCGTCCGGGGTCAGCCGGTGCTCGGGGGCGAAGCACGCCTGGAGCACGTACAGCGGGCTGGTGCCGATGTCGCCGAAGACGATGCCCGCGGCCACGAGCACGAGCGCCCCCATCGACTTCCCGGCGTACTCGGGCTCGCACGAATCGTCGATCGGGCATCCGGGGGCCGCCGGCTCGGCGGCGGGGAGCGGCTCGCCGGCCTCGCTCAGCCGCGCGAGGACGGCCTCGGTCGCCGCGCCGCTCGGCGCGACCTCGGCCCAGGCCGCGGCTTCGGCCGTGGCATCGTCTGCCGGGTAGACCTCGGTTTCGTTCGTGGCGGTGGCGGCTTCGGCGTCCATCGGCTCCGGTGCGCGGTGCGAAACACAGTCGGCACGAGCGCGAAACAGATGTTTCTACGTCGGTGCCTTACGAGTCCCTAAGCGCATGAAGCAGGCCAGGTTGCGACCATGAGAGTCGGTACGCTGACGAACAAACTCGCGAATCGCCGTTACCCTAGCAGCCCCAGCTCCAGCGCCAGCTTCACGTAGTCGGCGCGCTCGGTCAGGCCCGTCTTCTCGTTGATGCGGCGGCGGTAGGTGTCGACGGTCTTGGGGCTGATGAAGAGGCGCTCGCCGATCTGCGACGACGTGTAGCCCTGGGCGAAGAGGACGAGGACCTTGCGCTCGCGCTCGCTGAGGGCGTCGTAGAGGGCGCGGGCGCCGTCCTGCGCGGTGCGGCGGGTCCAGCCCCTGGCGAGGACCGCGGCGGCGTCGGGGCGGACGTAGACGCCGCCGGCGGCGACCGCGCGCACCGCGTCGAGCAGCTCGCGGGCGGCGGCGTTCTTCACGATGTAGCCGGAGGCGCCGGCGTCGAGGAGCGGGATCAGGTACTCCGTCTCGTCGTGCATCGTCAGGACGAGCACGCGCGGGCCGCCGGGCTGCTCGGTGAGCCGGCGGGTGGCGGTGACGCCGTCCACCCCGGCCATCGACAGGTCCATGATGACGAGGTCGGGGCGCTCGCGCGCGCAGAGGCGGATCGCCTCCTCGCCGTCGGCCGCCTCCCCGACCACCTCGATCCCGGGCGCGGCGGCGAGCAGCGCGCGGAGGCCGAGGCGGAAGACGCTGTGGTCGTCGACCAGGACGACGCGGATCGGCCGGGCGGGGGCGGCGCCGTCGCCCTGGCTCGCGCCCTGGCTCACGCCCTCGCTCACGGCGCGGCGGCGGCCGCCGGCGCGGCGACGTTAGGCCCGGCGTCGAGCGGGACCACGGCGCGCACGCGCGTGCCGGCGCCGGGGCGGCTGGCGATGGCGAGGGCGCCGTCCACCAGCGCCAGGCGCTCGCGCATCGTGAACAGCCCGAGCCCGGCGCGCCGGGCCTCGGTCGCCTCGACGTCGAAGCCGCAGCCGTCGTCGGCCACCTCCAGCGACGCGGCGCGCCCGTCGCAGGCGACGGCGACGCGGAGCGCGTCCGCCTCGGCGTGGCGTACGGCGTTCCAGATCGCCTCCTGGGCCACCCGGTAGAGCACCGACGCCGCCTCGGGCGGGACCGGCGCCCGCAGGTCGGCGGCGACGCGGGCGTCGATCCCGGTCTGCTCGCGCGCCATGCGGGCCGCCGCCTCGATCGCCGCGACGAGCCCGAGGTCGTCGAGGATGCGCGGGTGCACGCTGTGCGAGAGCGTGCGCACCTCGGCCAGCGTCTCGCCGACGATCCGCTGCATCACGCGCAGGCGCGCGGTGGTGGCGTCCTGCACCGGCGCGTCGCGCAGCACGGCGGCGAGCAGCAGGTCGAGCGCGCCGAGCGACTGCGCGGTGGAGTCGTGCAGCTCGCGGGCGATGTGGGCGCGCTCCTTGTCGCCGGCGCTGATCACCTGCGACGCCAGCGCCCGCATGCGGATGCGGTCCTCGGTGACGTGGTCGAGGAGGTGGTTCAGCGTCTCGCCGATGCGGGCGATGTTGCGGTCGGCGAAGCGCGGCGCGCGCACGCGGGCGTCGAGGTCGCCGTGCCAGACGCGGTAGGCGGTGCTCTCGAGCCCGCGCAGCGGGAGCAGCGCCCAGTAGACGAGCGCCGCGTTGAGCACGAGCGTCGTGAACAGCGAGACGACCATGACCTCGTTCATGTGCTCCTGGTCGACGCTCCGCACCATGAGCAGCGCCAGGATGTTGATCGCCAGGTCCGCGGTCACGATCTTCCACAGCAGCGGCACCCGCAGCGCGCGGGCGAGCCACGACCGCCGGCCGCCCGCGCCGGCGAGCGGGGCGGGGGCGAGGGCGAGGCCGCCCTCAGCCCCGGCGGGCGTCGGGAGGTGCGGCGGCCGCGGCGGGCGGTGCCGCCACCCCGACGCCACCGCCGGGGCGGCGCCGGATGCGGCCGCCGCCCGCGGCGGGGGTGCGCTGCTGGTGCCTATCGATTCGGCCGGAGTCTGATGCGGGTGATGCGGGTGATGCGGATGATGCATGTGCGTCGTGTGCGATTGGGCCGGCGGCGGTGACGCCGAGGTCGCGCAGCACGCCCTCCCGAAGTGTATAGACCCAGCCGTGCAGGCGCAGGCCGGCGCCGCGTTTCCACGCCTCGCGCACCACGGACGTGCGAGCGAGGTTGTGGACCTGCTCGGCGACGTTGAGCTCGATGAGGCGCTCGTAGCGCCGCTCGGGCTCGCCCCGCAGCGCATCCAGCTCGTCGGCGTGCAGGCGCATGACCGTACGGATGTTGGCGATCCACTGGTCCACGTGGCCGTACGGCAGATGGGTGTCGGCGTCGCCGGTCTCCAGCGCGGCCTTCACGCCGCCGCAGCCGGAGTGCCCGCAGACGATGATGTCCCGGACGCCGAGCGCGTCGACCGCGTACTCGAGCACGGCGAGCAGGTTGGCGCACGTCGGCACCACCTGGTTCGCGATGTTGCGGTGGACGAACATCTCGCCCGACGGCGTCTGGGTGATGACGTTCGCCGGGACGCGGGCGTCGGAGCAGCCGATCCAGAGGAACCTGGGCTTGTGCTCCTTCGCCAGCTCCTCGAAGAAGTCGGGGTCGCGCTGGAGCGTCTCGGCGACCCAGGCGCGGTTGCGCTGAAGGGCTTCGATGTGGGTGATCATGGTCGGTGTGTGTGAGGTGGTGTCATCCTGAGCGAGGGCGCGACGCGCCCGAGCCGAAGGATTCACTGTCTGGCGCCGGACGCTGGCCCCATGTGGACCGACGCTGGATCCTTCGACTCGCCGCTCCGCGACTCGCTCAGGATGACGGGCCTTCGGCCCGTCAATGCGCCGCCGCCGGCACGGGCTCCGGGATGCCGACCAGCTCCAGCGCGATGTTTCGCGAGCGGGCGGTGCTCCTGAAGTCGTGCAGGTGCTCGACGACGTCGTGGTCGATGTGGAGGGAGCGCGAGCCGTCGATCGTGACGGCGCTGTGGCGCGGGAGGGCGTCGAGCATCTCGAGGATGCTGGCCTTGTTGAGGAAGGTGACGTCCTCGCTCAGCGTGATCGTGACGCGGTGGTGGTCCGCCGACTCGTCGCGGTGGTAGAAGTAGGCGGTGCGGTAGTTGTCGAGCAGGATGAAGAACGCGCCGACGGCCAGGCCGATCGTGATCCCGACGAGCAGGTCGGTGAACAGGATCGCGACGATCGTCGTCGCGAACGGCACGAGCTGCTTGGGGCCGAGTCGATAGGCGTCGGTGAAGAGCTTCGGGCGGGCCAGCTTGTAGCCGGTGTAGAGCAGGATGGCGGCGAGCGCGGCGAGCGGGATCATGTTGAGCACCCGCGCCAGCGCCACCACCGACACCAGCAGGAACACGCCGTGGAAGAAGCCCGCCCACCGCGTGCGGCCGCCGGCGTCGATGTTCGCCGAGCTGCGCACGATGACGCCCGTCATCGGCAGCCCGCCGATCAGCCCGGAGATGGCGTTGCCGACGCCCTGCGCCAGCAGCTCGCGGTTCGCCGGCGAGTTGCGCTTGAGCGGGTCGAGCTTGTCGGTGGCCTCGAGGCTGAGCAGCGTCTCCAGGCTCGCCACGAGGGCGATGGTGACCGCGACCGCGTACAGCTTCGGGTTGCCGAGCGCCGACCAGTCGGGGAAGACGAGCGCGTTCAGGATCCCGCCGATCCCCTGGAGCTCGGGGAGCGTGACGAGCGCGCTCTGCGGCAGCGCGAGTGCGGGCGCCACGGCCTGGAAGATCGCGTTGGCAACGACGCCGAGCACGACGACCACGAGCGCGCCGGGCATCATCTTCTTCACCCGCGCCATGGCCGGCCGGTCCCACATCACGAGCACGGCGAGCGAGACGAGGCTGAGGAGCAGCGCGCCGGCGTGGATGTGCCGCGCCGCGCCCAGGATGGCGGTGAAGCTGATGCCGCCCGCGCCGGGGTCGAAGCGCGTCTCCTCGGAGACGCCGATCCCGTAGCCGAGCGCGTAGGGGATCTGCTTGAGGATCAGGATGAGCCCGATCGCGGCCAGCATCCCCTTGATCACCGACGACGGGAAGAAGTAGCCAATGATCCCCGCTTTGGCGTAGCCGAGCGCGATCTGGAGGAGCCCGGCCAGCACGACCGCGACCAGGAACGCCTGGAAGGAGCCGAGCTCGGTGATCGCGGCGAGGACGATCGCCGTGAGGCCGGCGGCGGGGCCGCTGACCATGAGCTGCGACCCGCTCAGCCGCGCGACGAGGAGCCCGCCGACGATCCCGGTGACGATGCCCGAGAAGAGCGGCGCGCCTGACGCGAGCGCGACGCCGAGGCAGAGCGGGAGGGCGACCAGGAAGACGACGAGGCCGGCGCCGACGTCGGCGCGCCAGCTGTCGGCGAGCGGCGCCCCGGGCGCGGCCGCGGAGCCGTTCTCCTTGCGCCGCGCGCGGATCGCGTGCATGAAGCCGGAGTCCATCTGGTATCGCGTCTGCGACGCGCGCCGGTCGGCGCTGCGCCGCCTCATCGGCGTGCTCATGGCTCTTCCATTCCCTCTCGTGGCGCGGTGAATCGCGTGAGGAAGGACGATAAGAGCCGCCGGCACCGCCCCGCAGTCGGAAGGCGGCGCGACTTGTGTCAGACGGGGGCGTACGGGGGTGTAAGACGGAACGCGGGATGCGGGATGCGCGATCATCCCGCCATCCCGTCATCCCGCATCTTCACCTCATGATCGAATCCCACACTCGCGCGATGACGCCTGACGAGCGGCGCGTGCTGGAGGGGCAGCTGCCGCCGGCGCTGTGGACTGCCATGTCGGCGCTCTGGCGACGCGGGGCCTTCTGGGCGGAGTACGGGACGCGCGTGCGGGCGGACCTGGAGGCGGGCGTGGCGGAGGTCCGCGTGTTTCACGCGGCGGAGGCGGTCCGGGTCGAGGAGACGGAGGACGAGGGGAGTCAGTACCTCGTCCGACTCGTGGACGGCCGGGCGGTGTTCCGCGTCGGGCAGGACCTGTACGGGTGCGAGGAGGCGCGGCGGTTCCCCTGCACGCGCTTCGAGATCGCGCAGGCGCCGCGCTCGGGGCACGTCCTCGGCACGCGGTGCCTGGGCGAGTACCTGGCGCCCGCCGCCGTGCGGCCGGCGTTCACCGACCGGGAGCACGCGCGGGGGCTCGTGCCCGACGACGGCGAGGTGATCGACGGCGGGCGGTACGAGGCGCTGCGGCGGGCGGCGCCGTGACCGGTCAGGCCCCGCCCCGCCACACCGGTCGCAGCGCCAGCGGGCGGGCGGCGATGCCTAACGGCAGCTCCGCCGGCGCCTCCGCCTGGAGGCAGAACTCGGCGGCGGGCCCCAGGGCCATCTGCCGGATCCACAGCGTCCCCCGCGCCCGCGCGACGACCGGCGCCATGGCCGCGAACAGCTCGGGGTAGCGGACGCCGTCCGGCTTGTCGAACCACTGGGCGCTGCGCGGTGCGGCGGCGGCGGCGGCGGCGGACGCTACCTCGCCCAGCCTGGCGCGGTAGAGCCCGGCCGTGCCCCCCGCCGCCAGCGCCGCCGCGGCGTCGTGTGGCGCCTGGCGGCTCGCCGTGACGGCGGCCTCCTCGAGCGCCCCCAGGTCGGCGAAGCCCCCGACGAGATACCAGTCCTCGTACGCGTCGCCGCCCTGGTTTGCCCACGGCGCGCCCGCGATCGCCGCGCTGTACGACCGCGCGTACCCCGACGGCGGCGTGGCCGCGAGCGCGGCGTGAAAGGCGCGCTGCCGCGCTTCGTACGCGTCGGCGGCGACGTCGGGCTGCTTCCAGTGCCAGAAGGTGTAGGAGAGCATGGGAAGGGCGGGACTGCTGGGCGCGCTCCGCGCGCCCGCGGGACTGCTGCGCGCTTCGCGCGTGTGGTGCGTGCTTCGGTCAGCTTCGGGAGCCTGCCCTGAGCGCAGCGAAGGAGCCTGCCCTGACCAGACGCCTAATCCTCATCCTCAGCGCGCGTCGGGCGCGGGCCGTCGAGCTCGTCGATCGTCTTCGTCGACGGGCGGCGCTCCCGGCGCAGGCGCGCCGAGACCTGCTCGGCCTTCGCCATCGCGCGGAGGAGGTTCTCGCCGGCGAGCTTGCGCAGGTCGGCGTCGCTCCAGCCGCGGCGCGCCAGCTCGGCGAAGAGGAGCGGGAAGGCCGAGACGTCGGGCAGGCCGACCGGGGTGTCGGTGATCCCGTCGAAGTCGCTGCCGATCCCGACGTGGTCGACGCCGGCCACCTTGCGGACGTAGTCGATGTGGTCGGCCACCTGGGCGAGCGTCGCCCGCAGCGGCGGGTTCGCGGCGCGCCACGCCTCCGTCTCGCGCCGCTGCGCCGCGCGGTCGCCGGGGAAGCGGGCGCGCGCGTCGGCCGTCGCCCGCTCGCGCCGCGTCCCGTAGTCGGCCACCTCCTGCGACACGAAGCCGGGGACGAAGGTCACCATCACCACGCCGCCGTTCGCCGGCAGCCGGCGGAGGATCGAGTCGGGGACGTTGCGCGCGACGCCGGTCAGCGCGTGGGCCGAGCTGTGCGAGAAGATGACCGGCGCCTCGGTCACGTTCAGCGCGTCGCTCATCGTCGCCACCGAGACGTGCGAGAGGTCCACCAGCATCCCGAGCCGGTTCATCTCGCGCACCACCTCCTCGCCGAAGCGCGTCAGCCCGCCATGCCTGGCCGAGTCGAGCGCGGCGTCGGCCCAGTCGAGGGTGACGTTGTGGGTGAGCGTCATGTAGCGCGCGCCGAGGTCGTAGTAGGCGCGCAGCGCGCCGAGCGAGTTCTCGATCGCGTGCCCGCCCTCCATGCCGAGGAGCGCGGCGATGCGCCGGGCGGCGAAGGCGCGGCGGATGTCGGCCACGCTGCGCGCCATCTCCAGCTCGGGGTACTTCTCGATGACGCGCCGCGCGATGTCGAACTCCTCGAGCTGCACGCGCGCGAAGCCGGAGTCTCGGATCTCGCCGGGGACGTAGATCGACCAGAACTGCGCCCCGACCATCCCCCGCTTGAGGCGCGCCAGGTCGGTGTGCCCCGGCGTGGCCTTGCGCAGGTCGTACGCGTCGACGTCGCGCGGCGCCGCCGAGTCCTCGCGGATCGTCCACGGCAGGTCGTTGTGCCCGTCGACGAGCGGCGTCGTGCGGAGCACGCGTCGCGCGCGGGCGAGGTACGGGTCGACGCTGTCGGCGGCGGCCGCGGTGGTGCGGCGCGCGGACGACTGGGCGGCGAGCGGCGCGCCGAGCGGCGCGGCCACGGCGCAGAGAGCGAGAGCGGCGAGGAGTCTCATCGGCTGGCGGTCTGTGAGGGATCGTGCGTGTGCGTCACAGAGAAGTTAGCGATGAGCGGCTGGCCGGGGAGCGGGAGAAGCTACGCCCCGCCTCCGGCGGCGTCTTGAACGTCTTTGCCCTCGGTGGTTCAATCGCTTTCCCTACCGGCCGAGACGCCAGCGCTCCAGCACGCCGGAGACGGCGGGCCAGCGGCTGCGGCTGACGCGCACGAGGGTGCGGTCGGAGAGCATGAGGACGGGCTCGCCGCCGTCCGAGCGGCGGAGCTCGCGGACGCGGTCGACGTTGACGATCGCCGAGCGGTGGACGCGGACGACGCGGCGCGGGTCCAGGCGGCGCTCGAGCGAGGCCAGGGTCTCCCGCAGCAGGTACGACCGGCCGGCGGCGTGGAGGCGGGCGTAGTAGCTCGCGCCCTCGACCCAGTCCACCTCCTCGGCGCGGACGACCACGACCGCGCGGCGCGGGCCGGCGCCGGGGACGACGAAGCGGTCGGCGCGGAGGGGCGCCGCCGGTTCGTTAGGCGCGGGCGCCGGCGCGGCGCCGCCGACGAGGGCCAGCAGCCGGCCGGCCAGCTCGCCGAGCCGGGCCGAGCGCACGGCCGCGCGGCCGCGCTCCAGCGCCTCGGCCAGGCGCCGGTCGGAGAAGGGCTTCAGCACGTAGTCGAGGGCGTGGGCCTCGAACGCCCGCAGCGCGTGCTCGTCGTGCGCGGTGACGAAGACGACCGCCGGCATCCGCGCCGGGCCCACCGCGCGGATCACGTCGAAGCCCCCCATCGCCGGCATCTGCACGTCGAGCAGCACCAGGTCGGGCGCCAGCTCGCCGACCGCGCGCGCGGCCGCCGCGCCGTCGCCGCACGTGCCGACGACGGCGAACCCCTCGCGCGCCGCCACCATCGCCGCGATCCCCTCGCGCGCGTCCGGCTCGTCGTCGACGACGAGGACGCGGATGACGTCGGCCGGGGGGCCGGTCACGGGGCCGCGGCAGAGGGAAGGGGGACGGGGGATGGGGGATGGGCTGCTTCCGCTGCCAGCCTGCCCTGACCCTGACCCTGACCCCGATCCCGAGCGCAGCGAGGGGGAGGGGGAGGGGAAAGGGGGAAGGGTGCATCCCCCATCCCCCGTCCCCCTTCCCTCGTGTCGAACGGGATCACCACCGTCGCCACGACCCCGCCGCCGGGGGCGTCGCGGACGGTGAAGGCGTGCCGCCCGGCGTAGAGCTGCGCCAGCCGCGCGCCGGTGTTGCGCAGGCCGACGCCGGCGGCGGCGCCTAACGTCCAGCCCGGCGGGAGGCCGGGGCCGTCGTCGCGCACCTCCAGGCGCAGCCACCCGCCCTCGCGCCGCGCCCGCACCTCGACCAGCGCCGGTCCGGGGCGGCGCGCGACGCCGTGCCGCAGCGCGTTCTCCACCAGCGGCTGGAGGACGAGCGGCGGCACGCGGGCGTCGCCCAGGTCGTCGGCGGCGTCCACCCGCACGCGCAGCCGGTCGCGGAAGCGCGCCCGCTCGATCGCCAGGTAGCGCCGCAGGAAGTCGAGCTCCTCGGCCAGCGGCGCCTCGTGGGCGCCGCCGTCGTCGGGGTCCCGCGTCAGGCGGCGCAGCAGCTCCGCCAGCTCGGCCAGCATGTCGGTGGCGGCCGCGCCGTCGCCGCGGCGCACCAGCATCGACACGCCGTTCAGTGCGTTGAACAGGAAGTGCGGGTGGAGCTGCGCGCGCAGGGCGCGCAGCCGCGCGTCGGCCAGGCTCGCCCGCAGCGCGAGCTCGGTGCGCTCCCGCTCGCGGTAGGCGGCGTAGTAGGACGCGGCGTGCGTCGCGCCGACGATCGCGGCGTAGACCATCACGTCGGCCACGAAGTAGGCGGCGAGGAGCCGCCCGAACCACGCCGCCAGCGGCGGCACCCCCGGGTCGGTGAGCCGGTGCACCGCCGCCAGCGCGCCGAGGTGCGCGACGGCGAAGGCGGCGGCGGCCGTCGCGTGCAGCGCGAGCGCCGCCGCGACGCGCGCCGCGCCGCCGGGGCCCCGCTCGCCGCCGGCGACCGGCGCCCGCCGCGCGAGCAGCACCGCCAGCGGGGCGAGCGCGCCGAGGATGAGCCACGGCGGCAGCAGGTGGCGGAAGATCCAGCCGAAGCTCCCCGGCTGCGCGGCGAGCGCGTGCCCCACCGACTCCTGCACGGTCTCGAGGAGCGCGAGCAGCGCCGCCGCCCCGAGCGACGCGCCGAGCCACGCCGCCGCCGTCGCCGCGGCCCCTCTCCTCTCGCGCATGGCCCTACGATGGGCGACGCGCGCCGTTCGGACAACGCCCGCGCGCCGCGGACGGCCCCCGCCCGCTGCAGCGGCGCGTCGGTTCGCTGCATCGGCGCGGCGGCCGGCTGCTTCCGACTGGCCGCGCCCCGTCGCGCCGCCGTACTCGTGTCCGCTCCAGACCAGCGCACCCCACGGAGCCAGGACATGCCAGCACACCCGTCGCACAGGATGCCATTCGTTCTCGCCTCGGCGCTCGCCCTCGCCGCCTGCGGCGCAGCCTGCGGCGGGGACGGGAGCGGGCCGACGCGCGCGGAGGTCGCGGCGGTGGAGGTGGCGCCGGCCGCGCGCACGATGCAGCTCGCCGAGGAGGTCGTGCTGTCGGCGACGCCGCGCGACGCGGCGGGGGCGGCGCTGTCGGGGCGGGTGGTCGAGTGGTCCAGCTCCAGCCCCTCGGTCGCGACGGTCGCCGCCGGCGTGGTGCGGGCGCTCGCGGTCGGCTCGGCGACGATCACCGCGCGCAGCGAGGGGAAGAGCGGGACCGCCGAGGTGACGGTGCCGGCGGTCGCCACCGTGCAGGTCGGGCCGGCGAGCCCGCGGCTGTTCGTCGGCTCGCAGCTCCAGCTCGGCGCGACCGTGCGCGACGCCTCGGGGCTGGTGCTGACGGGGCGCGCCGTGCAGTGGCGGAGCGCCGCCGAGGGGGTGGCGACGGTGTCCTCGTCAGGCATGGTGCAGGGCGTGGGGGAGGGGAGCGCCGCCATCACGGCCACGAGCGAGGGGCGGAGCGCGGAGCTGACGGTGCAGGTCCGGCCCGCGCCCCCCGCCGGCCGGTGGCTCCACGGCACGGTGTACGACGAGGCGCGCCGGCAGCTGCTCGTCTTCGGCGGCAGCACGGGCTTCGCTGGGACGGGCACGGGCGCGCAGTTCCACGACGACCTGTGGGCGTGGGACGGCGACCGCTGGACGCGCCTCGCCACGGGCGGGCCGTCGCCGCGCGAGCCGGGCGCGCTGGTGTACGACGCGGCGCGCGCCCGCGTGGTGCTCCACGGCGGCCGCGGCCCGGACGCCGCCGGCGGGACGGTGGCGCTCACCGACAGCTGGGAGTGGGACGGCTCCGCCTGGACGCGGCGCGCCCTCGCCGGACCGCCGGCGCGCGCGCACGCGACGGCCGGCTACGACCGGGCCCGCCATCGGGTCGTCCTCCACGGGGGCGAGACGGTCACCAACCAGCCGCTCTACGACACGTGGGAGTGGGACGGCGCGGCCTGGACGCAGGCGTCGTCCGCGGCGCCGAGCGCCTACCGGCTGCCGTCGCCCGCGGTGTGGGACGAGACTCGTCAGGCGCTGGTGACGCTCGTCGGCGACGTCGCCTCGAACCAGACGCAGCTCTGGCGGTGGGGCGGCACTGCGTGGAGCATCGTCGGCCCCGGGCCCGCGCTCTCGACGCCACTCCCGATGGCGAGCCAGGGCGCGTCCGGGGTCGTCGCGTACGAGGAGAAGCCGGCGACGTCGCCCGCCGTCACCTGGCGGTGGGGCGGGCAGAGCTGGTCCGCCCTCTCGGCGGCGAGCCCGCCCTCGCGCTTCGGCACCGCGCTGGCGTACGACGCCGGCCGCCAGCGCGTGGTCCTGTTCGGCGGCCTGCGCGGGACGCAGTTTCTGAACGACGTCTGGGAGTGGGACGGGGCGGGGTGGGTGGAGAAGTGAGTAGTGCTGCGTGCTGCGTGCTGCGTGCTGCGTGCGGGTACCAGGCAATCCGGCGCTCGCTGCGCGCGAACCGTCATCCCGAGCCGCGGAGCGGCGAAGGATCTGCTCTCGCGCTGCATGAGCCCGGGGTCCGGCGGATGAGAGCAGATCCTTCGCCGCGCTGCGGCTCGGGATGACGGTTCGCGCGAGTCGCGCCGTCGCTGCCTGCACCCGCACACAGCACGCAGCACGCAGCACGCAACATTCCACCGTCTCCGACCATGCGACTGCCTCTCTGCGCCCTCTTCCTCCTCGCCGCCTGCGACGGTCCCGCGCCGACGCGCCCGGCGGGGGGCGACGACGCGTGGCGGTCGCTGGCCGCGGCGGAGGGGGTGGCGGTGGAGTACCGCGACCGGGACGCGGCGCTCGCGCCCGCGATCGGCGAGCACGCGCTCGCCGGACGGTCGGCGGTGGCGGCGTTCTTCGGCGAGCCGCGGCTGGCGGACGTCGCGGTGCGGCTCTACCCGGACCGCGCCTCGCTCACCGCGTACTGGCGCGCGACCTGGGCCGGCCCGGCGTTCCAGCCGGATTGCTGGATGATCGGCAGCGCAACCGCGGCCGCGGTCGCGCTGCTCTCGCCGTCGGCGTGGCCTGACGAGGCGTGCGGGCACGACCCGCGCGACGCCGCGCACGTGCGCCGCGTGGTGACCCACGAGCTGGTGCACGTGCTGCACGCGCGCCTGGCCGGCGGCACCGGCACGGCCGGCGCGCAGCGCTGGCTCTACGAGGGGCTCGCGGTCCACGCCTCGGGCCAGCTCGACGCCGCGGCCCGCGCCCGGGTCCGCGCGCTCGTCGCCGGCGGATTCGCCCCCGCCCGCTTCGCCGACCTGTGGGCGGGTCCCCTGCCTTACGAGTCGTCGGGCGCGCTCGTCGCCTACGTCGACCGCACGCTCGGCCGCGACGCCCTGCGCCGCCTGCTGCGCGCGACAAGCGCGGCCGATGTGGCGGAGGTGCTCGGCGCGGCGGAGGGGGAGGTGCTGGCGGGGTGGGTGCGGGAGGAGCGGGAGTAGGGACTCGGTGCTCGGCGCTCGGCAGAGGAGCAGCCCGAGGCGGTGGTGGGCCCTTGATTCATCAAGGGCCCACCGCTGCTCCCGGGCTTCTACTTCAACGCCTTCTCCACCGCCTCGCGCGCCGCCTTCGGGGTGTCGTGCAGGCCGCCGGCGTGGCGCCAGAGGACGGTGCCGTCGGGGGCGATCAGGTAGCTCTCGGGGACGCCGACCGCTCGATAGGCGTCGCGGACGGCGCCGGCCTCGTCGTGTGCACCCGCGCCGGGAGCGCCATCAGCGAGACGCCGGCGCAGTCCCCAGGCAGGTGCAGTGCTGGGCGGCGACAGGTGCGTCATCCGTGGCGGCGTCGGTCGCCGCGACCGCGTGGCCGTGGTGCCCGCCGGTCGGGCTCGCGGCGGGCGCGTGGCCGGCCGCGTGGGTGACGTGGGTCCCATGCATGGGGCACGAATGGAGCGCCGCGGGCTCGATCGTCACGAAGACGAACCAGACCGCGAGAAGCGCCGAAAGCGCGCGTTCCACCCAGCTCCGCTGCATGCGCACCAAAATATGCCTTGCCCCGGTTTCGGGAAATCGGGAAACGGTGAAAGAGTTATAAGGGGAAGCCGGACTGGCAAGGATTTCGTGATGAGAAGACGGAAGGGGAGGGAGAAGGGTTTCGGGAGGGGGACGGAGAGAAGGGGGATCATATCTGGCTCCCCGCGCCGGCACGTCGTACGATTGGCCCCCAGCCGGTGGATGCCACCTTTTCAGGAGGGATGCATGGGAGCCGTGCGGAATCCGGGAGACCCGGTGGCGTTGAGCTTCGGGCCGCAGATGCGCCGGCCCGACGCACAGGACCTCGTCATCGCCAGCCACGACGACTGGCGGAAGTTCCAGGATCCGGCGATCGACACGATCGTGGACCCCATGATCTTCCGCGCCGCTGATCTCTTCCTGCGCGGCCGGCGCGGCGTCGCGCAGGCGCTCCCGGCGAGCGACTCGGACGCGGTGTGGGGCGCACTCGACAAGAACATCGATTCGCTGGTCGCATTCTTCGACGCGATCGTGCTTTCGGAGCGGCTGCCTATCATCGACTACGGGTACACCTTCGACACGAGGGGCGGCTTCCCGACCGATGACATCTATCAGCGCTGCAACCTGTACTCGCGCGACCCGGTGCTCGTCTCCGTGCACGTGACGGGAGAGGTCTACCAGACGGCGAAGGACGCGTCGATCCGCGCGCTGCGTGACCGGGAAGCGGTGACCTATTTCCTGCAGCAGAACATCCGCGGCGAGATGTCCGCTTTCGAGTACCAGTGGCAGCCGGACCTGTCCGACCTCGGCGCGATGGACGAAGACGAGCGGGCGCTGGCGACGTTCATGTTCGGCGGTC
>DATFPD010000464.1:0-9057 GCA_035265005.1 Gemmatimonadaceae bacterium | reverse complement strand
GCGCGCCCGCAGGTCGTGCCAGTTCGCGACGAGCAGGAGCACGCCGATCATGAAGAAGCCCCCGGGTGGCAGCAGCATCACGATCCACGGCTCGAACGACCGCGGCATGACGTGCACGCCGAGGAAAGTGCCGTTGCCGAGCACCTCGCGCGGGATGCCCATGAGGAGCAGCGCGATCGTGAACCCGGCCCCGTTGCCGAGCGCGTCGAGGATCGAGCGCCCCACCGGCTGGCGCGACGCGAACGACTCCTGCCGGCCGAGCACGATGCAGTTCGTGATGATCAGCGCGATGTACGGCCCCATCGCCTTGTGCACGTCAGGCACGACCGCCTCGAGCGTCATGTCGGCTACGCCCAGGAACGTGGCGATGATCAGGATGTACGTCGTAATGCGGACCTGATGCGGGATGAGCTTCCGCATCGTGGACACGATGATGCTGGAGCCCACCAGCACGAACGTCGTCGCCAGCCCCATCGCGAGGCTGTTGGCCACGGCGTTCGTGACCGCGAGCGCGGAGCAGAGCCCCAGCGTCTGCACCAGCACCGGGTTCTCGTGCCAGAGGCCGCGGGTGAGCACGGCGCCCGCGGTCTTCGGCGACGACGATTCCTTGACGACGAGACTCATTCGAGGTCCCTCGCGTCGACCTGCCCCTTCGCCTTGCAGGCCCCGTTGCCGGTGCAGCCCGCGCAGGGATTCCCGCAGCCGCCCCCGGCCGGACGCAGCACGGCGAGCAGCCCGGCCAGCAGCGCCGCGCCGATCACGCCCACGATGTACGTCACGGCTTCGCCTCCTCGCGGTATGCGTCCATGAGCGGCTGCCAGCGCGCGATGGCGTTGTTCATGATGCGGATGACCGCGCGCGACGAGATCGTGGCGCCGGTGATCATCACCACGTCGCTGCGCCCGCCCTTCCCGCGGTCCCTCGTCACCCCCCTGAGCGGCACCGACGCGCCCGCGAACCCACTCACGAACGCGGTGTCCTTCTCGATCCTGTCGCCGAGGCCGGGCGTCTCCCTGTTCGAGATGACCCGCATGGCGATCACCTCGTGCGCCGCGGCGTCGTAGCCGAACATCACCGTCACGGGGTCCTGGAAGCCGTTCTCCGTGGCACTTAGCGCGAAGCCGATGCGCTTCCCGGCCGCGTCGCGGCCGAGGTAGATCGACTCCAGCCCCTTCGCGCTCGTCCCCGCCGGCAGCGCCTTCACGAGCGCCCCGTCGCGGAGGTAGAGCGTGTCGAAGGCGTGCGGCGCCTTCAGGACCTCCTGCACCGCCGCCCGCATCACCTCGCCCTTGTGGTGCTCGATCCGGGGCAGCGTCGCCTGGTACGCCGTCACGATGAGCAGCCCGGCGACCGCGCCGGCCGCCGTCATCGTCGCCACCAGCCGCCACGAGGGGACGTCCCGGGCCGCGACCGGCGGCGCGCCCGCGCTCAGGCCCATGCTCATGGGGTCGCCTCCTTCGCCGCCCGCGTCCCGAACACCCGCGGCTGCGTCACGCGGTTGATGGACGGCACCAGGGCGTTCATGAGCAGGATCGCGTACATCACGCCCTCGGGCAGCCCGCCCCAGACGCGGATGATCACGACCAGGACCCCGACGCCGGCGCCGAACAGCCACCGCCCGCGGTTGGTGACCGGCGCGGTCACCATGTCGGTCGCCATGAACACGGCGCCGAGCATCAGGCCGCCGGAGAGGAGCATGAACGGCGCGGAGGCGTAGCGGGCGGCGTCCACCGCGTGGAGCGCGGCGGCGAACAGCGCCACCGTCGCCAGGACGCTCGCCGGGATGCGCCAGTTGAGATAGCCGCGGAGCGCGAGGTACGCGCCGCAGAGCAGGATCACCACGGCGGACGTCTCGCCTAACGAACCGCCGGTCGCGCCGACGAACAGGTCGAGCAGCCCGGTGCCCGTCCCCCCGAACTTCATGAGCCCGAGCGGCGTGGCCGCGGTGATCGCGTCGGCGGCGCGCGCCTGCATCAGCGGGAGCGCGAAGTTGTCGCCGCGCAGCGCCCACCAGCTCGCCGGCTGTGCCGGCCAGGTCGTGATCGCCACCGGAAACGCCGCCTGGAGGAACGCGCGGCCCAGCAGTGCCGGGTTGAAGATGTTGTACCCCAGCCCGCCGAAGAGCAGCTTGCCGAACCCGATGGCGAACGCGCCGCCGAGGAACGCCATCCACATCGGCATGCCGGCCGGCAGGGTGAGCCCGAGCAGGATGCCCGTGATGAGGGCGGACCCGTCCCACAGCGACCGGGACTTGCCGAACAGCCGCTCGGTCAGCGCCGCGCCCAGGCAGCCCGCCGCGATCACCAGCAGCGCGCTCGGCCCGAAGAAGTACGTGGCGGCGCCGACGATCGGCAGCAGGCTCCCGACCACGTTCCACATGATGCGCGGCGTGGACGCCGGCCCCTTCAGGTGCGGGGACGCCGAGACGAGGAACCGGCGCACGGCCCCGATCGTCCCGCGGGGGCCGGGCGTGTAGGTGGCGGCGCGCGCGGCGCCCGGCGCGGCGCTCATGCGGCCCCCGCGGGTGTGGCGGGCGCGGGCACCGTGGGGCCTTGATTGATCAAGGCCCCACGGCGCAGCGCCGCCTTGCTGAGCTGGAAGAGCTGCGAGAGCGGGATGTTCGACGGGCAGACGTAGGCGCAGGAGCCGCACAGCATGCAGTCGGCCAGGTGCATCTCCGCCATCTCGTCGTAGCGCCCCTTCCCCGCGAGATCGCCCAGCATCGAGGGGTTCAGGAACATCGGGCAGGCGTCCAGGCAGTAGCCGCAGTGGATGCACGGGTACGAGACCGCCGCGCGGCACTCGGCCTTCGTCAGCACCACGACGCCGCTCGTCCCCTTGGTGATCGGCACGTCGAGATTCGCCTGCGGCAGCCCCATCATCGGCCCGCCGAACAGGATCTCCTCGGCGTCGTCGGTGAGCCCGCCGCAGAACTCGATCGCGTCGCGAAGCTTCGTGCCGACGGGGACGATGAGGTTGGCGGGACGCTTCAGCCCGTGGCCGGTGATCGTGACGATCCGCTCGACCAGCGGCAGCCCGGTCTCGAACACCTCGGCCAGGCAGGCCGCCGAGCCGGCGTTCTGCACCACCACGCCCGCGCTCGCCGGGAGCGTGCCGGACGGCACCTCGAGGCCGGTGACCGCCTTGATCAGCATCTTCTCCGCGCCCTGCGGGTACTTCACCGTGAGCGGCAGGACGGTGACGTCGAGGTCCGGCGGCACCGCCGCCCGCAGCGCCGCGATCGCGTCCGGCTTGTTCTTCTCGACGCCGATCACCGCCCGCGGCGCGCCCAGCGCGTGCATCATGATGCGGACGCCGAAGTGCACGCGCTCCGGGTACTCGACCATCACCCGGTGGTCGCTCGTCAGGTACGGCTCGCACTCGGCGCCGTTGATGATGATTGTCTCGATCCGCGCGTCCTTCGGCGGGACGAGCTTGACGTGCGTCGGGAACGCGGCGCCGCCGAGGCCGACGACGCCGGCGTCCTGCACCGCCCGCACGACCTGCTGCGGCGTGAGCCCGTGCCAGTCGGGGACGAGTCGGGGCCGCGGCACCTGCGGCGCGTAGCGGTCCACCGCGACGCGCACGGCGGGCTGCATGCTGCCGTCGGGGTGCGGCCACCAGTCGATGCCCACCACCCGACCCGCCGCCGAGGCGTGCACCGGGGACGAGATGAAGCCGTCGGCGGTGGCGAGCGTGTCCCCGCGCTCCACGCGGTCCCCCGGCCTGACGACGGCCTTCGCCGCCTTCCCGGCGTGCTGCCGAAGCGGGAGCACGACCTCGTCCGGGAAGGGCATGCGCCGGATCGGGAGCCGGTTCGTCAGCTCCTTCGCGTCCGGGGGGTGGACGCCGTGGGAGAAGCCGAAGGAGAGTCTCATGCGAACCTCTGCGCCCGCTTCACCCACTTCGCCAGCTCCTTCTCCTTCGGGTTGAGCGGCGTCCCCGGATGAATGGCCTCCACCGGACACTTCTCGGCGGCGAGCACGAGCTGCTGGAAGGTGCCGGCGCGCGGGTCCTTCACGTACGCCTGCTTGGCCGCGTTGTAGGCGAACATCCGGCTGTTGAAGTTCGTGCACTCGTTGCACGACGTGCAGCGCGCCGAGTCGATGTAGGGCTCCATCGCGAGCGCGCCGTCGTCTTCCGCCGCGGGGGCCGGCGCGGCCACGGGCGCAGCCACGGGCGCAGCCACGGGCGCGGCCACGGGCGCGGCGGCGACGACCGACGGCGCCGGCATCAGCACCGGCGAGTAGGCCGGCGCCGCGACGGGAACGGCCGCCGCGGCCGCCGGAGCTACCGGAGCTACCGGCGGGAGGGTCGCCAGCAGGTCGGCGACCGTCCCGCCGGCGGCGCCCGAGCGCAGGATCCCTTCGGCGATCCGCCGCGCGACCACTGCCGGGTAGCTCGAGCGCAGCTCGGCCATCTTCCCCTCGTACTCGGCCCGCAGCGACTCGGCGCGCCGCTCCAGCTCCGACTCCTGCTCGGCCGCCAGCCGGTCGCGCACCGACGGCGCCACCTCCAGCCCGGCGAGCTGCCGGAGCTGCGACCAGAAGAGCAGCCGCTCCTCGGCCAGCCGCACGATCTCCGCCGAGACGGCGAGCCGCCGCAGCCGCTTCGAGCCGTCGATCGTGTGGATGAACGGGCGCTTGCCCTCACGCTCGTCAGGCGTCCGCTGCACGAACTCGTGGAACGGCACCATCTCGTCGTCGCTCCACTCCGCCGCCGTCACCGCCGTGAAGTGCTTCCTGAAGCGCCCCTCGGTGGCCGCCCAGTCGGCGGTCGTGAGCGGCAGCGTCATCTCGGCCGGCTCCCCCGCCTCGGTGACGTAGCGCAGCGTGTAGGCCGGCCACGCCTCGTCAGGCGACGGGTTGGCGTCGAGCGTCAGGCAGTCGGCGAGCGTCGGGCCCGCGTCCGGGTCGTAGGTGATGTACGGGAAGGCGCGCGACTCGAGCGCCAGGCGCGCCGCCCGCGTCGCCCAGTCGTCGGCCAGACCGTGCTCCACCGGGCAGGGCGTGTAGATGTTGAACAGCGCGGGCCGCCGCGTCTGGAGCCCCTTCAGCACGCCGCCGATGAGGTGCGACGCCGAGGCCTGCGACGACTGGTGCACGAACACGCCGCGGTGGGCGATCGCGATCAGCGCCAGCTCCTTGCGCGCCTCCAGCTTCCCGTGCTGCGCGGCGCCGTAGGCGGCCATGTCCGACACCTGGCCGGTGTAGCCGCTCGTGCACGCCTGCCCGCCGGTGTTCGAGTACACCTGCGTGTCGAGCACGATCACGCGGATCGGCTTCCCCGACGCCATCAGGCGCGAGAGGTTCTGGAAGCCGATGTCGAGCATCGCGCCGTCGCCGCCCATGGCGACGATCGGCGGGCAGAGGGCAAACTCCTCGTCGGTGAAGCGCTGCCAGGTGAGCTCGCCGAGCTCCTTCTCGTGCGTCGCCGAGTCGTAGCTTCCCCCCAGCAGCAGCTCGGCGCGGCGGACGGCGACGACGTCGTCCGCCATCTTCCGCATCTGCCCCTCGAAGATCCCGATCGCGATCGAGGGCGAGTCCTGGAAGAGGTGGTTGACCCAGGGGAAGGGGTACGGGTTGTACGGGTACGTGCTCCCCCAGACGCTCGAGCAGCCGGTGCTGTTCGCCATCCCGAGCGCGGCGCGGCCGCGGCCGCTGGGGCCCTCCACGTAGCGCCACCGCAGGTCCTTCAGGTCGTGCAGCGCGCGGTTGAGCGTCTCCAGGCGCGAGTGGGTCGCCTCGTCCATCGGCACCGACACGCTGCCGGACGAGACGCTGCTGGCCGCGTCCAGGTCGGCGCCGGCGGCGAGCAGCGCGCGCGCCGCGGCGTCGAGCCGGGCGATCAGGTCGTCGAGCCGGGCGACCTGCTTCGCCACCCGCGGCTGCATCATCGCCTCGATCGTCGAGACGACGAGGTGCACCGCCGTCTTCTCGCCGCACCCCATGCACGCGCCGTCGCCGCCGGCCATCGACCGGTAGTTGCGCTTCTTGAGCAGCAGCGACGGCAGCACGCCGATCCCCTCGTCCAGGTTGGCGATGTTGACGTAGCGGTCGTCGGTGTCCGGGAGCTGCTGCCAGAGCCCCCAGTTCCGCCGCAGTCGCTCGACGATCGCCGGCTCCTGCTTCGCGCTCACCAGCGCGCCGTCGGGGCAGACGGCGACGCAGAGGTTGCACCCCTTGCACGCTTCGGGGTTCACCGTGATCGAGAGCAGCCCGCCCGTCCCGGCCTGCTTCCCCTCCGGCACGTCGTAGAACGGCTTCGTGCGCGCGAGCGGGAAGTCGGCGAGGGCGGCGTGGACGCGCGCGAACTCGCCGTCGAGCTGGGCGCGCCGCTCGGCGTCCCACCCCAGCTTCGCCGAGACGTTCGCGTATGCCAGGACCAGCACCTCGGCGAAGTTCGTGAACGCCGTCTCCTTCATCAGGCGCCGCGCCTCGCGCGACAGGTGCTTCGAGACCTGCTTCATCCGGTCGAGCGGCGTGCCGTTGGCCGACGTGCGGATCGCGGTGTCGAGCACGTCCTCCACACTGTTCACGAGTCCCGGGATCGCCGCGTCCGGGCATTGCGTCCAGCACTGCGAGCAGCCGGTGCACTTCGACGCGATGAACGCCGGCACCTCCATGCGGACGTCGGTCATGTCGCGCACGGCGCTCGTGGCCGCGGGGATGGCGCTGATCGCCGCGAACGGGTCGGCGATCCCGTCCTGCCCGCTCTTGCAGGTGAAGCACACCTGCTCCCAGAAGCGGCCGGGGTTGCCGATGCCCGGCTCCGCGTTCGGCACGTCGAGCAGCGGCGGGATGGAGGGCACCGCGCCCGCTTCGGCCGGCGCGTCGGCGAGCGCCGAGGGGTCGAGCGCGCGCACCTCCTCGAAGCCGCGGCGGATCACGCGCAGGTTGTCCTCCAGCACGCGGTCGCCCAGCTTGCCGAACTTCTTCGCCAGCTGGGCGCGCACCGCGTCGAAGAGCCTCGCCGGCGCCATCCCCTCGCGCTCCAGCAGGGGCGAGACGGCGAAGAAGGCACCCATGAACGCCGCGCCCTGCATCCGGTAGCGCAGCTCGACGTCCGACGCCTCGTCGCCGGCGATGCGGAACGCGTCGAGCGTGTAGACGCGGAGCTGCCTGTCGCGGATCTCCCGCCGCGCCCACGCCGGGAGCGCGTCCCACAGCGCCTGCGACGACGGCTGGTCGCTCTGGATCACGAACGCGCCGCCTGACGAGAGACCGGCGAGCGGGTTCGAGTGGCGGAAGACGTTCGGGTCGGGCGACAGCACGACGTCCACGTGGCGCAGCTCGCAGTTGAGCCGCACCGGCTCGCGGGCGAGCGTGGCGTAGAAGGTCGTCGGCTGCCCCTTCTTCTCCGACCCGTACTTCGGGTTCGCCTTGATGTGCAGCCCGAACAGCTCGAACGCCGTCGTCGCCAGGTTCTTGCCCATCGTGATCGCGCCCCACCCGCCCACCGAGTGGATGCGCACCGAGATGGAGCCCTCGGGCAAGAGGTTCACGTCCGCCGCCCTCGGCAGCGACAGCTCGGCCAGGTGCGGGTAGCTCTCCAGCATCTTCTCCTGCCAGAGCTGGAGCTTCGGCAGCCGGGTCCCCTGGCGGATGAAGTCGATCCCGAGGTAGAACTGCCGGCGCCGCGCCGCGCCCGGCAGCATGTTCTCCACCGCGGCGATGATGTCCCCGGGCTGCAGGTCCCGGCTGCCGAGGCCGAAGCAGCCCGAGTAGAAGTCGGGCACGTCGTCAGGCGCCAGCGCGGCGAGCCTGGGGTACGGAAGACTGGCCACTCCGTCGGTCGGCGTAGGCCCGTGATGAATCAGGGGCCCACCGGTCACCAGCTCGATGATCCTGGCCCGGGTGGGCCCCTGATTCATCACGGGCCCGGCAGCCCGCCCGTTCTCCGCCCCCTGCGCCATCGCCGCGCGGATCTCGCGCAGCAGCGGCGCGTCCGCGGCCAGCGGCTGGTCGGTGCGCTCCAGCACCACCACGCCGCGCTTCCCCCCGAGCAGGCGCGTGATCAGGTCCGACGGGAAGGGGCGGAACATCGTCAGGTTCAGCACCCCCACCCGGAGCCCGCGAGCCGCGCGCAGGTGGTCGGCGACCGCCTCCGCGTTGGACACCACGGACCCCTGCCCGGCGATCACCCACTCGGCGTCCTCCAGCCGGTAGCCGGCCGCCCGCGCATAACGACGGCCGGTCAGCGCGGCGAACTCCTCGCACGCGCGGTCGGTGAGCTCGGCCAGGTGGTCGAAGTAGAACGGCCGCTGCGCCGCCACGCCCTGCGCGTAGCTGTCCTGGTTCTGCACCACCCCCAGCATCGCCGGGTAGTCGAGGTCGAACATCTCCGGGATGCGGCGGCGGCGGTCCCCGAACACCAGCCGCTGCGCCGGCGTCGGCGAGTCGATGATGTCGGCCGGGTCGCCCAGGTACTCCTTCACCAGCGCCCGCTCCGGCAGCCGCACCGACTCGATCACGTGGCTGGTGAGGAAGCCGTCCTGCGCGCAGATCCCGGGGTTGAGCGACAGCTCGGCCACGCGGTGCGCGATCAGGTTGAGGTCGGCCGCCTCCTGCACGTCCTTGGCGAAGAGCTGGAAGAAGCCGGTGTCGTCCACCGCGTGGTAGTCGTCGTGGCCGGCGTGCACGTTCAGCCCCTGCTTGGTCATCGCCCGGGCGGCGATGTTGAGCACGTACGTCAGCCGCTTCCCCACCGCCGCGTACAGCGACTCGTGCATGTACGCGATCCCCTGCCCGCTGGAGAAGTTGGCGGCGCGGAGTCCGGTCATGCTCATCCCCGCCGTCACCGCCGCCGCGGCGTGCTCGCCCTCGGGCTCGAAGAACAGCAGCCGGCGGCCGTTCACGTTGCGCTTCCCCTCGGCCACCGCGGCGGCCCATCCTTCGCCCATCTGCGTGGACGGCGTGATGGGATAGGCACCCGCTCCCTCCGACGCCGCCGTCTCCATCATCACCACGGCGGTGCTGCCGTCCATCGCCTCGGTGGTCCCGGGGAAGCGAGGCGCCTCCGGCGGCGTGAGCGAGCTCTGCTCGGCGGTTCTTCCGA
>DATFPD010000463.1:0-7582 GCA_035265005.1 Gemmatimonadaceae bacterium | reverse complement strand
CGCCGGCGCTGTCCGGGCGCGCGGCACGTGGCTCGCCGCACGCGGCGAGTGCAGCAATCGTCAGGCAGCTGACCAGGCAGGCACGGAGCTTCGACATGCAGGGAATGTAGAGGCGGGACTGGGGCATCGGGACTCGGCGCTCGGCGCTTCCGGCATCCCCCGCCCCCGCCCTACAGCTCCTTCACCATCCACACGTCGCAGCGGGAGTGGCCGGTGTTGCCCATCGGGCCGGCGAGGGGTGTGAAGCCCGAGTCCCGGTAGAGCAGCTGCGCGCGCGCCATGCTGCGGAGCGTCTCCAGGTAGCAGCGCGTGAAGCCGAGGGCCCGCGCGGCGTCCAGGCAGGTGGCGAGCATCGCCTTGCCCATGCCGAGGCCGCGCAGCTCGGGGAGGAAGTACATCTTACGCAGCTCACAGACCGACGGGTCGGCGCCCGTGAGTGGGGCGACGCCGCCGCCGCCCACCACCTCGCCGGCGCGGTCGATGACGAAGTAGGCCGAGCGGTCGCGCGCCTGGTAGGCGTCGCTCATCGCGGTCACCTCGGGGTCGTTGATCGAGTAGCCCGGGCCCACGGCGCCGAACTCGGTCATGACCAGCCGGATCACGCGCGCCATCGCGGGGTCGTCCGCCCTGCGGATGGGGCGGATCTCCAGCTCGGCGCGCTTCCGCCAGCGCTCGAGCGCCTTGGCGTAGAGCTCCATGCCGCGCAGGACGACGTCCCGCTCTTCCTCGTCCAGCAGGTCGAGCGCGCCGTGCACCTGCCGGTTGGCGGCGTCGTTGATGCGCGAGAGCTGATCGCGCCCCTTCGCCGTGAGCGCCAGCGGCTTCCGCCGGGCGTCGCCCGCGTCGGTCACCGCGCGCAGCCACCCGCGCTCGACGAGCTGCGCCAGCGACCGGCTGGCGCTCGACTTGTCCAGCCGGAGCGTCTCCGCCAGCTCCGCCACGGTGAGCTGGCCGTGTCGCTCGATCTCGACCATCGCGTGGACCTGCGACTGGCTGCACCCGCCCGGGAGAAAGGTGGGACGCAGCATGCCGAGCTCGCGGACCGCGCTTCGCGACGCCTGGCGGAGCTTCGGGACCTGGGGATGAAGGTCTTCGGGCATGAGTCGGGCGATTGGTTGTCGTCTACAATCGCATCGATGTAGTATGCAACCAATCCGGGGCGTCGGCAACTCTCCTGGAGCTGGGTCGACGACACGGGGATCAGCGTCTCATCCTGCCCAGCCCCACCCGCCCCTCCTCCAGCATAGGCCGCAGCTCCGGATCGGCGCGCTGCCAGCGCCGCACGAAGTCTTCGTACGCGCCCCGCGCGTGCGTGCTGTCGGCCAGCCGTTCGGCGAGCTGCGCTTCGCGCAGCAGGACGGGCCCCAGGAACAGCAGCTCCTGTCGTCCCTCGACCAGGGAGCCGTACCAGGCGAGCGCCTCGCGGTCGCGCCCCGCGGAGCGGAGGATCTCGGCGCGGAGCCAGCGCTCCGGGGCGTGCGAGGCGAAGGGGGAGTTGGCCACCAGCTCCACCGGCACCTCGCCGCGCATCCTCTCGAGCATCGTCAGCGCGTCGACCAGCTGGCGCTGCTCGTACTGCGCGCGGGCGCGAACGCCCAGCGCGAAGTCCGCCGCCAGCGCGGCGAGGGCGGCGGGCGAGGGACCGGCGCCCGTCGGCGCGACCGTGCTGTCCGCCGCGTCGGCGCGGCCGGCCCGCTCCAGCTCGGCCGCGTACCGCTCGACCGCTGCCTCGTCGCCGAGCCGTGCGCTGAGCACGCCCGCCAGATAGAGCCGCAGCAGCGGGCGCAGGCCGTTGTGCACGTTGACGACCGAGCTGGCGCTCGGGTTCTCCGGGGCGGCGGCCGCGTTCCACGCCACGATGCGGTCGCGCTCCCGCGAGAGCTCCTCGCGCGACAGGGGGACGAACGGCAGCGAGGCGAACAGCCCGCCGTACTCGATCGCGTAGGTCGAGTCGTCGCGACGCGCCGAGTCCAGCGCGGCCGCCGCCGCGCGCCATCGCCCCTCGCCCAGCGCCATCTGCGCGATGAGTCCGCGCCCCCACGCCCGGACCTCGGGGGGGCGCGTGCTGCTGTCGGTGAGCAGCGCGGCGATGCGGCGGGCGCCCGCGTAGTCGTGCAGCACCGAGCTGACGAGTCCCGCGGCGACCATCACGGTCCCGTTCCCGGCGTTCTCCATCTCCCGCAGTACGCCGGCGCGGTCGGCCGCGGTGCCCGCGGCGAACGCCCGCACCGCGCGGCGGCGGAGCAGGATCTCCCCTTCGGCACGGACCCCGCGCAGCAGCGAGTCGAGGGCGTCGAAGCGCCCCTCCTTCGCCGCGATGTCGAGCAGGTGGAAGCGGACGCTCGCGTTCTCCGGGTCGAGCGCGAGGGCGCTGTCGAACGCCGGGCGCGCGTCCACCATCGACCGGCCGCGGACCGGGCCGAAGTGGAAGAGCACCTCGCCGAGCTGGTAGCGCGCCTCCACGTTGTCCGGGTGCTCGCGCAGGATGGCGCGGTAGTCGCGCTCGGCCGCCGCGGCCGCGCCGCGGTTCCAGTCGAGGAACGCGCGCAGGAGGTCGCGGTCGCTCGGCGAGAGGCGGTGGCCCAGCCGCACCGCGCGCGCGGCGGCGATCCGGGCGGTGTCGAACTTCGCGTCCCAGTCCGCGGCGACCGCCTGACGATACGCCGCCAGCGCGAACATCGTGTCGGTCTCGTACGCGCGCCCGAACGCGCGCATCGCCGAGTCGGCGTGCCCGTCGCGCAGCTGCGCCTCGCCCTCCAGGTACGCCTTGAGCGCCGGGAGGGAGCGCGTGGTGGCGAGCGCGATCCTCGTCAGGCGCTCGGCGGGCCCGCCGCGGAGCCCCGCCAGCAGCTGCGCCGCCAGGCTGTCCACCAGGTCGAAGACGCGGGTCGCGTCGCCCTCCACGTCGCCCGCCGCCACGCGCCGCCCGCCGCTGCGGTCGTAGACCGAGGCGGAGATGCGAAGCCGCCCTTCGGCCCCGATCACGCTCCCGAGCACGAACAGCCCGGCGCCCAGGCGCTCGGCGATCCGGCGGCCGCGCTCGGGCGTGAGCTCGACCTCGCCCCGCGCCGTGCCGACGACCGCGTGCGCGTCCACCGCGCGCAGGTTCCCCGCGCCGTCCAGGTTCGTGCTCAGCAGGTCGACCATCCCCTGCCGCAGGTAGCTCACGTCGCCGCTCCCGCGCGCCGTGAACGGCAGCACCGCCACCGACATCGGGACGCCGTCGGCGATCGCGCCGGGCGGAGGACCGGGCCCGCCGCCGTCCAGCAGCCGCCAGCCGATCCACACGCTGGCGACGGCGAGGGCGAGCGCCACCCCGGTCCAGAGGGCGGTGCGCCGGCGGCCGCGCCGGGCGCGCTCGGCCGTCGGCATCTCGGACGTGGTCGTCGCGCCCCACCCGCCGGTCGTGGCCGTCGGCGTCAGCGCGTCGGCCAGCTCGTCGGCGCTCTGAAAGCGCGCCGAGGGGGTGACCGCGAGCGCCCGGCGCACGGCCGCCTCCACCGCCGGCGGCACGTCGTCGCGCACGCTGGCGACCGGGACCAGCGGGTCGTTGACGTGGCGGTCGAGAATGTCCTCGATCGACGCGCGGGTGTACGGCGGGCGGCCGGTGAGCATCTCGTACAGCACGCACCCCAGACTGTAGATGTCGCTCCGCTGGTCCGCGCCCTCGTCGCCCAGCGCGTGCTCCGGGCTCATGTAGGCCGGCGTCCCGACGGTGATGCCGGGAAGCGAGATGCGGTCGTCGCGGGCGGCGCTCAGGGCGCGCGCGATGCCGAAATCGGCCACGATGGCGTGCCACCCGGAGCGTGTGGTGCGCGTGGCGCTCGGGGTGGTGACCGGCGCGCCCGGCGGGGTCGGCACGGTCATCGCCGGCGCCGCGCCGTCGTCCCGGGCGGGCTGGTAGCCGCTGAGCAGGATGTTCTCGGGCTTGATGTCGCGGTGCACCACGCCGCGCTCGTGGGCGTACTGGAGCGCCCCCGCCACCTCGCGCGCAATGCGCAGCGCGTCCTCGAGCGGGAGCGGCCCCTCGCGCGTGAGCCGGTCGCGCAGCGACTCGCCGGCGACGTACGGCATCACGTAGTAGAGCGAGTCCGCCGTCTCCCCGGAGTCGTGCAGCGGGAGGATGTGCGGGTGGTGGAACTGCGCGACGAGGCGGATCTCCTGGAGGAAGCGCGCGGTGCCGAGCGAGTGCGCGAGCTCGGGGCGGAAGAACTTGATCGCCACCGGCCGGTCGTGCTTGGTGTCGCGCGCCAGGTATACGGAGGCCCACCCGCCGCGCCCGATCTCGCGCTCCAGCGCGTAGCGGTCGCCGAGGGCGCGCTGCAACCGCTCACGCTCCGGCGCCGAGCTGGCAGGGTGCTCCATACTCTCCAAGATTGGCGACGAAGGCGTGGGCGGAGCAAGGGGCCACATCGGGACTCGGCGCTCGGCACTCGGCGCTCGGCGCGGCATTGCCGAGTCACGGGCCGGTCACGCCCGGGAAACGGGTCGGCGGTAGGTTGGCGGCGTGACCCGGCCGAACGGTCCCGCCACGTTAGGTGCGGCCAGGCCGGGAGCGACCCCGGAGGTGTCACCCGTGTCAGCCCTGCGCTCCGCCGCCCGCGCCGCCGCCCCGCCGACCGACTACGAGCCGTTCCCCAACGCCGAGGGGCGAAACGTCCTCCAGGCGTCGCTCGAGATCCCGGCGCTCGTGCGAATCCTGCGCGTCCCCACCCGCCAGCGCATCCTCGAGGTGGGATGCGGCCGCGGCGTGGGGCTCGTCGCGCTCGCCCGGCTCTGCGAGCCGGCCAGCCTCACCGGGCTGGACATCAGCGCCGAGCTGCTCGGCGCCGCGCGGGAGCGGCTGGCCCGCGCCGAAACCGCCGCCGAGCTGCACCAGGGTGACGTGCGGTCGCTCCCCTTTCCCGCCGAGTCGTTCGACATCGTGATCGACTTCGGCACCTGCTACCACATCGCGAACCCCGCGTGCGCGCTGGCGGAGATCGCGCGGGTGCTGCGCCCCGGCGGGAAGTTCATCCACGAGACGCCGCTCGCCCAGCTCCTCGCGCACCCGCTGCGCACTCGGGGGCGCTCGCTTCCCTGGCGCGGCGTCCCCGAGCTGGCGCGCGGGCGGACGGCGGGGCTGTGGGCGGTGCGGGTGAAGAGGGGCGATTCGTGAAGGGCGAATCGCGAATCGCGAATCACGAATCGCCCTTCACGAATCGCCCTTCACCGCATCATCGCCCCCCACAGCAGCGGGTACGTCGCCATGCTCTGGCCGCGGTACTGCGGGCGGAAGCCGAACAGGACCGCGTGGCCCTTCCCTAACGAGACGTCCACCAGTGCGCTCTTCCCGGCCAGGCGCTCGCCGCCGAGGAGCCAGCCGGAGAGGAGCGGGTCCGTGCCGGCCGCGTAGGTGGCGACGCTCTTCGCGCGCGCGGGGTCGGTGATCTCGAACGCGGGGCCGTCCTCGAACCAGACAGCCGGCTCCGCGACCATCCGCGCGGCGACGGGATGCGACGCGTCGAGCGCCACCGAGAAGATCGAGCCGGGCGCGTAGAAGTCCCGCGGGTTCACGCCGTCGAGCACGTCGCGCACCGGGAGCGAGAGCGCGCGGATGGCGTAGTCGCTCGCCTCGTTGAGCGCGACCAGGGTGCCGCCCGATTCCACGAACGCCCGCAGCGCCGCGGCGCCCGCCGCGCCGAGCCCGCCGGCCAGCGAGTCGGGGTAGGCGCCCGCGCGCAGCCCGCGCTCGATCTGGACCGCCGGCTGGTCGGGGACCACGATCACGTCGAAGCGGTCGCGCAGGTTGCCGGCGCGCACGTCGCGGTCGACGATCCGAGTGTACGGGATGCGGTACTGGTCGAACACCCAGCGCGTCCACCCCTCGTCCATCGCCGGCGCCCAGCTGCGGTACAGGGCGATGCGGCGGCTGGTGTTGCCGGACAGTCCTTCCGCCACGTACGCCGGCTCGGCGAGCATCGCCAGCGGGGCCGACAGCGGCGCGGCGATCGAGTCCCGGACCGCGGCCACGCCGACGCCCATGAGCAGCGGCAGCGTGTGGGCGGTGACGTCGTACGGGCGGATCGGCTCGCCCTTCGTGTCGCGCAGGTTCGGGTAGTGCTGCCGCTCGAGCAGCGCCTTGGCCCAGGCGCCGTACGGCTGCGCGGTCTGGACGACGTACGTGCCGGCCGGGAAGCGGACCGCCTGCGACGCCGCCGACGACTGCGAGACGCGCACCTCCAGCGGCGCCTCCGCCTGACGAATCTCGACCTGCCCGCGCTGGAGCGTGCGCAGCAGGGTGCGCAGCGCCGTCTGGTCCTGACCCACCGCCGGGATCACGAACGCCGACGGCCAGTCGGCGCGCCCGGGCGCCCGGCGCCCCTGCGCCGCGTGCTCGCTCACGGTGGCGAACCGGTCGAGGAAGCGCGTGCGGCTGCGCGCGGACTCCGCCAGCAGCGCCCAGCTCGCGCTCGTCTGGTAGTCCACGATGTCGCCGATCGTCCAGGCGCCGCCGGGCCAGACCTTCGTGAAGTTGGCCGAGGCCACGCGCGGGTCGTAGCCGCGCCCGGGGCGGAGCGAGTCGAGCGGCATCGTGATCGGCGTCGCCAGGCGCGCGCTGGCGGTCTCGGTCAGGATGCGGATGCCGCCGCGGTAGTGCATGTAGGCGCGGGCCGGGGTCCACGCGTCGTAGATCGCGTCGGTGACGATGCCGGACTTCCCCTCGGCCAGCATCCGCCGCTCCATCGCGCGCCCCATCTCGTTCACGCCCTGCTCGATCAGCGGGTCGACGTTCGGCTCGTACGGCTCGACGTACGGCGGCATGTAGATGCGCGAGCCGTTCGAGCCCTGCTGGTGGATGTCGTTCACCACCTGCGGGAACCAGACGTTATGCAGCGAGTCGACGGTCAGCCGCGTCTCGGCCTGCGTGAAGGCGTACCAGTCGCGGTTGTTGTCGTGTCCGGTGTACTTGTGGTAGAGCTCCGGCGGCGGCGTCCCCTCGTGCGGCGTGCCGAGCGTCGCCCGGTACCAGCCGCCGACGATGTCCACGCCGTCCGGGTTGAGCGAGGGCACCATGATCACGAGCGTGCTGTCGCGGACCATGCGCGTCTCGGCGTCCTCGCCGGTGACCAGCCGGTGGGCGAGCACGGTCGGCGTCAGGATGCCGCCCACCTCCGTCGAGTGGATGCTCGACGTGACCAGGACGACGACCTTGCCGTCGGCGACGAACCGGTCGCGCTCTCCCGCCCGCCAGCCGCGCGCATCGGCCAGCCGCCTCTGGATTTCCTGGTAGCGCGGCAGGTTCGCGAGCGTCGCCGAGTCGCCGATGAACGCGGCGATGAAGGGCCGCCCCATCGTCGTGGGCCCGAGCGTGCGCAGCTCGAGGCGCGGGCTCGCGCGGTCGAGCTGCTGGAAGTAGTCCACCACCTGCCGCCATTCGGGGAGCTTCCGGTCCGCGCCAGGCTCGAAGCCGAGCACCGCGGCGGGCGCCGGGACTGGCTGGCGACTCTCGAGCGCCGGCGTGCCGGCGACGGATGAGGATGAGGACGACGAGGCGCAGGCGGAGGCGGCCAGCGCGCAGAGCACGACGAAGGGGAGGCTT
>DATFPD010000462.1:0-4204 GCA_035265005.1 Gemmatimonadaceae bacterium | reverse complement strand
GTGGCCGCGCTCGAGCGCGCGGGCAACGAAGCCGGCGACCGGCTCGCCGCGGTCGTCATCGAGCCGGTCGTCGAGCGGCTGCCGTCGGAGGCGTGGATCGCCGCCGCGCGCGCCCTGTGCGACCGGCGCGGCGCAGTGCTGATCTTCGACGAGATCAAGACCGGCTTCCGCCTGGCGACTGGCGGCTACCAGCAGTACGCGAACGTGGCGCCGGACCTGGCCACCTTCGGCAAGGCAATGGCGAACGGGTTCCCGCTGTCGGCCGTCGTCGGCCGCTCGGCGGTGATGGAGGCGGCGGGGCGGACGTGGATCTCTTCAACGCTCGCGTCCGAGACGATCGGCCTCGCCGCGGCGCACGCGGTGCTCGAGTGGCACGAGCGGGCCGAGGTGGCCGAGTCGCTCTGGAGCACGGGACGGGAGATTCGCCGCGCGGTCGAAGCCGCCATCGCGTCGAGCGGCGTCGGCGGCGTGGCGGTGGACGGCATCGATCCGATGTGGCTGCTGCGCTTCGCCGACGAGGCGAGACAGCAGCGGTTCCTGGAGCTCGCCCTCCGCCGCGGCGTGCTGTTCAAGCGCGGCGCGTACAACTTCGCCGCCATCGCGCACGACGAGGAGGCGGTGGCCGCGATCGAGCACGCGGCGAGCAGCGCGTTCGTCGAGCTGCTGGAGGAAGAGGAGGACTCGGCCGGCGGGGCCGACGCGCCGTGAGCGACTCGGCGAACGGCGAGCCGGCCCCGCCGCTCGCCGGCGCGGCGCCGCTCATCGACGTCCACGCGCACTTCTTCCACGCGGGGTGCGGCCGGCGCGACTGGCAGGCGGTGAACGCGGCGCGGATGCGCGCCGGCGACCGCATCGGCATCACGTGCCACGTGGCGTCGATCCTCGGCAGCATGGGGCACACGTCGCCGACCTACTTCGCGTCGCCGGCGGACGTGTCGCGCGGGAACGACGAGATGCTGGCGATCCAGCGGCGGGAGGGCGCGCGCGTGCGCTCGTACGTGCACGTCAACCCGAACTTCGGCGACCACGCGCTGGCCGAGATCGAGCGCTGCGCCGCGGCGGGCGCGGTCGGCATCAAGCTCTCGGCCAGCCGCCGCGCCGACGACCGGCTGGTGGACCCCGTCGCCGAGCAGGCCGCCGCGCGCGGCTTCCCGGTGCTGCACCACATCTGGCAGTGGCGCCGCAAGGAGTGGGGGAACCAGGAGGCCTCCGACGGCGCCGAGCTCGGGCGGCTGGCCGAGCGCCACCCGGGCGCGAGCTTCATCCTGGCGCACATCGGCGGCGGCGGCGACTACCGCCACACCTTCGCCGCCGTGCGCGAGCTGCCTAACGTCTACCTCGACCTCTCCGGCAGCGGCGTCGACCGCGGCATGCTCGACGACGCGCTCGCCGCCGTCGGCCCGTCGCGCCTGCTCTGGGGGTGCGACATCACGATGTGCACCGGCCTCGCGAAGCTGCGGGCGCTGGAGGTGATCGGCCTGTCGCCCGAGGACATGGCGCTCGTCAGGTGGCGGAACGCGGTGCGGATCTTTCCGCCGGGGACTTTTCCCTCGGTGCAGGGCGGGGCCGACGCCGGCGACCGGCGAGCGCACGCGAGCGTCGTCGGCGGCGCGCGATGACCACCGACGTCAACTGCTGGATCGGGCCCTACCCGTTCCGCTACGTGCCGCACCCCGACCCGGACGTGCTGGTGCGCGTGCTGGCGCGCGAGCGCATCGGCTCGGCGTGGGTGGGACACCTGCCGTCGGCGTTCTACCGCGACCCCATTCCCGGCAACGACGCGCTGTACGCGGCGCTGGAGCCGCACCGCGCCGTGCTCCGGCCGACGCCCGTGGTGCGGCCCGACTGGCCGAAGTGGGAGGGGATGCTGCGCCAGGCGCTGGAGCGCGGCGCGCCGGCGGTGCGGGCGTACCCGCCGCAGTGGGGGATGGGCCCGCACGAGCCGTCGATGCACGCGCTCGCCGCGGCCTGCGCCGAGGCCGGCGTGGCGCTGCTGCTCGCGGTCCGCTTCGAGGACCTGCGGCAGCGCCACTGGATGGACTCGGCGGGCGACCTCACCGCGGCGCACGTCCGGTCGATCGCGAGGTCGAACCCGGGCGTGCGGGTCGTCGTCGCCTGTGCCGGCCGCGAGATGATCGAGGAGGTGCACTGGGGGCTCACGCCTGACGAGCAGGCGCGCGTCTGGTGGGACATCTCGTGGATCTGGGGACCGCCCGAGGACCATCTCGCGCACCTGTTCCGCACCATCGGCGCCGGACGCTTCGTGTTCGGCACCGGCTGGCCGATGCGGCTCACCCAGAACCCGCGGGCGAACCTGGACCTGCTGCCTGACGAGCTGCGCGGGGTCCCGATGGCGGACGGGGCGGAGATCGCCGCCGGCGGCGGGCAGCGCGCGCACGGTGACTGAAGGGGCGCCACGCATCCTTTGGGGGGCCCCCCCCGAAAGCTAAGATACCTCGCCGGGCCGATGTCTACGCCATCGATTCAGCGCGACGCGGACCGAATCGCCGCGACGCGACCGCTCGCCGCGCCCCGCGGTCAGCCGCGCCCGCGCAAGCGCGCCAGCCGCTCGCGCACCAACCGGGGCAGCAGGAGATCGTCGGCGACCGCGGCGATCTCCTCGGCGTCGCGCCAGGCGCGCTCCAGCTCCGCCAGCTCGCCCTCCATCGCTCGGCGCTCCTCCTCCTCGTGCGCGATCATCTCCAGCGCCAGGCGCGAGACGTTGGGAAGCGCGATGAGATTGACGTAGCCGGCCCTCCGCAGCTCGTCCGCGGCACGGCGGAAGACCACGTCGGGCGCCACGCCCGGCTGCACCGCATCGAGCGCGCAGTTCACGAGGTCCGCCGGCGCTCCGCTCCGGCTCAGCGTCGCCAGCAAGCGCCCCCCCGCGCGCACCGCCTCGCGCCCCTGCAGCGTCGTCACCCCCTCGCGGTGCGAAACCTCGAGCTCCCAGCCGCCACGTACCGCCGCCCCCAGCAAGCGAACCTCACGCACGTCGTCGCGGTCGAGCGACAGGCGTCCGCCGTCCGTCAGCGGCAGGCGGACCACGACCCGCCGGGCCATGAGATCGTCCGCCACCATGTACGCGAGTCCGGCGATCCCCGCGGCGTAGATCGCCCCCGGAAGCACCATCACGGCGGGCCACGCCACCATCCCGGCCTCACTCGCGAGCCGCCCCCAGCGCGCGCGGTGCCAGCGCTCGACCATCGCCCTGCCGTAGCGCCAGTGGGCCAGCTCTGCACGAAGGGGGTTGCCGACGCGAATCAGCGCGAGGCCGTCAGGCAGCGCCGCCAGGCCCACGTTGTCCCCGGAGAAGCGCCGACGTGCATCTCGGAACCGTCGCTCGCACTCTTCGATCGCCTCCCAGCGCTCCTCCAGCGGCGTCAGGTTCCACCGCCCGCAGCGTGGGCAGACCACCCACAGCCGCCCCTTCGCCGCGTCGAACGCCAGCCGGCGCCCCACCGGGAAATGCTCGACGGCCTCGTTCGCACCGAGATCGCCGTGGCAGAAGAGGCAGGTGGAGTACACGGCGACTCAGCCCGCCGCGCCGAGCGCCTGCTCGCGCAGCGCCCGGTCGACGAACTCGCGGACCACGCGCGCGTATCGTGCGTCCCGCGGGACGCTGTAGTGGTCCGCGCCCTCGAACAGCTCCAGCCGCGCGCGCGGGTGCGCTAGCGACAGCTCCCGCGCGTGCTGCGCGCTCACCTGCCGGTCCTCGGTGCCGTGCAGCAGGAGCACCGGCACCGCGACGTCCTCGATCCGCCTCACGGGCCGCAGCGCCTCCGCGCGCTCGGCGACGATCGGGCGCCAGAACGGGAGCAGGAGCCGCAGCAGGAGCGCGCCCGGCATCCCCTTCGACTCCAGGTACTCGCGCGCCACCTCGACCGCGTCGGTCGGCGCGCCGGCGGCGATCACGCCCTGCACCGGCGCGCCTTCGGCGGCCACGAGGATCGAGACGGCGCCGCCCATCGAGTGGCCGAAGAGGAACAGCCCCGGCGCGGCGAGCGGGTGCCGCTGCGCCCACACAGTCACGACGCGCAGGTCGTCGCGGAGGTGCCTGATGGACGTGAACTCCACCGGGTCGCTCTCGCCGTGGCCGAGCGCGTCGTAGATGATCGCGTGGAACCCGGCGCGCACGATGGGCTCCGCCCACAGGAGCATGTCACCCGCGTGCGAGTGCCAGCCGTGCGCGAACAGCAGCGTG
>DATFPD010000461.1:0-10304 GCA_035265005.1 Gemmatimonadaceae bacterium | reverse complement strand
CGGCCGACGCACCCACGATCGCGAGTGGCTTTTCGCGACCGCCGTCCACCAGCATCTGCTGGAGTCGGAGGTTCGACAGCTCCAGCGCCTCGATCTGGGCGCTCTTCGCCTGTAGGAGCGCCGCGGACAGCACGACCTGCGACTTCAGGTGTAGCACAGTGGCTTGGAGCTGCATCACCGCCACATCGCCCGTTCGCGCCGCGGCCGCCAGCGCGCCGGGATTGGCCGGCAGCTCCAAGTACACGTCGAGTGCCTCCCGGATGCGCTCGAGCGCTTCGCGCCCCTCCCGCGGCGTCACGCTGAACAACGTGCGGCCCGCCGCCTCCTTTACCTCGATGTCGGCTTTGATGCCGAGGTCCTCGAGGAACTGGACGAAATAGAGGACATACTGCTGGCACGCCGCCCGGATGGGAGGAGGAAAGGCGAAGGGGACGACCAACGACTCGCGCGCCGCATCGGCTTGCGCCTCCTGAAGCCGAGCGAGCGCCCGGTCGCGGACTCGGTGCGCCAAACCGATTGCCAGCCCTAGCTCGGACCCGAGCGGGAACTCAAGCGAAGCTTGATACACGAGTTTGTACTCAGGGACCTCATCGAGGTCGACCTCGAAGAGATCGAGCACCGTAGGATGTGCTGCCTCGATCGCCGCTTGCCGGACCGCCTCCATGTACTCGGCAGGGCTCCACGGCAGGGACCAGTTCGGATAGTCCAGCCGGAAGCGAAAGATCAGCTCCGCGTGCCCTGGCTCCGACTCCCTCGACTCTCGAAGGAACTCGATCGTGACTTCGTGACCGAACTCTTCGGTGATCTCAGGGAGGCCGACGGTGAGCCGGAAGTCGAAGTGACGCGAGATCTCACCGAGGGTCACACCCCGCAGTCGGTCGACTGCTACAGGATCGGAAACTCCGGCACTCAGCCCCGTCTGCTGGCTGCCCCGGCCACCAAGTCGCAGGAAACGGCACCATGAGAGCTGGGGAAGCGGCCGGTCGTCGATCACGAGGTAGTGGGTGCCTTTCCCCGTGTCTCCTTTCGGCCTCTTGCATGTTTTGACGCGAAGCTCGGACTGCATCACTAAGTAGGTGGACAGAAGTTTTGCTACAAATCACGGAGCCAGAAGTGTGGCGACTGCATGCCGGCGAGCCGCCGGGCCTCGCTCGGCGAGAGCATGAGCACCCACAGCATCGCGGCGCTCACGAGCGTGGCGACGTCGGGCGCCTGCCGGTTGGCCGCGATGACGGCCTTGAGGGGGCGCCAGAGCTGGTCCATCGCGTTGAGCGCCGGCGCCTGCTTCGGCAGCCAGACGAACTGGATGTCCAGTTCGGCCGCCAGGGCTTGCGTCTGGCGGTCGGTGTGGGCGCTCGCCCGGTCGGCGAGCAGCCAGATCGTGCGCCGGCCGCGGTAGCAGCGCCGCAGCTCGTGCAGGAACGCCCGGGCGTCGGCGCCGCCGGCGCGGGGCCGCGCGACGACCACGCGGTGCGCCGTGCGCAGGTGGATCGCGCCGAAGAGCACGGCCTTCGCGTTCTCGCCCGTGATGCGGA
Source organism: Gemmatimonadaceae bacterium (assembly GCA_035265005.1). Taxonomy (GTDB): domain Bacteria; phylum Gemmatimonadota; class Gemmatimonadetes; order Gemmatimonadales; family Gemmatimonadaceae; genus DATFPD01. The sequence continues at coordinate 8,769 of DATFPD010000461.1, read as the reverse complement.
CGGGCGCCGGCGTCCCGGCGCGCGCCCACGCGGCGCGCAGCGGCGGGAACAGCCGCAGGAGCGTCCAGTCGGTGAACAGCACGACGTCGCGCGGCCCGACCCCGGCCCTCAGGCGGCGGACGAGAGCCCCTTTTTCTGCGGCAGGTGGGGGGCCCGGTGCGCGTACGTGTAGCGCGGGCGCTTCCAGCGGTAGCCCAGCGCGTGCAGGCGCCGGCGCACCGTGCGCGCGCTGACCGCACAGCGGAACCGCTCGGCGCAGTGGGCGGCCAGCAGCGGCGCGGTCCACGTCGCCGTCTGATAGCCGAGCGCGCGCGGGTCGGCGGCGACCACGCGCTCGAGCCGGCGGTCCGTGAGGCCCCGCAGCCGGGGGCGGCCGCCGCGCGGGGCGTCGGCCAGCGCCGCCGCGTCATGCGCGCGGAGGTACTGGTCCACCCAGCGCGCGACGGTCGTCCGATCCGCGCGGGCCCGGCGCGCCGCCGCGCCGAGCGGCTGCCCGTCGGCGACCGCCAGCACCGCCGCGAGCCGGCGATAGACGCGGGCCTCGGTCGTGCCGGCCAACGCGCGCTCCAACCGGCGGCGATCCGCACGCGTGAACTCCGCTCGTCGTGAGAATGGTCTGCCCATGCCCCGAGACTATCGTGGCACGGCCATTTGCTGCAAGACTTCTGTCCACCTACTTAGAGCACACTGGTACACGCGTGGTGGGCGAGAGCGCTCGAGGTGCGATGGGAGCGCTCCGGGAGCGCGGCGTCGAGCGCGCTGATCGAAACGCTCACGGTCGTCCGCACTCCCTTCGGGTGGCGCGTCCTCAGCCCGGCGCTCAACCCGAAGATGCCCGCGTCGCCGCCGACGGGCTCCGCCATGGATGCGGGCCGCGGCCGCGGCTATGATATGCAGCCCGAGGCATCGCGGCGAAGGGCGCGGACGTCGCGCTGCCGAGCTTCGGTCCGACGCCGTGAACGTCGTCCCCTAACGATGAAGGAAGGGACAGATGCCTGATGTCAGCGTGCGGTACATGATTGATGATGTACCCGCCGCCGTAAGGTTCTACACGACGCTCCTGGGCTTCGCCCTCGAGCAGGACGCCTCGTCCGCGTTCGCCGCGGTCTCCCGCGACGGCGTGCGCCTCCTGCTGAGCGGCGAGGGCAGCTCCGGCAAGCGCCCGCTCGCCGACGGCCGGCGCCAGGTGCCGGGCGGGTGGAATCGCATCCACCTCCACGTGACTGATCTCGAGGCGGAGGTCGAGCGGTTGCGAGCTGCCGGGGTGCCCTTTCGTACGAAGGACATCGTGTCCGGGCCGGGCGGCGCGCAGGTCATCATCGACGATCCGTCCGGGAACCGGATAGAGCTCTTCCAGCCCCGGCGGTGAGCACTCGCGCGAGGGCGTCAGCCAGCGACCGACCATGAATGATGCGAGCGGGCAGGCAACGGAAGCCGGGTTCCGGCTCGAGGGGATCGACCACGTGGCGCTCGCGGTGCGGGACGTCGCGGCCTCGGCGCGCTGGTACCGCGAAGTGCTCGGCTTCGAGCGTCGGTACGCCGAGGTGTGGGGCGACTTCCCGACGATCGTCTGCGCCGGCGCCACCTGCCTGGCGCTGTTCCCCGTCGGTACCGACCGGCCGCTGCCGCCGCCGCCCCGGGGCACGCTGGCCATGCGCCACGTGGCCTTCCGGGCGGACCGGGCGAACTTCGCGGCGGCGCAGGCGGCGCTGCGCGCGCGGGGCGTCGCGTTCAAGACCGAGGACCACGCGGCCGCGCTCTCGATCTACTTCACCGACCCGGACGGCCACCAGCTGGAGGTCACGACGTACGAGCGCGGCACGGGGCCCGACCCCGCGTGGGGCTGGCCCCTCGCCACCTAACGAGATGTTGCCGGAGGGTGAGATGGCAATGCGAGTCGAGTTCTACAAGGACGGCGACGGGCGCCTGTGCGGCTGGGTGGCCGCGCCGCCCAGGCGTCGGCCGTTCCAGGGGACGACGATGGCCGCCGGGCGGGACCTGCCGCACGACCTGACGCAGTTCGTCATCGAGCGTGCCCTCGACATCCGGGAGGGCTTCTGGGGGCTGCTCGCCAACGGCGCGTCGTTCGCGAGCGTCCCGGGACGTCGCCCCACGCAGCCGGGGCGCGCCTTGGAGTGGCCGATGCACCGGCTGCCGAGCGAGCTGCCGCGGGCGCGCCGCCGCCCCCACCGCACGGGCCGGCTCTGGCGTTAGGCCTCCTCCGCCCCCGCTCGGCCGACGGATGCGCGTCATCGTGCTCAGTGGAAGCGGGCTGTCCGCCGACAGCGGGCTGCCCACCTTCCGCGGCGCGGGTGGGCTCTACCAGAACATGTCCGCCGAGCAGTTCCTCTCCGCGGAGGGCTACGCCCGCGATCCCGACGCGGTGGAGGACTGGCTCGACCGGCTCCGCGTCGCGGAGGCCGGCGCCCAACCGAACGCCGCGCACCTGGGGCTCGCCGCCTACCAGGCACGCCACCCCGGGACGGAACTGCTCACCCAGAACGTGGACACGCTCCTGGAGCGCGCGGGCGCGCGCGCCGTCGTCCATCTGCACGGACGCCTCGACCAGCTCCGCTGCCTCGGGCACGCGCATCCGTTCCCGCTCGGCGCCGCCGGGCGGGCTGGTGCGTCGGCGCGCTGCCCGCGCTGCGGCTCGCGCCTGCGGTCCGACGTGGTGCTGTTCGGTGAGCGGGCGCCCGCGTATGACCTCCTCTGGAAGACACTCCGCCACGCGGGACCGGGTGACGCGCTCGTCGTGATCGGCACGCAGGGCGGCGTGCTGCCGGTGGAGGAGATCGTGCGAGCGTTTCCCGGCCGCACGCTCCTCAACAACCTGCACGAGAGCGAGTGGCTGACGCCGGAGCGCTTCACCAGGGTGTTCCGGGCGCGCGCGGCCGACGCGATCGACGAGATCGTGGCCACGCTCGACGCGTGGCGAAGCGAAAATGCCGCCACCCATCGCACCGAACGCGCATGACGGAGCCCCCGCGCCCGTCGCGGCGCCAGCCGCTCAAGTACGGGCTCAATCCGCAGCAGAGCGACGCGTCCCTCGACTTCGCGGACGGCGTCGAGTGGCTGCGAGCCCTCAACGGCACGCTCGGGTACATCAACGTGCTCGACGCCGCCAAGGCGTGGCAGCTCGCGCGTGAGCTGGGACGAGCGTTCGAGCGACCGGCCGCGGCGTCGATCAAGCACGTGCATCCGGCGGGTGCGGCGCTGGCCGGCACGGCCGATGACGCCTTTCGGGCTGCCCACCTCCTCGCGGCAGGCGACTGGTCACCGCTCGCGACCGCGTACGCACGCGCCCGGGGCGGCGACCGTGTGGCGTCGTTCGGCGACTTCATCGGCGTCAGCGAGGTGGTGGACGACAGCTGCGCGCGCCTCATCGCGCGGGAGGTCTCGGACGGGATCGTGGCGCCGGGATACGACGCCGAGGCGCTGCGGGTGCTGCGCGGCAAGAAGGGCGGGCGCTACATCGTCCTCCAGGCGGATCCGGACTACGAGCCGCCGCCACTCGAAGTCCGGAGCGAGGCCGGGATCACGCTGCGGCAGGGGCGCAACACGGCGGTGATCGCGCCATCCCTCTTTGCGCGCGCCGTCACCACGTCGCCCGCGCTCTCGGCCGAGGCGGTCGCGGACCTCGTACTCGCCACCATCGTCGCCAGGCATGCGCCGTCCAACGCCGTGTGCGTGGCCCACGCCGGCCAGGCCATCGGGATCGGCGGCGGACAGCAGGCGCGCATCTACGCAACCGACCTCGCGTGCGCGAAGGCAGACCTCTGGCGCCTCCAGCTCCATCCCCGCGCGGCGGAGCTGACGCTTCCGCCCGACGCGACTCGGACCGCCCGATTCAATGCCGTCCGGCAGTGGCTGATCTGGGACCGGCTGGACGACGCGGACCGCGCGCGGCTTCGCGCCCTGGCGGACCGTCTTCCGGCACCGCTCGACACCGAGGAGCGGCAGGAGTGGGTCACGCGCTTCGCGCCGGTCGTGCTGAGCTCGGACGGCTACATTCCGTTCCGCGACAACGTCGACCGCGCACGGCGCAGCGGCATCCACGCGATCGCGCAGCCCGGCGGCTCCGCGAGCGATGACGCGGTCACGGCCGCCGCAGCCGAGAGCGGGATCGCGATGGTGCACACGGGACTGCGACTGTTCTGGCACTGAGTCGCCCCGCGGAATACCTAACGATCACTGGACCGGTTTCCCAATGACTACAGTCAGAATCGCGCTCGCCAACATCCGACGCGCCGCGACGCCCGACGAGTCCGTCGCGCTGGCGCGGGCGGCGACCCGGCAGGCGTCGGTCGAGCGGACGCTCGTCGTCTGCTTCCCGGAGTGCTACGTCCCGGGCTACCGCGCGCCGGGCCACACGCTGCCGCCACCCGACGCCGCGTTCCTCGAGCGTGCGTGGTCCGCCGTCGCCGAGGAGGCCGCCGCCGCGGGCGTCGCGGTGGTGCTCGGCACCGAGCGGCTGGTGGACGGCGCGCCGCGGCTCACCGCGCTCGTCATCGACGGCGACGGAACGGTCGCCGGCTTCCAGGACAAGGTGCAGCTCGACCCGTCGGAAGAGAGCGTCTACTCGCCAGGCAGCGGGCGCCAGTGCTTCCGGGTGGGTCCGCTGACGTTCGGCGTGGCGATCTGCCACGAGGGATGGCGCTACCCCGAGACGGTGCGATGGGCCGCCCGGCACGGCGCGCACGTGGTGTTCCATCCGCATTTCGGCGAAGCCGAACCGGGCGGCTATCTCCCGACGAGCTTCGCCGACCCGCTGAACACATTTCACGAGAAGGCGATGCTGTGCCGCGCCGCCGAGAACAGCTGCTATTTCGCCAGCGTCAACTGCGCGAGCGACGGATCGCCGACGACATCCGCGGTGGTGCGTCCGGACGGGACGGTGCTGGCGTGGCAGCCGTACGGCAAGGAAGGGCTGCTCGTGGCCGACCTCGACACGGCCGCGGCGACGGGACTGCTCGCGTCGCGGTGCAGGTCCACGTAGACGCGCGGCGCGAGGTGACGACCGCGGCTGGCCTCACGCTCCTGCTGCCGGACAAGCCCGACGTGGAGCGGGACGCGCTGGCCGACGTGTGGGAGCGCGTCGCCGGCGGGAGCGTGCTGCGCCTGGCGCGCTTCTGGGACCCGCCGGCGCTGGATCCCCGCTCCGTGCGCGTCTACGGGAGCGACGCCTTCTGCCTGGTCCTCCAGCAGAAGCTCGGCCTGGAGCTCTGCTCCCCGCCTGACGATCTAGTGTTCGCGGTGCCGGCGCGTCACCTCCGCCGCGCCGTGTGGCGGCGGACGATGAGTGACGCGGGAGCCCTCACGTACCCCGCCTTCTGCAAGCCTGTCGTCCCGAAGCTGTTCCCGGCCCGGGTGTACGCGGACGCGGGGGAGCTCGCGGCCGAGTGCCGCGGCCTGGACGACCAGACGGTGATCCTGGTCTCGGAGCCCGTGATGTTCGCCGCCGAGGCGCGCTGCTTCGTGCTCGACGGTGCCGTGCTCGACTGCGCCATCTACGAAGGCAGCACGGATCCCGCCGGCGCCGCGCGCGCCGCCGCGGACCTGCTCCGGGATGTGACGGTGCCGCGGGCGGTCGTCGTGGACGTGGGCTTCATCCCGGAGCGCGGCTGGGCGCTCGTAGAGTTCAACGCGGCGTGGGGCGCCGGCTTGAACGGGTGCCGCGCGGAGCTCGTGTGGCCATGCGTGGCGGCGGCGTCAGGCTCGGGGCCGTGCTGATGCATTGCGGCGCCGGTCCGCGACCCGCATCGTGGTGACCCACACCTTATTGAGCGGTTGGCGCGCCTCGCTCGCGAGCCGCCGCCGGCCGCCGACCGGAGGACACCATGAGAAGCCTTCGACTCGCTGTCATCGGGACCGTAGTGCTCATCGTCGGCGGCTGCGCGGATCGGCGCGATGTGCTCGGGCCCACCGCGCAGGCGCGCTCGGCGTCGGCGGCGCGCCAGATCGAGGCGTCGGGACACTTCGACGCGCTCGTGGACTTCTCGACGCTCACGCTGACGCCGAGGGGGCAGAACTGCCGGCTCGAGGTCGATGGACGGCTGGTCTTCACCGGAACGCTCGAAGGCATCGGCACCGGGCATACGAGTGCGCTGGTCTTCGCGCCGTGCTCGGAGGTGGCGACCACGCCCCCGGGGACCTTCCCCGACGTCTTCAGGTCCGAGCTGACGTTCGAGGGGACGGTGAACGGCGAGCCGGCGACGGCGGCCGCGTTCTACATGGGCGGCGTGCAGCCGGGCGGCCAGATCGACGGGCGCCTCGTGTTCACCGGCGACGTGCGGGGGGAGCTGAGCGCGGACGCCGTGGTGGCCGTCGGCGGGACGTACGGGGGCTCGGTCGTCGTGCGCTGACGTCCTGCTGCCTAACGTCGCGTGACCGCCGGCGGGCGCGATGGTCGCTCACCTCTTCCGCATCACCGCGGCGACGGCGTGCGTCATCCTGTGCACGCTCCTGCCGTTCCTGCCGGGGCGGTACGACGGCCTGGCCGTGCCGGTATCGACGATGGCGCAGCTCGTCGGGAAGCTGGGGCTGCTGCTCGTGCCCGTCGGCGGCGTATGGGTGGCGGCCGAGCACCGGCGCCGAACCGGACGGGCACGCTACGCCTGCGCGCTCGCGGCGCTGATCGTGTCGTCGGTGGTGTGGGTCCTCGTCTCGCTCGTCGTGATGACCGAGAGCCTGACGCTCGGGACCGGCACGCTCGGCCTGGGGGGATACGCGGTGACGAGGCTCGTGCCGCGTCTGGGGTCGCTGAGGAGCGCCGCGCCAGGACGCGCCAGCGCGATGCCCGCTTACCTGACCATCGTGCCCGTCACCGTGGCGCTCGTACAGCTCGCGCTCGCCGATCCGGTCACCGAGTTCAGCAGAAGTCGCGCGATCCGGAACAGCGCGCCGCTGATCGCGGACATCGAGGCGCACCGCGCGGCCAACGGGCGGTACCCGCTGTCATCGCTGTCCGTGTGGCCCGACTACAAGCCATCGGTCATCGGCATCAAGGAGTACCGCTACGAGCCGAGCGGGGACGCCTACAATGTCATGTTCGAGCAGCCGAACTTCCGCTTCGGTACCCGGGAGATCGTCATCTACAACCCGCGCGACGAGCAGGCCATCGCGAGCCACGCCCTGGACGTGCTTCAGCTGACGCCGGAGCAGCTGGCACTGGATCGGACGCGAGGCCACAACGCCGTGCACGACGCGCCGCATCCGCACTGGAAGTACTTCCGGTTCGACTGACGCGCAGTCCGGCAACGGCCGACGTCATGGTGTTGGCCGCCGCAGGCCATCGAATACCACCAGATAGGGGACCACGCCCATGCCCAGGAAATCAGCCAGGAAGACGAACGCCCGGCCGCCGGAGCAGGCGGTCACCGACCTCCCCGCGGCGCCGATGTCCCCCGCGACCGAGGCGGAGCTGAAGGGAGGAACGACGCGCCTGTACATTGGTGAGACCGAGAAGAACCTGAACCTCGTCTTCGACACCGCGAAGCAGACCGACGCGGCGCTCCTGTTCGGCGAGGGCGACCAGCTCCTCAAATGATGCTCATGACTCGCCCGCAGCACCTCGCCGCCGCCGTTCTCGCCGCCGCGGCGATCGCCACCGCCACGCCGCCGCGCCCACTCGCCGCCCAGGGCGCCGCCGCGCCGCCCGAGGTCCTGCTGCGTCTGGACGACGTGGGGATGAACCACTCGGTGAACCAGGCGATCGAGAAAGTGGCGGCCACCGGGTTGCCGTTCTCGGTCTCGGTGCTGTTCGCCTGCCCGTGGTACCAGGAGGCGGTCGAGATTCTCAAGAAGAACCCGCACGTGACGGTGGGCGTGCACCTCGCGCTCAACTCGGAGTGGCGCAACTACCGGTGGGGACCGGTACTCGGCAAGGGTGGCGTCCCGTCGCTCGTCGACAGCGTCGGCTACTTCCACCCGTCGGTCGGGGCGTTCCTCGCGAGCAAGTACGACCTGGGCGAGGTGGAGCGCGAGCTGAGCGCGCAGGTGGAGCGCGCGCTGGCCTCGGGGCTCAGGATCACGTACGTGGACACGCACATGGGGACGGCCGCGGCGACGCCGCAGCTCCGCGAGGTCACGGAACGGGTCGCGAAGAAGTACGGGCTCGGGATCTCGACGTACTTCGGCGAGTCGTACTTCACCCTGTGGGGCGTGCCCGTCGCGTCGAAGACGTCGGCGCTGCTCGCGCACCTGGCCAGCGCCAAGCGCGACACGGTCAACCTGATCGAGGTGCACGTCGCCGAGCGGACGCCGGAGATGGAGGTGATCGTGGACATGAACGCCCCGGCGCAGAACGCACCTAACGCGGGGGTCGTCGCGCACCGGCAGGCGGAACTGGAGACGATGCTGTCGCCGGAGCTGGCCGAGCTGGCGCGGTCGGGGAAGATCCGGCTCGTCACCTACCAGCAGCTCATGGCGCGCGCCGGCGCGGCGGGGATGCGGCGACCCCAGTGAGGCGAGGGTGCGGGAGGAGCGAGTGAGCAATGCGTCGCCCGGTGGCCTGCAAGGATTGCCTCGTGCTTGCGCGGTTCGCGGCGGCTGTCTATTGCGCCACTACCGCGGCTGCGCTGCAGGCCGTCATGCCGGGGTGCGTTGGGTTTGCGCGGTGGGCCGCGGCTGGGGGCGGGATCAGGCTGCGGGGCGGAGCGGTGCTAAAGGTTTTAGGTTGTCTGTCTAATCTGCGTTAGGCCGCGACGCATTCAGACCACGCGGGTAGGTGATTGGATCGGGGCGCCGCCGACGCCACTGGCGCCGGGA
>DATFPD010000460.1:0-8833 GCA_035265005.1 Gemmatimonadaceae bacterium | reverse complement strand
CCATTGAAGGGCTCGTTTAGCGCCGGCGGTCAGCCGTCTGTGCGCGGCATCGATTACTAGGTGATGGCTAGCCCACGCTAGCGAGGCATCCGACTCGAGAATTCCTGCGGCATGCAGTTCATCGATGGCATCCAGGAGTTGATGGGCGGGATAGTCTAGAATGTGATGAATTCGTTCTAGTGAGGCGTTCTTTCCTAACACCCCACACACCTGCAAGACTCGCAAGGCAGACTTGGGTAGCCGTGCGACTCTCGCATCCACCAGCGCCAACAGCGACTCCGGCAGCTTCTCCGCGTCGCCCGTCGCCAGCCACTGCTGCACCAGCTCCCGCGCGAACAGCGGGTTCCCGTCCGCCAGGTCCGTCCACCGCGCGAGCATGGACTCGTCGACTTGCTGCGAGTGCTCCACGCCGCGGAGCAGTGACGCCACCACGCGAGCCGTCTCCCACTCCGCCAGCGGTCCCACGTGATGCCGCTCCAGCGGGCGGCCGGCCCAGCGCGGGGGATCGTCCTCCGTCTTCGGGGTGCGAGACGTCATGATCACCATCAGGCGGCGCGACGACGCCCACTCGATCGTCTCGCGCAGGACGCTCCACGACATCGGGTCGAGCCAGTGGACGTCCTCGACGACCAGCACCAGTGTGCACTCGGCGGCGATCGCGTCGATCAGGTCGAGCAGCGCGCGGCGGACGCGGCCGTAGAGGTACTCCGCCTCGCGCGACGCCTCGGACGGCGTCGTGCTCGAGCGGTCGTGCTCCGTCAGGCGCTTCAGGTAGGACATCGACTCCGGCGAGCAGCCGAGCGCGCCGGGGAGGTTCAGGAGCGCGGGCACCACGTCGACGAACACGCTCAGCGGGCGATGGACGTCGCTCGGCTGGCAGCCGACGCGCTGGATGCGCGCACCGCGGAGGGCCGCGGCGTCGGTGAACTCGCTCACCAGACGCGTCTTGCCGATGCCGGCGTCACCCCAGAGCAGGCAGCCGCGGCCTCGACCCATGCGCGCGTCGTCGAACAGGGTGCTCAGGTACGCGATGCTGTCCTCGCGCCCGACGAACTCGGCCTCGGCGGCGGTGCCGTAGCGCCGCTCCGGAATCCGTTCGGCGATGCGGCGCCGGAGGATCGCCGGCTGCACGCGCATCAGCTGCTGCTCGGCGCCGGTGCCCGCCGCCACCTCGGACGTGTAGCGGTCGAGGATCGCGAGCGCCTGCGCCTTGTTGCCCGACATCGCGGTGGCTTCGGCCAGGGCGAGCGTCGCGGCCTCGTTCAGCGGGTCCAGCTGGAGGCAGCGGCGGGCGAGCTGCTCGGTCTCGTCCCAGCGCGCGCCCTTGCGCGACTCAGCGAGCGCGGAGAGGAGGCGCCGTCGGACGTGCGCGTGCACGGTGCCGCGGTAGCGCTCGAGGCGCTTCGTGAACGCCGGCGAGAGTGATGGCGCGTAGCTCGGAAGCACGTCGCCGACCGAAGCGAGCGTGGCCACGCCGCCGTCCGGCGTGCCCGACTCCAGCTCCACGAAGTCGGCGCGGACCCGGCTCGCGGGGAGGCAGACGTCGAGCGCCGTGGACTCCAGCTCGACGCCGAGCTGGCGGATCCGGTAGAGCGTCTGGCGCAGCGAGTGGCGCGCCCGGCCGTCCTCGGCCGACGGCCAGAGCAGCTGCACGAGCTCCTGCCGCGGAATGCGCCGACCAGCCTCGAAGGCGAGGACGAGCAGCGCCGCGTAGATGACCTCCGCTTCGGGACCGACGCGAGTCTCTCCGACCTCGACCGCGCACTCGCCGAGGGTCACCAACCGAACCGTGTGCTGCATTGACTCCCTCATCTGAACGACCCGTCCCTTTCGTGCGCGAAACGTCCGTGTGCACGAATAAGAAAACGCAGGCCGTCAGCGACCCGTCAGCGCTGGCAACGCATTGCGAAACCAACACTTATCGATCCGGGACCAGCCCGTCGTCGGGCCGAGTCGCCGAGGCAATGACGCGCCGGCGACGGGGAGCGCAACAGGAGGGGTGAGAGGTTGGCTACGCCGGCCTCGACAGGGGGAGGAGGCGCTCGACGCTCACGCCCTCGGCTTCAGCCTGGAAGTTCGCGACGATCCGGTGGCGAAGGACGGAGAGGGCCACCGATCGCACGTCGTCCAGGTCCGGCATGGAGCGGCCGTCCATCGCCGCGCGCGCCTTGGCGCCGAGCACCAGGAACTGCGAGGCGCGCGGGCCCGCGCCGAAGCTCACGTACTTCTTCACGTCGGGCGTCGCCTCCGGGTCGTCGGGGCGGGTGGAGCGGGCGAGCTGCACCGCGTACTTCACGACGGTTGGCGGGGCGGGGAGCCGGCGGACGAGGTGCTGGAGCGCCATCAACTGCTGCGCCGAGAGCACCGGCGTGATCTCGGCCTCCACGTCGCCCGTCGTCGCCGAGACGATGCGCTCCTCCTCGTCGCGCGTCGGGTAGCCCACCCGCAGCTCGAACATGAAGCGGTCGAGCTGGGCCTCGGGGAGCGGGTATGTTCCCTCCTGCTCGATCGGATTCTGCGTCGCCAGCACGAAGAACGGCTCGGGCAGGTGGTGCGTCTGGCCCGCGGTCGTGACCGCGTGCTCCTGCATCGCCTGGAGCAGCGCGGCCTGCGTCTTGGGCGGCGCGCGGTTGATCTCGTCGGCCAGCACGACGTTGGCGAAGATCGGCCCCTTGACGAAGGTGAAGGTGCGGCGGCCGGTGGAGGCGTCCTCCTCGAGCAGCTCGGTGCCGGTGATGTCGCTCGGCATCAGGTCCGGCGTGAACTGCACGCGCGAGAACGAGAGGTCGAGCGCCTGCGCTACCGTCTGCACCAGCAGCGTCTTCGCGAGCCCGGGAACGCCCACCAGCAGCGCGTGCCCGCCGGCGAGCAGCGACGCGACGAGGTTGTCCACGATGTCGCGCTGACCGATGATGCGGCGTGCGATCTGCGCGACGAGCGCCTCGCGCGCGCGGGCGAGCTGGTCGAGCAGCTCGAGGTCGCGCGCGTCGTCGGCGGGCGGGGCGGCGCCGGTGCCGCCGCCGCCGGTGGTGCGTCGTGGTGGTGCGTGCATGCCGGGCGAAGTGGGTGGGTCTGCGATGAGGCTGACGCGGAGCCGGAAGTTAGCGGCCGGCGACCGTGCCGCTGAAGAGGGCACGCGCGCCCGTGGGACGGGCGCGCGTGCGCGGGTGACGAACGGTCGAGGCGCGGCCGGGCTACAGCCGCGTGAAGCGCAGCGTGGACGCGCCGCGCCCGTCGATCGTGACCGGGGTGACGCGCAGGATGTTGCTGGAGCGGGTCCCGGTGAAGGTGCTGAAGTCGGCGCCGTTGAAGGTGACCGTGGTGCCGTTCTGGCTCCAGGTACCGGCGGTCGGCATGCCCAGGTTGGTGGCGATCCCGTTCTGGGTGCCGCCCACCGACATGTTGAAGGAGCCCGCGTTCGTCACGCCGCTGTTGGCGGTGAGGGTCAGCGTCGCCGAGTTGAGCGCGAAGTTCGACGTCCCCGTCGTGAAGGTGAACGGCACGTTGACCGAGTCGGTGCCCGTGCGGATGACGGCGTCCAGTCTGTAGGTGCCGGCGGCGCTGGTCTGCGTCGGCGAGATGATGGCGCCGTTGTCCTCCCGGTCGCACGAGTCGGCGCTCAGCGTCACGCTCGCCGCGAGCGCGAAGCAGACGGCGGAGACCCGGCGCATGCGGCGGCGGCCTCGACGGGCGGGGGCGGCGAACACGGCAGGCGTCATGGCAATCCCTGGGGCAACTCGGTGGCGGGCGTGGCGTGAGCCGTGAACCCTTTCAAGATATACGGTCGAGCGGCCGGGGGTGAACCGCGCCCGGATGCAGTTCGGCCCCGGGGGTATGGTACCCCCGGGGCCGAACTCCGCGTCACGCCGACCGCGTGCTACGGCAGGGCGAACTCGACGCGCGTCTCGCGGCGGAAGTTCGTGCTGTTGAGGATGGCCACCGCGGTCAGGCGGCCGCGCGGCGTCGGCGCGCTCCAGCTGTCCTCGAAGGTGACGGTCTCACGGGAGCCGACCAGTCGGTTCTGCACCGTCTGCGTGAACATGCGCCCGCGGCTCCAGCGCCAGAGCTCCTGTCCCGCCGAGTCGAGCACGACGAAGTCGTGGGTCTGCCCGTTGGGGAAGTCGAGCTCCAGCTGCCTGGTGGTGGTGTTGGTGATGTGGAGGGCGAAGCGCACGATTCCCGGGCCGGGGCGACCGGCTGAGTCTCCGGCGACCGAGACGTCGAAGGTGGTCGCGAGCGGCTGGTCGCCGGGCGACTTCTTGCGGGAGGTGGCGGCGGCGGGCTTGGCGTCGGCGGCCCCCTTCGGCTGCGGCAGGCAGGCGAAGGTGAGGGAGCCGAGGAACAGGATCGGGGCGAGGATGCGCGAGTTCATTGGTCACAGATCAAGCGTGCGCGAACTTATCAACAGCCTGACGAGCGGTCAAGCCGAGCGTAACACTGATAAGTGCCGGCCCAATCGGCACTTCTTCACTCGGTCTCCAGTGATCTCAGCGGGGCGCCGGTTCGCTTGCGAAAAATTTCACAAGCCTCTAGATTCCCGCGCGGCATGACGGACGGACCTGAGCGGCGAGCGGCAGACCAGCCATCCCCGCGTCGAGTGGGTGAGGCGGCCCCGGAAGATTCGGGGTCGGGATCCTCGATCGGCGCTTACGCGGGACTGGGACTGCAGTTCGCCGTTTCGATTGTCCTCTTCGTCTATCTCGGGCAGTGGGCGGACCGGCGGTTCGGGACCTCGCCGCTGTTCCTGCTGCTGGGGCTGTTCGTGGGCGCGGGCGGCACCTTCTACAGCATGGTCCGTCGCCTGAACGCCGCGCAGAAGCGTGCGGATGAGGCCGCCAGGGCGCGCAAGGAGGGTCGGTCGTGAGAAACCTCGCGCTCTTCTCCCTGGTCCTGGTCGCCCTGGTAGCGGCGGCCGGATGGGTGCTCGGCCTGAAGTTCGCATCGCCCGCGGAACATCGGGCGATCTGGACGAGCGCGGCCGTCGCCGTCGCCGTCCAGCTCGTGGCCTTCGCGGCGCTGCGGCTGGCCTCGCGCGAGCAGCTGTTCGCGGCGTGGGGGCTGGGGGCGGTGATGCGGCTGCTCGTGCTGGCCGCCTACGGCCTCGTGGTGGCCGGGGCGCTCGGCCTGCCGTCGGCGGCGGCCCTCGTCAGTCTGGCGGCGTTCTTCTTCGTCTCGACGATCGTCGAACCACTGTTGCTGAAATCATGAGACTGATCGGCGGCGTTCTCCTCTCGCTCTCCCTGGCCGCGGCGGCGTCCGCGGCCCCTCGTCATGCGCTCGCGCAGGAGCACCAGCCCGCGGCGGCGGCCGCGCAGCCGGCCGCGCAGCCGGCCGCGCAGCCGGCCGCGCAGCCGGCCGCGCAGGTCGAGCGGCCGCAGGACGCCGACTCCACCGCGGCGGCGATCGGCTCGCGGGAGGCGCGGGGCGAGGAGCACCAGGCGGCGGCCCACGGCGAGCCGCAGGGCCCCGTGGACTTCATCACGCCCCACATCACGGACTCCTACGAGATGGAGCTGCCGTGGCCCACGTGGCCCACGCTCTCCAAGGAGATCTGCCTCGGGCGGCACGACGCGACCGGGCACTGCTCGCTGCCGCGCTGGAGCACGATCGGCTACATCCCGCTCGGGCCCCTCGGCCGCCTCGACGTCAACCTCTCGCCGACGAAGCACGTGGTGATGCTGCTCATCGCCGCGCTGCTCACCTGCGCGGTGCTGATCACCGCGGCCCAGGCGCACAAGCGCCACCACCACGCGGTGGGGCGGCCGCGCGGATTCGCCGCCGGGATCGAGGGGATGGTGCTCTACCTGCGCAACGAGGTGGTGCTGCCGAACGTTGGGCACCACGGCCAGGGGTTCGTGCCGTACATCCTGACGCTCTTCTTCTTCATTCTGTTCGCGAACCTGCTGGGGCTGATCCCGTACGGCTCGACCGCCACGGGCAACATCTCGGTGACGGCGACGCTGGCGATCATCACCTTCATCGTGATCGAGATCTCCGGCATGCGCGCCCTCGGCACCGGCTACTTCGGCACGATCGTGTACTGGCCGCACGACATGCCGCTGATGATGAAGCTCCCGATGACGATCATCATGACGCCGATCGAGATCATCGGGAAGCTCACCAAGCCGTTCGCGCTGGCGATCCGTCTCTTCGCCAACATGACGGCCGGCCACATCGTCGTGCTCGCGCTGCTCGGCCTGGTGTTCACGTTCAAGAGCTACCTGATCGGGACCGCGCCGCTGCTGA
This sequence comes from Gemmatimonadaceae bacterium, assembly GCA_035265005.1. Classification (GTDB taxonomy): domain Bacteria; phylum Gemmatimonadota; class Gemmatimonadetes; order Gemmatimonadales; family Gemmatimonadaceae; genus DATFPD01. The sequence goes on along the minus strand of DATFPD010000460.1, from coordinate 2,587 downwards.
TGGCCGTCGCGATCATGCTGCTCGAGCTGTTCGTCGCGTTCCTGCAGGCCTTCATCTTCTCGCTCCTCGCGAGCGTGTTCATCGGCCAGATCAGGGAAGCGCACCACTAGAAGCGTTTCGAGATGCGAGATGCGAGTTGCGAGAAGTTATCGGTTCTCAGTTCACGACTTCTGACTTCTCGCAATTCGCACCTCGCAACTCGCAACAGTTGGCGTTTCTCCGCGGGATGTCGCCTCACCCGTGGATTCAGGTACCCGGCCGAGCGGCCGGGGAGGCCCGTTGGGACCCGGGTCCCGGTGACGGGTGGCGGCCGGCAGGTCGAGGCCGCGGGGCGGTGAAGGGAACCGTTCGAACGTGTGGAGATCGACACAATGGTCACGGAGATTTACGGACTGCTGCAGACCGCCGCGACGACGGGCACGAGCAACGGCGCGGGCCTCGCGATGATCGGCGCCGGCCTCGCGGCCGGACTGGCCGTCCTCGGCGCGGGCATCGGCATCGGCCGCATCGGCGGGCAGGCAGTGGAAGGGATGGCTCGGCAGCCCGAGGCGGCCGGCCGGATTCAGACGGCGGCGCTGATTCTCGCGGCGCTGATCGAGGGCGCGACGCTGTTCGCCGTCGTCGTCGGCTTCCAGATCCAGGGCAAGTTCTAACGACAGTCACTTCTCGGCGCGCCGGGCCCCGGGGTCCGGCGTCGCCGCGGATCTCTCTCGCAGTCGAGCTTCGATTTCACTCATGCGCGCCTCGCTTCTACGCATCTCCACCGTCGCCGCGCTCGCGGCCCTCGTCGCCCTCCCGGCCGCGGCCCAGGAGGGGGAGCACGCCACCGGCGGCACCAACCTGCTGGAGCCGCACGGCGGGTTGATGTTCTGGACGCTCGTCATCTTCATCGTCCTGATGTTCGTGCTGTCGCGGTTCGCCTTCCGCCCGATGCTGGCGGCGGTCGAGGCGCGCGAGCACGCGCTGGAGAAGGCGGTCGAAGGCGCGCGGCGCGACCGCGACGAGGCGGCCCGGCTTCTGGAGGAGCAGCGGAAGCAGCTCGAGGCGGCGCGCACCGAGGCGCAGCGCTTCCTGGCCGAGGGGCGCGCGGCCGGCGAGAAGATGCGCGCCGACATGATGGAGCAGACGCAGCAGCAGCAGCAGGAGATGCTGGAGCGCGCGCGCCGCGACATCGAGGCGCAGAAGGAGCGCGCGATCGCCGACCTGCGGCGCGAGGCGGTGGACCTGGCGCTGGCTGGGGCCAGTCGGGTGATCGAGCGCAACCTCGACGACCAGTCCAACCGCCGGCTCGTGGAGAGCTTCCTGGCCTCGGTGCCCACCAGCTCCGCGGGCGACGGCACCGGCGGCGCCGGCACCACCGGCGGCGGGGCGCGCCGCTGATGCGCGAGCCGACGATCGCCCGCAACTACGCGGAGGCGCTGCTCGAGCTGGCGCGCCGCGCGAACGACCTCGAGGGGTGGGGGAACATGATCTTCAGCGTCGCCGACGCGATGCAGCGCGACATGAAGCTCCATCATTTTCTCGAATCGCCGCGCGTGAGTGCCGACAAGAAGCGCGAAGTGCTCGGCAAGGCGCTCCAGGACCGGACGCCGCGGCTGTTCGTGCGCTACCTCCAGGCGCTGGTGCGCAACCGGCGGCACATGCTGATCCCGCAGATCGCCGCCGCCTACAGCGACCTGGTGGACGAGGTCGAGGGGCGGGTTCACGCGCAGGTCACGGTCGCCAAGGAGCCGACGGGCGAGGACAAGGCGATGATCGCGCGGCAGCTCTCGCGCACGATGGGGAAGGAAGTCGTCCCGCACATCTCCGTGAACCCGGCCATCCTCGGCGGGGTGGTGGTGCGGGTGGGCGACCGCGTCATGGACGGCTCGGTGCGCCGCCGCCTGACGACGCTGCGCAACCGGCTCATGCACGGGACGTCTAGGTAGGCGACCCGGCGCGCCGGGGTCGAGCAGTCACGCAGTAGCGGGAAAGGGGGTCGTCGTGCAGCTGCTCGCCGTCTCGTCGCGGCCCCGGGCCGTCGATCGTCCACTTGCCGCGACGCGGCGGCTCTCGCCGGCGGTCGCGACGCTCGCACTGGCGGCACTCGCGCTGTCCGGCTGCGGCGACCCGCCGACGCCGCCGGCGTCGCTGATCGCGGCGCGTGTCGACCTCCAGGGCGGCGACCAGCAGGCGGGTGCTCCCGGGCGCCCGCTCGCGCAGCGCCTGACCGTCCGCGTCACGAGGTCGGACGGACGTGCCGTGCGGGGCGCGGAGGTGGAGTGGTTCGTGATCGAGGGCGGCGGCTCGATCCCCAGCGTGAGCACGTCGAACAGCGACGGCGTGGCGAGCGCCGAGTGGGTGCTGGGGCGCGACGCCACGGCGCAGCGGGCGCGCGCGGTGGTGGCGCGCCTGGCGCCGGTGGAGTTCACCGCACGGGCCAACGGCTTCTCGCTGCGCTGCACGCCCCGGTCGTTCCAGGTCGACGGCAGCCTGCGGATCATCTTCTGCGGGGCGACGCCGCTCGGCGACTTCTCCAGTACCGTCACGCTCGCCACGACGGAGATTCCCGCCGGCGCGTCGCTCTCGTTCGCTAGCTCGACGCTCA
>DATFPD010000459.1:0-5043 GCA_035265005.1 Gemmatimonadaceae bacterium | reverse complement strand
GGCTTCGGCGTCCGCTACCAGTCGCCGGTGGGGCCGATCCGCGTCGACATCGGCTACAACCCGCCGATCAGCGAGGAGCTGCGCGTCATCACGGACGAGCAGGTCGCGGAGGGCGGCTCGCGCCGGCGGCTGGTGGAGCTGCGCCGGGACGGCGAGGCGGCCAAGCGGACGTTCAAGCGCGGCCGGGCGGTGCTGAACGCCGTCACGCTCCACCTCTCGATCGGCGAGGCGTTCTAGGCAATGGACCCGATGGACCCGAGAGAGACCGCGGAGCCTAACGCTCCGGAGGAGCCCACCGAGCGCCGCGCGGCGCCGCGGGGCGACGACGGCGACGACGGCGGCGGGCGCGCCGACCGCTACGAGTTCTCCGACCTGGACGAGCAGCCGCCGCGCCGGCCGGTGCGCGAGCACCCGCGCTGGCAGCGGCGCTTCGCCCGCGTGCTCGGCATCCTCTTCGGCAGCGTGGCGCTGCTGGTGTCGCTGGTGCTGATCGCGGCGCTCGTCCTCACGAACACCGACTGGGGGCGCGAGCGCACGCGCCGCCTGGTGCTCGGCGCGCTGGAGGGCGTGGTGCACGGGCACCTGCGCATCGGGAGCATCGAGGGGAACCTGTTCACCGGCGTGATGGTGAACGACCTCTCGATCACCGACAGCGCGGGGCGCCCGTTCGTGGCCGCCGAGCGGGCGCGGGTGCGCTACAGCATCCGGAACCTGCTCAAGAAGCGGCTCTACTTCCACGACGTGCTGCTGACGCGCCCGGTGATCGTGCTCGACCGGGCGCCGGGCGGGGGGTGGAACTACGAGCGCATCTTCCCGCGCGACACCGCCACCGCGCCCAGCACGGGGCCGAGCTGGGGCTCCTGGCTGGCGTTCGAGAACGTGGGGATCAAGGGCGGCCGGGTCGTCGTCCGCCTGCCGTGGACGCCGGGCGACTCGCTCCGCGGCGCGGCGCGCGACAGCGCGATCGCCTACGCGCTCTCCAGCGCCAACCGGTCGAACGTGGTGCGGGCGACCGGCGGCTACCAGAAGGTGATGACGTTCGGCGCGGTGGACGCGTCGCTCCCGCACGTGGTGGTGAAGGACCCCGACAGCACGGCGATGCTGTTCGAGGTCGCGGGGCTCCGGGCCGCCGCCGAGCCGTTCCGGCCGCCCTCGGTGCAGGTGCGCGGGCTGATCGGGACGTTCCGGGTGGACGACGACTCGGTGTGGTGGGGGGGCGTGCGGGCGTGGCTGCCGGGGACCAAGCTGGCCGACTTCGCCGGGCGCTACACGATCGAGAGCGGCGACATGCGGCTGCGCATGCGCGGCGAGCAGGTCGCGCTGGCGGACCTGCGGTGGCTCTACCCGCGCATCCCCGCCGACGGCGGCGGGCGGCTGGCGCTGTTCGACCTGAGCTGGACCGGCGGGGTGCAGCGCTACACCGCGCGCGGCGCCGAGCTGGCGACGGGCGGCGCCACGATCGCCGGGGACTTCGGGCTGACGCTGGCGGACACCGGGCTGGCGCCGGTGACGTTCAACGACACGCGCCTCCGCGTGGCCGGGCTCGACACGCGGCTGATCGAGCAGATGGTGCCAGACCTGGCGCTGCCACGCCGCGGGACGTTAGGCGGCCGCGTCGCCGCCGACGGCCCGCTGGCCGCGATGCGGGTGGACGGCGACGTGACGTTCGACGACACGCGCTCCGGGCGGAGCCGGGTGGTGGCCGTCGGGACGATGGGCTTCGACAGCACGGGCTTCCGGGCGAACGAGCTGCGCGTCCGCGCGCTGCCGGTGCAGGTGGACCTGGCGCGGATCGCGATGCCGACGCTCCCGATCGGCGGCACGGTGACGGGGCTCGTCACGCTCACCGGCTCCAGCGCGTCGTGGATCGGCACGGCGGCGGACCTGGTGCACGAGGACCGCGGCGCGACGTCGCACGTCGTGGGGCGCGGCGAGGTGCGGCTGGGGGCGAAGCCGATCTGGATGGACTTCGACCTCCAGGCGCAGCCGGTGTCGCTGGTGACGGTGGGCCGCTTCGCGCCGGCGGCGGGGCTGCGCGGCGCGGCCACGGGGCCGATCCGCATCCGCGGCCCGCTCAGCGACCTGCGCTTCCTCGGCGACCTGGCGCTCACCGACGGCGGCGCGCTGCGCGCCCAGGGACGCGTGGACCTGGCCAGCGCGCAGATCGGCTACGACGTGGACGCCGACCTCAAGCTGTTCAACGCCCACGCGGTGGTGGAGCGGGCGCCGCGCACCGAGGTGACGGCCACGCTGCACGCCGCCGGGCGCGGCTTCGACCCGGCGACGATGCGCGGTGACTACGCGGCCGACTTCCAGGCGTCGTCGTACGACAGCGTGGCGGTGGACGCGGCGCGGCTGCGCGTGCGGATCGCCGACGGGCTGGCGAACGTGGACACGGTGATGGTGCGCGCCACCGGCGCCACGATCGAGGCGGGTGGCGCCTTCGGCATGACCGGCGCCCACGCCGGCGAGCTGGCCTACCGCGTGGCGGTCGACTCGCTGCAGGCGTTCGCGCGCTGGCTCCCGAGGGGCGACTCGGGCGTCGTGCAGCCGCGGCCGGCGGAGATGGCGCAGCGGTTGGCGAAGGCGCGCGCCGACTCGGCGCAGCTGGCGAGGGCCACCGAGGTGCAGCGCGAGGTGCTGGGGGGCGCGGCGCCGGCGCTCGAGGTGGACTCGGTCCCCACCATCCGCCGGGACTCGATCGCCGGCTCGGTGTACGCGGCGGGCGTCGTGCGCGGCAGCATCGCCGCGTTCGACCTGCGCGGGCGCGCCGCCGCACAGGGGGTGGTGTTCGGCGGGAACACCGTGCGGCGGATGCGGAGCGAGTACGCCTGGACCGGCGCGCGTACGCCGCAGTCGAACCTCGCCTTCGCGGCGCGGCTCGACTCGCTCAGCGCCGCGGGCTTCCATCTGGACAGCGTCGACGCGCGGCTGACGTACCAGACCGGGTCGCGCGGCACGGCGGTCGTGCTGGTCAACAAGGACGAGAACCAGTACGGTGTGCGCACGGACTACGTGCTGCACACCAAGCACACCGAGCTGCACCTCGACAACCTCCGGCTGCAGTTCGACACGACCGTGTGGGCGTCGGCGCACCCGGGCGCGATCGACTGGGGGGAGCAGGGCATCAAGATCGACACGCTGGAGCTGCGCAACCAGTCGGGCGGGCGCGTCTACGTGAACGGGCTGCTGCCGACGAGCACGCAGGGCGCGGCGAGCCTGGAGCTGGCGATCGACGGGTTCGAGATCGCGGACATCCTCTCGCTGCTCCAGAGCGACTTCGAGACGCGCGGGCTGCTGTCGGTGAACGGGCGCGTGCAGGGGACGACGCGCGACCCGCGCGTGGCCGCGCGGCTGGGCGTCCAGAACGCGGTCTACAAGGGCACCGCGCTCCCCGACCTGCGCGCCGAGCTCTCGTACGCCAACGCCGACCTGCGCGCGACGGCCACGGCGCAGCGCGGCGACGGGGCGCCGATCGCCCGCGTGGCGGCGCAGATCCCGGTGAACCTGGCCGCCGGCGCGACCGGCCCGCGCTTCTCGAGCGACAGCCCGATCGCGGTGGACCTGGACGCCGACAGCCTGCCCCTCGAGGTGCTGCCGCGGCTCACCGACGCGGTCGCCAACGTGCAGGGGCGCGCGATCGGCTCGGTGCGGATCCGCGGGTCGATGGCGAAGCCGCGCGCGGTCGGCGCGCTCACCTTCGACCTGGGCTCGTTCAAGGTGGTGGCGACCGGGATGCAGATGCGCGACATCGCCGGCGTCGTGCACCTGGTGGACGACTCGCTGGTGGTGGACTCGCTCATCGGCCACGCCCGCGGGCAGCTGCGCCTGTCGGGGGGGATCGGCTTCGCGAAGGGGCTCACCCAGCCGACGTTCGACCTGCGGATGGTGGGCACGAACGGCCTGCGCGTGCTGAACAACGAGATGGGGCGCATCGACGCCGACGCGCAGATCGCGATGTACGGGCCGATGGACGGCGTGAACGTGAGCGGCCTGGTGCACGTGCTCAAGGGCGTGTACTACCTGCCGCCGCGCGACAACAAGTCGATGGTCGTCCTCGGGGCCGGCGACCCGGCGGTGTTCCGGGTGGCGGACACCTCGCTGGTGAGCACGAAGGAGATCCTGCCGGCGCAGAGCCCGCTCCTGTCGAACCTGCGCCTGAACATCAACGTGCGGGTGAACCAGGACATGTGGGTGCGCTCGCCGGACATGAACGTGGAGGTGTTCACCGACGGCGACCTGATCGTGAACGTCGACCGCCGGAACCAGGCGATGGTGCTGGAGGGCATCGTCAACAGCTCCGAGCGCAGCGACTACACGTTCATGAGCAAGCGCTTCCACATCGTGCGCGGCTCGGCGCAGTTCACCGGCGGGGCGGAGCTCAACCCGCTGGTCCAGGCGACGGCCGAGTACGAGGTGAAGCTGCCGGGGCGCGAGGCGCTCAACATCCGCCTGCTGATCGGCGGCACGCTGCGGCGCCCGCGCCTGACGCTGGAGAGCGACGCGCAGCCGCCGATCTCGCAGACCGACCTCCTGAGCTACCTGGCGTTCGGGCGGCAGTCGACGTCGCTCGTGCAGTCGGAGGGCTCCGGCCTGACCGGCGGCGGCAGCAGCAGCGGCCAGCTCGTGGGCGCCGCGGCGGCGCTGGCCACCAACCGCCTGGCGGGCGTCGCCCTCGGCGTCGCGATCAACGAGCTGGAGAGCCGCGCCGCGCGGTCGTTCGGGCTCGACGTCATCAACATCACGCCGTCCGACCTCCAGGCGGAGATCTGGCAGACGAGCGTCAGCGGCTTCGTGCTCGGGACGGAGATCGAGGCGGGGAAGTACATCAACTCGCGCCTGTTCGTCGGCGGCCTGCTGCGCCCGGCGATCGTGACCGACCTGAGCAAGGGCTTCCCCGGCGCGCGCGCGCAGTACCGCCTCACGGACACCTGGCGCATGGAGTCGAGCTTCGGCCCCCGCTACCTCCTCCAGGAGCCCAGCCTCGAGCCGCAGGCGCTGCCGACGACGCTGGTGTGGGGGCTGTTCCTGGTCCGGGAGTGG
>DATFPD010000458.1:0-6127 GCA_035265005.1 Gemmatimonadaceae bacterium | reverse complement strand
TGCCCCTCCGCGGTGTCCCGGTGCCTCGGTGGTGAATTCCACCGAGCATCCCGAGAGAGTGCTCTACCGGTGCTCGACCGCCCGCAGCGCATTCACGCGGCCGTGGCCGTAGAAGTCGTCGATGCCGGGCTTGCCCAGGTCGTCGGAGGTGTTGCGCAGGATTGCTTCCACCTGGTCGGGGTCCATCGAGCCGCCGTGCTTGCCGATGATGAGCGCCGCGACGCCGGTCGCGTGCGGCGCGGCGAAGCTGCCGCCGAAGTTCCAGAAGTACGCGCTGCCCACGTTCGTCGTGTACACGAGGTCGAACACCTGGCACGGGTTCGTGAAGCCCAGCACCGTGCAGCTCGGCGGGAGCCCGGGGCGCCTGACGACGTCGAAGCCGCCGCCGGGCGCGGAGAGCGCGAGGTACGACGAGCCGATGTTGGCGTACGTCGGATGCCGGTCGAGGTCCGTCGACGGGTCGAGGGCCCACCCCTCGGGCGCCGTGGGGCCGACCGTGATGACGTGCGGCAGCTCCTGCGGGATGCCGATGTCGTCCTGCGCCTCGTCGAAGTTCTTCGCGAGGTTGCCGGCGGCGGCGATCAGCGTCACGCCCTTGTGGTGCGCGTAGTTCGTGGCGCGTGAGAACGCGCGCAGGTACGCGATCACGTCGGCGTTGGAGACGCGCACGCGCACGTCGTCCGACGGGTCCTCCGTGCCGCGCGTGTCCACCACGATCTCGGTGCGCCTCGGAAGGTTCGTCCCGAAGCTCATGTTCGCGACGTCCGCGCCGATGTCCGCCGCGTAGATGAGCGCCTGGATCGCGCGCGACGATGGCTGCGGGCCGGGGCGCACGTTGAGCATCTTCACCGCGACGATCTCCGCCTCCGGCGCCACGCCCACCACGCCGATCCCGTTCTGCGCCGCGGCGATGATCCCGGCGACCTGGGTGCCGTGCGGTCCCGGCGGCCCGTCGTAGCTCTCGCCGGGGACGAACGACGTGCTGAGCGCGCGGTTCAGGTTCGGCGCGAGGTCGGGGTGGGTCGACTGGATGCCGGCGTCGAGCACCGCCACGCGCACGCCGCGCCCCTTGTAGCCGAGCGCCCACGCTTCTGGGGCGTGGATGGCGCTCAGCGCCCACTGGAGCGGCGAGCGCGGGTCGCCGCCCGGCGGCATCGGCGGCGCGGCGGCCGCGGCGGCCGCGGCGAGCGCATCGGCTCCGGCGAACGGCGCGACGTCCGGCTCGCTCGCGGTCCCCGCGCCGGCGGGCTCGACGCCATGCATCTCCAGGTCGGGGAGCACCGCGTCCACGCCGGCGATCGCCGAGGCGGCGGCGACCCGGAAGTCCTCGCGGTCCGACTCGGCGACCGCGAGCCCGATCTGCGGGATCGTCGACACGAGCGTGGCGCCGAGCGCGCGCAGGTCGTCCTCCAGCCCGGGCGGGAGCGCGCCGTCGTCGTGCGCGACGAGGATGTACGAGCGCGGCCCCGCGGGCGCGGCGGCCGCCAGGTCGAGCCCGGGCGCCGGCGCGGTGGGCGGGGCGTCGGGGGAGCAGCCGCCGAGCGCGAGACCGAGCGTGGCGGCTAGGGCGAGCGATGCGGCGGCGGTTCTCTTTGCGACCGGGGTTCGACCAGGCGGGCGGTGCATGCGGTCTCCGGATGAGAGTGGGGGCGGGCCGGCGCGCGGGTGACGGCCGACCCGGCTCAACCTTACCGCGCGCCGCGGCCTGCACCGTGCGCGGCGGGAACATCCGTGCGGCGGCGGGACGAGCCGATGGTGGACGGTGCGAGGCGTAGCCGGCTGGAGCGTGGGGCGCGGCGCGCGGGCGCTGGTGACGGGGCGCGGTCGCGCGATCCACTTTCCGGCGGTAGCTTCTCGGCACGCGAACGTGCACGCCCACGTGCACGCGAACGTCCCCAACACTTCACGGAGCCAGCGACCCGTGCAGGTTCAACCGCGCACTACCACCTACGACGTCTGCATCGTCGGCTCCGGCGCCGGCGGTGGGATGGCCGCCTACGTCCTGACGCGCGCCGGCGCCAACGTCGTGATGCTCGAAGCCGGACCCGAGTGGTGGGCCACGAAAGACTCGGCGATGCTGATGCCGACGGCCCAGTCGCCGCGCCGCGGCCGCGCCACGCGCACCCGCCCGTTCGGCGAGTTCGACGCCTGCGACGGCGGCTGGCAGATCGACGGCGAGCCGTACACGCGCGCGCCCGGCACCACCTTCGACTGGTGGCGCGCCCGCATGCTCGGCGGGCGCACCAACCACTGGGGGCGCATCTCGCTGCGCTTCGGCCCCGACGACTTCAAGGGGAAGAGCCGGGACGGCCTGGGCGACGACTGGCCCATCTCGTACGAGGACGTGGCGCCCTACTACGACCGGGTGGACGAGCTGGTGGGCGTGTTCGGGAGCCGCGAGGGGCTGCGCAACCACCCCGACGGCAACTTCCTCCCGCCGCCCAAGCCGCGCTGCTACGAGATGCTCGTGAAGAAGGCCAGCGACAAGCTCGGCGTCACCTGCATCCCGTCGCGCCTGTCGATCATCACCAAGTCGATCAACGGGCGGCAGGCGTGCCACTACTGCGGGCAGTGCAACCGCGGGTGCCGCACGAACTCGAACTTCTCGAGTCCCGAGGTGCTGATCCGCCCGGCGATGAAGACCGGGAAGCTGCGCCTCCTCACCGGCGCCATGGCGCGCGAGGTCACCGTCGGCGACGACGGCCTGGCGACCGGCGTCTCGTACATCGACAAGGCGACCGGCGAGGACCGGCACGTGCGGGCGCGGGTCGTCGTGCTGGCGGCGAGCGCCGGCGAGTCGGCGCGCATCCTCCTCAACTCGAAGTCGTCCCGCTTCCCGCAGGGGCTCGCCAACTCGGGCGGCGTCGTCGGCAAGTACATGACCGACACCACGGGGGCCGACGTCTCCGGCTTCATCCCGGCGCTGGTGGACCACGTCCCGCATAACGAGGACGGCGTCGGCGGGATGCACGTCTACATGCCGTGGTGGCTGGACAACAAGAAGCTGGGCTTCCCGCGCGGCTACCACATCGAGGTGTGGGGCGGGCTCGGGCAGCCGTCGTACGGCTTCGGGGGCGGGATCACCCGCTACCCCGGCGCCGGCGGCTACGGCAAGAAGCTCAAGGCGGACTACCGGAAGTACTACGGCGCGACGATCGGCTTCTCGGGGCGCGGCGAGCAGATCCCGAACGACGACTGCTACGCCGAGCTCGACCCGACGGTCGTGGACCAGTGGGGGATCCCGGTGCTGCGCTTCCACTGGAAGTGGTCCGAGCACGAGTACAACCAGGTGAAGCACATGCAGGAGACCTTCCGCGCGCTCATCGCCGAGATGGGCGGGACGGTCTTCAGCCCGATGCCGACGCGCGAGCAGGGCTACGGCATCGCCGCCGGCGGCCGGATCATCCACGAGCTGGGGTGCGTGATCATGGGCGATGACCCGACCAGGTCGGCGCTCAACCGCAACTGCCAGGCGCACGACTGCAAGAACCTCTTCGTCGCCGACGGCGGCCCCTTCGTCTCGCAGGCCGACAAGAACCCCACCTGGACCATTCTGGCGCTGGCGTGGCGGACGTCCGACTACATCACCGAGCAGCGGAAGGCGGGGGCCCTATGACCGACATGAACCGTCGCCGCGCCCTGAAGGTCCTGGGCGCCGTCCCGATCGTCGGCGCGGCCGCGCTCACGGCGCAGCAGCAGACCCCGCCGCAGCAGGGCGGGCCGACCAAGCAGACGCACGAGGGGCCCGGGCAGCCGGCGCAGGACACCAAGCTGCCGCAGTCGCAGGCGAAGCCGAAGTTCTTCACGCAGCGCGAGGCCCGCACGGTGCGCGTGCTGGCCGACGACATCATCCCGAAGGACGAGCGCTCGGGGAGCGCGAGCGAGGCGGGGGTGGTCGAGTTCATCGACTTCAACCTCTCGGTGCCCGAGACCTCGGACGACACCCGCATCCAGTGGCGCGGCGGGCTGCGCTGGCTCGACACCGAGAGCCGCCGCCGCTTCAACGTCGCCTACGCCGCGGCCAGCGAGGCGCAGCGCCACCAGATCCTCGACGACATCGCCTACGCCGACCGGGTCACGCCGGCGCTGCGCTACGGCGCCACCTTCTTCGCCCGCGCCCGCGACATGGTGGCCTCCGGCTTCTTCTCCAGCCACATCGGCTTCCGCGACCTCCAGTACATCGGCAACACCTTCAACCCGAACTGGAACGGCTGCCCCCCGGAGGCGCTGGCGAAGCTCGGCGTCACCTACGACGCCTGGAAGCCGGGGTCGATGGGGACGACGAGCGAGAACCGCGGGTAGCGGCCGCCCGATGCCAGGCGCGCGATGACTCCTGCTCCTCAACCATGTCAGGGTACACCCGCGGCGAGTTCCTCAAGCTGAGCGCCGTCCTCGCCGGCGCCGCCGCCCTCGTCAGGCAGCGGCCCGGCCCCGCGCCCGCCGTGCACGCGAAGGGCGCCGGCGTCGAGCCCGATCTGGTCGTCGTCAACGGGCGCGTGCTCACCATGGACCCCGCGCGGCCGCGCGCCGAGGCGTTCGCGGTGAAGGACGGGCGCTTCGTCGCCGTCGGGAGCACGGGCGACGTGCGGAACCTCGCCGCGCCCGGCCGCACGCGGGTGATCGACGCCGAGCGAATGACCGTGCTCCCCGGCTTCATCGACGCCCACTGCCACCCGAGCGGCGTCAACGAGCTGTACGGCGTCGACGCGAACCTGCGCAGCATCGCCGCGATTCAGGAGGCGCTGCGCAAGAAGGCCGCGACCACCCCGCCCGGGCAGTGGGTGCTGGCGTTCATGTTCGACGACACGAAGCTCGCCGACGGCCGCCCGCTCTCCCGCCGCGACCTCGACGCCGCCGTCCCCGACCACCCGGTGAGCGTGGCCCACCGGGGCGGGCACACCAACTGGTACAACAGCAAGGCGTTCGAGCTGGCCGGGATCACCCGCCAGACGCCCGACCCGCCCGACGGCCGCTTCTTCCGCGACGAGAGCGGCGAGCTCCAGGGGAAGGTGGCCGAGGAGGCGCGCAACGTCTTCGGCCGCGTGGGGAAGAGCGAGCCGCTCACGCCCGAGCAGCGCCGCGAGCGCGCCCGCGCCGGGATGCGCCACATCTCCGGGCTCCTCACCGCCGCCGGCCTGACGACGGTGCACGACGCGTTCGTGAGCCCGGACAAGATGCGCGCGTACGAGGACACGCACCGCAACGGCGAGCTCCGCCACCGCGCCTACCTCATGATGGGCGGGCCCTGGCTCGACCAGCTCCGCGCGGTCGGGATCTACACGGGCTTCGGCGACGACTGGGTGCGCGTGGGCGGCGTGAAGTTCACCGCCGACGGCTCGGCGTCCGAGCGCACCATGCGCATGAGCACCCCGTACGTCGGGACCAACGACTACGGCATCCTGACGATGACCCAGCAGGAGATCCACGACGCCGTGGAGCGGGCGCACCGCAGCGACTTCCAGGTCGGCATCCACGCCAACGGCGACGTGACGATCGACATGGTGCTCAAGGCCTACGAGCGCGTGCTCGCGCAGTGGCCGCACCCGGACCGGCGGCACCGCATCGAGCACTGCTCGCTCGTGAACCCGTCGCTCGTCGCGCGCATCAAGGCCACGGGCTCGATCCCGACGCCGTTCTGGACCTACGTCTACTACCACGGCGAGAAGTGGGCGCAGTACGGCGACGAGAAGATGCGCTGGATGTTCGCCCACCGCTCCTTCCTCGACGCGGGCATCCCGGTCCCCGGCGCCTCCGACTACGGCCCCGGCCCCTTCGAGCCGCTGATGGCGATCCAGAGCATGGTCACGCGCACCGACTACAGGGGGCGCGCCTGGGGCCCGAACCAGCGCGTCACCGTCGACGAGGCGCTCCGCATCGCCACCGTCCACGGCGCCCGCGCGTCGTACGAGGAGAAGACCAAGGGCTCGATCGAGGCCGGCAAGCTCGCCGACTTCGTCATGCTGGAGCGCGACCCGCACGACGTGGATCCTTCGACAATCAAGGACATCAAGGTCGCCCGCACCGTCGTCGGCGGGCGGACCGTGCATCCGAAGGAACCGCAACAGCAATGAACCGCGGAGGGCGCGGGGGGCGCGGAGGCTCGTCATTCCCGCGCACCCGGGAATGA
>DATFPD010000457.1:0-5747 GCA_035265005.1 Gemmatimonadaceae bacterium | reverse complement strand
AGGCGCGCCGGCCCGTTCGTCGTCGGCGATGAGCGCGCGGCCCAACAGCGGTGCTTCCGCGGCGATCCGGAAGCCGGAGGCCGTGATCTCCGCCGCCTGCACCGGTCGCGCGTCGCCGCCGGCCCGGGTGATCAGGTTGAGCGTCCGGTCGCGGAAGGCGCCCAGGTCGGTCACGGACCGCAGCGATCCGCGCCAGGCGACGAAGTCATGCACGACCCTGGGCTCCTCCCTGCTTGCCTCCGCGTCCCAGTTCCGGATCTTCACGACGCGATCGCCGCCGGGCAGCGGCAGCGTGGGGTACGACAGCAGCGTCACCATCTCGAAGGTCACGACGCCGACCCAGATGGCGAACGCCATCGCCAGCCCCCCGACGGCCGTCAGCCCCGGATACTTCACCAGCATCCGGGCGCCGAGCTTGAAATCGAGCGACATGCCGCCGAGCCAGCGCAGGCCGCGGCCGTCGCGCAGCGCTTCCCTGTGATTCTCGACGCCTCCGAACGCCGCCAGCGCGCGGCGTCGTGCCTCGCCGGCGTCGAGTCCTTCCTCGCGGCGCAGGCGTTCGGTCTCCATCTCGATGTGGAAGCCGATTTCCTCGCTGAAGCGTGACTCGGCGGCCTTGCGCGAGAACACGAGCGCGAGCCGTGCGCGGGCCCCGTCGACCCAGCTCATGTCGGCACCTCGAGCACGAGGAGGTCGAGTGAGCGGCGAAGGGCCTCCGTCTGTGGGCGAGGGGTCACTGGGGGCGAGTTGGAGACGCGTGCGGAGCGATCGTCTAGCTGTCTACAGGAGAGTGCAGTGTGTTCCTGTAGCTGTCAAGAGGTGAGGCGCCGAGTCGGCGCGGTGCCCTGCCGCCTACTACGCTCAGCGCTGCCGCACGATCGCGAACCGCTCGCCGTCGGGCGACACGTCGTACATCGTGTTGACGCCGACGTGATACGGCGCCCGGAACAACACGGACTCGTCGCCGCGCGCCGGCGGCGCGCCCCGCGCCGCCGCGCCGAGCCGCACCGCCACCAGCGCGCCGTCGCGCCAGTAGTAGAGCTCCCGCCCGTCGCCGCGCCAGACGGGGTGCACGCCGCCGCCCGAGGAGATCGTGACGCGTCGCCCGGGGCGCGGGTAGGAATCGAGATACACCTCCGCCCGCCCCGACTCGTCGGAGGTGTACGCGACCCAACGCCCGTCGGGCGAGATGCGTGCGGCCGTCTCGTCCGCGGGCGTCGCGGCGTACGGCCGCGCCGCCGACCCGTCCACCGGCTGCACGAGGATGTCGTACCGGTCGGGCCCGGCGTGCTCCGTGACGAGCAGGGCGCTGCCGTCGCGCAGCCAGTCGCTGGGGAACTGCGTTCCATCGCGCGACGCGATCACGCGTCCCGTCCCGCCGTCGAGCGGACGCAGCGCCAGGTCCTTTCCGGCCGGCGCGCTCTCCGAGTAGGCGATGCTCGCGCCGTCGGCACTCCACTGCGGATCGTTGGCGTCCGCGTCGCCATCGGTGAGTCGCCGCGTCGTGCCGGCATCGAGGTCCGTCACCCAGAGGTCACTCGTGTTCCGCCCGGCGCCGAACGCGCCGTATGCCACGCGACGCCCGTCGGGCGAGAAGCGCGGCGTCCAGGGACTCTCCGCGGGAATCGCACGCAGGGGCCGGCCGGCGCGGTCCAGCACGATGAGCGACAGGTCGCCCGCCGGCGCGAGCAGCCCGCCGCCGCCGGCGGGGCCCGCGCCGAGGCGCGCCACGGCGGCGGGCGCGTTGTCGGTCCAGCGCCTGACGAGGGACGAGCGGCCGACGAGCAGGCCGCCGGCGAGACCCACCACGAGCGCTGCGGCGGCGGCGTACAACGCCGAACGCGCGGACACCACCCGGCCGTGGGCCGTGACGCGCGGCGCGCTGCCCCCGGCGGGCGCCCCCGCCGATTCGGCACCGTCCGTCGGCGTCGCGAGCGGCACCGCAGGGGGCTCGGCGAGCGCCGCCGCGAACGCCGCCGCGGTCGGGAACCGGTCGTCGGGACGCTTCGCCAGCGCCCGCCGCACGGCGGAGTCGAGGAACGGCGGCACGTCGGGTCGGCGCGTCGCCAGCGCCGGGGGCGGGTCGTGCATCAGACGGTGCACCACGGCCTGCCGCGTCGCCGCCGCGAAGGGGGGCTCGCCGGCGAGCATCTCGTACAGCACGGCGCCGAGCGCGTAGACGTCCACCCGCGCGTCGAGCGCGCGCTCGCCCGCCGCCTGCTCCGGCGCCATGTACTGCGGGGTGCCGAGCGCGAGCCCCGTGCGCGTGAGGCGCTCGCCGCCGGCCTGTTGGAGCGCCAGCGCGATGCCGAAGTCGGCGACGAGCGCGTGCCCCCCGGCGTTCGCCGGGGCAGGCTGCAGCAGGATGTTCTCGGGCTTGACGTCGCGGTGGACGATGCCGCGGCCGTGCGCGTGGTCGAGCGCGTCCGCGATCTCGCGCGCGAGGCGCACCGCTTCGGCGACCGGCAGTGGCCCCTCGCGCGCGAGCCGTGACCGCAGTGTCTCGCCGTCGACGAATGGCATCGCGTACCACAGCAGCCACCCGCCCGCCTCGGGCGGGCACCCGACACTGCCCGAGTCGAACAGCGGCAGGATGTGAGGGTGCTGCAGAGACGCCGTGACGCGGATCTCGGCGAGGAACCGCTCGGGGCCGACGGCGGCCGCGATCTCCTCGCGCAGCACCTTGATCGCGACGCGGCGGCCGTGCCTCAGGTCGCGCGCGAGGTGCACCGTGGCCATGCCCCCGCGCGCGATCTCGCGATCGATCGCGTAGCGCCCCGCGAGCTCTGCCCCGAGCGCAGCCAAAGGGGCGTTGGCGTTCGCGAGGCGCCCGGCGAGCGGCGCTGCGTCCAGTGCGCCCAGCGCCTCCGCGGCCGGTCGCTCGAGGAAGTCGTCGTCGGCATCCACGTGCGCGGCGAGGAGCGACGCGACCTCGATCCGCAGTGCTTCGTCTTCGCCGCACGCCTCGGCCACCACGGCGTCCCGCCCCTCGGGCTCGCGGGCGAGCGCGGCCTGGAGGATCGCGTCGACCGCTCGCCACCGTTCGGGAGTCATCGGCGGCGGGGTGCCGGCGGCCGGCGCGCCGTGCGCGGGCGTCGTCATCCCTCGAGCTCGCGGCGGAGCCACATGCGCGCCACGGACCACTCGCGACCGACCGTCGCCTGGGAGATGCCGAGCGCCGCCGCGGCCTCCGGGATGCTCAGCCCGGCGAAGTAGCGCAGCTCGACCAGTCGCGCCTTTCGCGAATCCAGGATCGCGAGGCGCGCGAGTGCCTCGTCCAGCGCGAGCACGTCCACCGCGTCGGGCGCCGCGACCGCGCTGTCCGCGTCGCCGAGCGTGACCTGCGCCCCGCCGCCCCCGCGCTTGAGCGCGCGGCGCGTGCGCGCGTGATCCACGAGCACGCGGCGCATCGCCTGCGCGGCGACGGCGAGGAACTGGGTGCGGCTCTCCCAGCGCGCGTCGTGCTGGCCATCCAGGCGCAGCCACGCCTCGTGCACCAGCGCCGTAGGCTGGAGCGTGTGGCCCTCACCCTCGCGGCGAAGCGCGCGCCGCGCCTGCCGGCGAAGCTCCGCGTACACGAGCGGCACGAGCGCCTCGCCCGCCCGCGCATCGCCCGCAGCCCACGCGCGCAGCAGCTCGGTGACCGCGGGCGCCGCCCGGCCGTTCGCGGCGGAAGGGGCCGTTGGGTCGGACGCGGCCCTGGCAGGTACGGGGGTGCGGGGCATGATCGCTCGGAGCTGAGGGAGAGAACGCGGCCCACGTGGTTCGACACGACCACCCGTGAGTGGGTTTCGCCGCGTTTTGCGCGCTATCGGATGAGGCGCCGAGCGCGCCGCTCCAACTTCCGGAGGACACGATGACTACGCCCCGCACCCACTCCCTGGTTTCGCTCGCCCTCGCGCTGACGCTGACCCTCACCCTCGCCGGCTGCGCCAGCGGCCCGGCACGCCCGGCGTGGGATCGGCCCGCCCCTGCCGACGGGCCTCCGCTCGCCATCCGCTTCGACAACGAGGCCGGCGACTACGTGCACGTCTATCTCGTCGGCGCGCGGCGCCAGTGGCTGCTCGGTCGCGTGGAGGCCGGGGCGCGCGCGACGCTGCGGATTCCCGACCAGGCGCTGTACCCGAGCCAGGGATGGATGCGGCTCGTAGTGCTGGCGGGCGGCCGGGCGTCGATGCGAGCGGTAGACGAGCCCCGCGCGGCGATCGCGATCGCGCAGCCGACGGCGGCGTTACTCTCGCAGCGCTGGACCTTCGCGCGGAGCGTCGCGACGGTGCGGCTCACGCCGCTCCCGCTCGGGCGCCCGCGCGCGGACGTCCGCCCCGAGTGACGGCCCGCGACGGCCGGCGCGCGTGCCCTGTCGAGGACCAGGGCAGGGCAGCCGTACGCGCCCTCAGCTCCCGACCTTCACCTGCTTGTCGTTGTCGTCCACGCTCACATCGATCAGCAGGTGGCGCGGGTCTATCCCCGCCCGCGCCGGCCGGGCCGGCACGGTCACGCTGATGCGCTGCGCGCCCGAGCGGATGCGGTGCTTCTGCAGGTACAGCGGCTTGCCTGACGCGTCGCCCTTCTCCGCTGGCGCAAAGACGCCGACCTCCACCCAGTCGTCCATCGGCACCGGGGTCTCGACGCCCGCGGTGTCCACCGCCACCTTGCGCGCCCGCACGTCGAGCGTCACCCGCCAGGTGCCCGCTCCGGTCGGCTCCGCCGCAGCTCGCTCCGTCTCGAGCTCCCAGAACGTGTTCGCCTCGACGAGGTCGTGCAGCAGGTATTGCAGCGAGTCCGGTGTGACCTGCTGAAGCTCACGATACAGATCGAGCGAGGTCGCGAACGGCGGCTCGTGCGACGCGTGCCGCGCGCGCAGCCGCCGCCACGCGAGGTCGACCCGTTCCTGTCCCACGTACTCCCGCAGCGCGTACATCGCGAACGGGCCCTTGCGGTAGGCGAGGAAGTCGTCTGACGCGCGCAGCAGCGGCACGTCGGCCCGGGCGCGGGGAGTCAGATAGTCCCGGCGCATGAAGTCGAGGAAGCGCGCCAGGTGCTCGGCGCCGTACTGCTGCTCGATGACGCCCATCGCGGCGTACCAGGCGAAGCTTTCGCTGAGCAGCGCCCGCCCCTCGACGCGCGCGGGCGCCACCTGGAACTGATGCGCCACCTCGTGCGCCACCACGGCGAACGGCAGGTCGATCCCGCGCTCGTCGTGGGCCGGGTCGAGCAGCGAGAAGTTCTCCGAATACCAGATGGTGGCATGCGCCGCGTGCGCCCCGGCGTCTTGCCGAACGTATTCGACCATCCGGAGCACCCTGTACGGGTAGGGCCCGAATCGTTTCGTGTACTGGGAGAGCGCCAGCTCCATGCTGCGGAGCATGCGCTCCACGTTATGGTCGTGCGCGGGAGTGTGGACGACCTCGATCGCGACACCGCCGGCGCGCGCCTTCCGCACCGCGTACTCGGCGGAGAAGATGGCGTAGCCGGGCCCGATGTCCGGCGACGCGTAGTGGAAGTAGCGTCGGCCGTCGCGCGTCCACGTCCCGAGCAGCTCTCCGGGGGCGACGGCGGTCTGGTTCGCCGCCGTCCCGACCGTCACGTCGAGATCGAAGAGCTCCTGCCCGGTCGGGTCGCGGCGGGCTTCGAGGTTGTCCAGTGAGTGGACGTCCGGACGCGCGGCGAGACCGTATTCCTTCCGTTCGCGCGTGTCGGTCAGCTCCCGGCGGGACTGGTAGCCGATGAACGGCATCCATTCATGC
>DATFPD010000456.1:0-7597 GCA_035265005.1 Gemmatimonadaceae bacterium | reverse complement strand
ACGGTCACGTTCGTGATCGCGAGCGAGGGCGCGGCGGCAGCCGGCGGCGGCGCCGGGGCGCGGCACGCCGCGGCGAGGGCGAGGGCGAGGGCGGGAAGGGCACGGCGCATGGCGGGACAGTTCGCGGGAGGGACGGTTCGCAGACGCGAGAGCATACGCGCGCGCGGACGAGCTCGCAACGCGCCGCCCGCCGTCAGGGCGTCAGGAGTCGCCGCCTTCACGCCTCCACCACGGCGACTTTCCTCCCGTCCGGCCGTCTATCGTAGGCGCGCCGGCGCTGGCGTCGGACGCGTGACGTGTTGGCGAGACGACGCCGCGTCTACCTAACGGCTCCTACCATGCCGCAGCCGCAGCCGCCCCCCGCACTATCCCGTCCCACCACCCTGGAGGACTCATGCCCGCCATCACCTCCCCGATCGCGCACTCCCGGCGTACCGCCGTGCGCGCCACCACGTGCGCCGCCTCGCTCGGCGCCGCGCTGCTGCTGCTCGCCGGATGCAGCGACGCTGTGACCACCCCGGCGCCTGCCGACGCTCCCGCCGCCAGCGCCGTCACCGCGGACCGCGGGCTCGCGACGCTCGCCTGGCAGAGGACGGCGCAGGGACTCGTGGCCAAGTACGCCGCGAGTGCGCTCCTCGGGGCGCGCGTCTACTCCCTCGTGAGCGTGGCGCGCTACGCCGCCGTCGTGGACGCGGAGCAGGGCGAAGGCCGGCGCGACTTCGAGGCCGAGCGCGGCGCGATCGCCGGTGCGTCGGCCGCGGTCCTCGCCTCCTTCTACCCGGCGGAGGCCAGGTCGCTCGAGGCGATGGTTCTCGCCCAGGGGGAGGAGGGGCCCGGCAGGACGCACCCGCACTACACGCGCGGCGTCGAGATCGGCGAGGCCGCCGCGGCGCAGGTGCTGGCGCGGGCGGTGACGGATGGCTACACCACCCCCTGGACGGGCACCGTCCCGGTCGGCCCGGGCCTCTGGCTCAGACTGGCCCCGCCCGCCGGTGTGCAGCTCCCCGGCATGAAGCCGTTCTTCCTCACGAGCGGCAGCCAGTTCCGCCCCGGTCCGCCGCCCGCCTTCGGCTCGCCGGAGTACCAGAGCGCGCTGGACGCAGTGCGCTACGCCTCGGACCATCGTACGACCGAGCGGGACAGCATCTCTCGCTACTGGGGGATCAGCGCGATCACGACGGCCGGCCAGTGGGGCGTCCGGGCGGCCGGGCTGATCGAGGCGGCAGGGCTCGACGAGCGCGAGGCGTCGCACGTCCTCGCCCTGATGGATGCGACCATGATCGATGCCTCCATCGCCTGCTTCGACGCCAAGTACACGTACTGGTTCATCCGCCCCTCGCACGCCGACCCGGCGATCAAGCTGCCGGTGGGGCTGCCGAGCCACCCCTCCTACCCGTCCGGCCACTCCTGCGTGTCGGGGTCCGCGGCCGGCGTGCTGGCCAGCGTGTTCCCGGCCGCGGGACCGGCGTTGATGGCGGAAGTCGCGGAGGCCGGGCAGTCGCGCTTCTACGCGGGGCTGCATTACCAGTTCGACATCCTCGCCGGGCAGAAGATCGGCCGGCAGGCGGCCGAGACGGCGCTCGAGTTCGACCGCACGAGGGGGCTCCTGTCGGCGATCCGATGAAATAGCGCTGCCAGCTGCGAGATGCGAGCAGTGCTCGGTGAACCGCTCACCGAGCACTGCTCGCATCTCGCACCTGGCAGCTCGCAGCTGTATTCTTGCTTCTCCTTCGCCGAGCCGCTCCCATGTCACGCGCCACGCTTCCGCTCTTCTCCCTCCTGCTCTGGACCGCGCCGCTCTCGGCGCAGATCGCCCCCGCCGAGTACGCCGCGCGGCGCGACACGCTCGCCGCCCGCATCGACAGCGGCGTGGTGGTCGCGTTCGGCGCGCGCGACGAGACGCGGCACTACCCGAGCTTCACGCAGCGCCCCGCGTTCAGCTATCTCACCGGCTTCCGCGCGCCCGACGCGGCGCTGGTGATGGTGAAGCGCGGCGGGCGCACGACCGGGACGCTGTTCGTGCAGCCCCGCGACGCGCGGCGCGAGTTCTACACCGGCGCGCGCGTGACGCCCGAGGACATCGCGCGGCAGACCGGGCTCGCCGCGCGCCGCAACGACGAGCTGGCGTCGGTGCTGGACTCGCTGGCGCGGGTCGGGCTGCCGTTCTGGGTGGTGGGGGACTTCGAGTCGAACGAGTTCGCGGACGCGGACTCGCTGAGCTTCGGCGCCGCGGCCACGCGCTCGCTGCGCCAGCGCTTCCCGTCGCTCGACGTGCGCGACGCGACGCCGATCGTGGACCTGATGCGCGCGCGCAAGAGCCCCGCCGAGGTGGCGCTGCTGCGCAAGGCGATCGCGATCACGGACCAGGCGCACCGCGAGGCGATGGCGTTCGTCGCCCCCGGGCGCGCCGAGTTCGAGGTGGAGGCGCTGGTCGACTACACCTTCCGCCGGCTCGGCGGCGACCGCCCGGCGTACTCGTCGATCGTCGGCGGCGGCCCGAACTCGACGACGCTGCACTACAGCGAGAACAGCCGCGTCCTGCGCGCCGGCGACGTGCTCGTGATGGACGTGGGCGCGCTCTACCAGGGGTACGCGGCCGACGTGACGCGCACCATCCCGGTGAGCGGGACGTTCAGCGCCGCGCAGCGCGAGGTCTACCGGATCGTGCGCGAGGCGCAGGCGGCCGGCGAGCGGCAGGTGCGGGCCGGCGGGGCGGCGAAGCTGGAGGTGGACTCGATCCGCGCCGTCGTCGCCCGCGGCCTCGCGCGGCTCGGGCTGATCGAGTCGCCCGACGCCACCTTCGACGCGCCCAAGGGGTTCTGCCGCGGCGCCGATGACGTCTGCCCGCAGCTCTCGCTGTTCATGCCGCACGGCCCCACCCACGGGATCGGCCTCGACGTGCACGACCCCGCGCACGCGTACGTCGAGCCGAACGTCTTCCGCCCCGGCGACGCGGTGACGATCGAGCCCGGCGTCTACGTGCGCCCGGGCGCGCTCGACATGCTCCCCGACACGCCGCGCAACCGCGCCTTCATCGCGCGGGTGCGGCCGGCGGTGGAGAAGTACCGGGACATCGGCGTGCGGATCGAGGACGACTACCTGGTCACCGAGACGGGGCTCGAGCGCCTGTCGAAGGCGCCGCGCGAGATCGAGGAGATCGAGGCGGCGATGCGGAAGCAGGCGCGGGTGATCAGCCAGTGACCCGGCGCGAGGCCGCCGACTGGGACGGCGCCGCGTACCACCGCGTCTCGTCGCCGCAGCTGGAGTGGGGGCGGAAGGTGCTCGCGCGCCTGACGCTGGCCGGCGACGAGACGGTGCTCGACGCCGGCTGCGGCAGCGGCCGCCTGACCGCCGACCTGCTCGACCGCCTGCCCCGCGGCCGCGCCCTCGCCGTGGACCTCTCGGAGAGCATGCTGCGCGAGGCGCGCGCCACGCTCGCCCGCCAGATCGCGAGGGAGCGGGCGGCCACCGTCCGCGCCGACCTCACCGCGCTGCCGTTCGCCGCCGCCGCCGACGCGGTGTTCAGCACCGCGACGTTCCACTGGATCAAGGACCACGACGCGCTCTTCCGCAGCCTGCACGCGGCGCTCCGGCAGGGCGGCCGACTGGTGGCGCAGTGCGGCGGCGGCCCGAACCTGGCGCGCGCCCACGCGCTCACCGAGCGCGTCATGCACGAGCATCCGTACGCCGCCTACTTCGGCGAATGGCGGGAGCCCTGGCACTTCGCCTCCCCCGACGACACGGCGGCTCGCCTCCGCGCCGCCGGCTTCGTCGACGTCGAGACCTGGCTGGAGGAAGCGCCGACCCCCTTCCCCGGCCCCGCCGAGTACCGCGCCTTCATGAAGACCGTGGTCCTGCGCAACCACCTCGCCCGGCTGCCTGACGAGCGCCAGCGCGAGCGCTTCCTGGACGACGTGACCGCCGTCTCCGGCCGCGACTGCCCGGCGTACCACCTCGACTACTGGCGGCTCAACATCTCTGCTCGGCGTCCGGCCGGCTGAAGATCGACCACGGAGGCACAGAGACACCGAGGAGGGGCACACCGACGAGGGGCCCCCGGCCGGTCGGCTTCGCTGAAGAACGATTGAACCGCGGAGGACGCAGAGGACGCAGAGGACGGGCACACGGGAGGAGTCCCCCAAAGCGCTTCGGCATCTCGTCCCGAGAGAGGGACACTCTTCTTGGTGCCCGTCCTCTGTGTTCTCTGTGCCTCTGTGGTCAATTTCGCAGTTTGTCAGAACATCCCGAACGGGTCCCCCGGCGGCGCCACGAGGGCCGGCGTCGGCTTCGGGAGCTCGCGGCGCTCGATCCAGCGCGTGAAGTCGCCCTCGATCGACATCCAGTG
Organism: Gemmatimonadaceae bacterium; assembly: GCA_035265005.1. Lineage (GTDB taxonomy): Bacteria > Gemmatimonadota > Gemmatimonadetes > Gemmatimonadales > Gemmatimonadaceae > DATFPD01. The sequence goes on along the minus strand of DATFPD010000456.1, from coordinate 3,252 downwards.
CGCGCGCTCGGCGTCCGAGCCCGAGCGCGAACGCCCGCGCGCCGCGTCGCGGAGCTGCGCGACCTTGAACTCGGCCGCGGCGCGGACCTCGGGCGAGGCCTGGTCGTCGGCGGCCAGGGTTAGCAGCCGGTCGGCGACCGCGCGCTGCGTCACGCGCTGGAGCGCGGCGTGCTTCGCGCCGAGCCGGGCTCCGCCTGCGTCCCGCATCCGCCACGACGCCGTCAGCGAGTCGATCACCTCGCCGATGGTGAGCGGGTTCGGCTGCCGGTGCGCGAACATCGCCAGCCGCGCCAGCCGGTCGCGCTGGAGGATGGGGTCGACGATCATCTGCGCCAGCGTGCGCGCCGCGCCCAGCTCGTCGAACGCCGGCCGGGCACGGCTGCGGAAGAGCTCCACGTAGTCGCCGTACGAGTACGGGCGCGGGGCGAGCAGCGTCAGCACCGTGTCCGGGATCGCCAGCTCCTCGGGGCGCAGCGCGTCGAGCAGCATCCCGAGCGCCTCGCGCTGCTCGGCCGGCGGCACCGGGCGCGTGGCCTGGAGCGCGTCCCCGCGCACCGCGTTGCTGTACTCCATCCCGCCGATCGCCTTCGCCACCGAGCCCGTGGCGAAGCGATGCATCAGGTACACCGGGGCGAGGCGCTCCTGGAGCAGCGCCACCGGCTCGCCGGGGCGGATGTTGCGCTCGCCGAAGCGGCGGAGCGCCACCTTGCGCACCGCCATCTGGTGGGTGAGGAACTCGGTCGGCGTCGCCGCGTCGTCCCACAGGCTCACCCGCGGGTCGGAGGAGAACTCGGGGCGCGCGTCGGCGTCGGAGAGGAAGAGGTAGCCCTTCCGCAGCCCCTCGCGCACGATCGCGTCGAGCGAGTCGCGCTCGCCCCCGGCCGGGAAGACGCCGTAGCCCCAGCGGATGACCCACTCGTCGTAGTCGCCGGGGCCCGTGGTGTAGGCCTTCGAGATGTCGATCTCGCCCGACGACGTCAGGCGCACGCGCGGCGGCGGGTAGTCCATCACCGAGCCGCGCTCGTAGGTCGACGCGATGTAGTTGTGCGCCAGCCCCAGCGTGTGGCCGACCTCGTGCGAGGTCACCTGCCTGACGCGGGCGAGCACGAATGCCGTGTCCGCCGCCGCCGCGTCGGCGCCCATCAGGCCGGCGTAGAGGTTGTAGTCGGTGCGCGCGCGGTGCGAGTCCATGCGCGCCATCCCCTTCACCAGCTCCCCGGTGCGCGGGTCGACCAGCCCGCCGCCGATCGACCAGCCGCGCTCGTTGCGGTTCACCCACTGCACCACGTTGTAGCGCGCGTCCAGCGGGTCGGCGCCCTCGGGGAGGTCCCGCACCACGAACCCCCCGCGGAGCCCCGCGCGGTCGAACGCCTGCTCCCAGAACTTCGCCCCCTCCACGCTGGCCGAGCGCACGGGCTCCGGGATGCCGCGGTCGATGTAGTAGACGATCGGGTTGGTGATCGGGCTGTTGGGGTCGCCCGGGTTCGCCCGCGTCAGGCGGTGGCGCGAGGCCCACCGCTGCTCGAGCGGCGCCTGGATCGGCTGCGCGTAGTCCTTGAAGGTGATCCCGAAGTAGCCCACCCGCGGGTCCATCTCGCGCGGGCGGTAGCCGTCGTCAGGCAGCTGGAGCAGCGTGGCGTGCTGGCGGATCGTGAACGCCCGGCCGTCGGGCGCCATCTGCGACACGATCCCGCCGGGCTGGCCGGCGGCGGCGAAGGTGAGCGAGACGTCCACCTCCGTGTTCGTCGGGAAGCCGCGCGTGTACGGTCGGTAGACGCCCGAGCGGTCGCGCGCCAGCGTGTACGACCCCTGCCCCGAGCGCTGGAGCGTCCCCGCGACGTCCACCCAGTCGCGGAAGAAGAAGTCGGTCGCGTCCACCAGCAGCCGCCCGCCCTCGCTCGCCACCAGCGGCAGCGCGGCGACGGTGCTCGGCGGGAACGACTCGGCCACCGTGCGCGCGTGCGCGGCGTTGTCGGCGGCGCCGCGGAACGACCAGTTCTCGAACACGACCAGCACCCGGTCGCCGTCGCGGTCGAAGCGCGCGACCTGGTTGATCCCGTCGGCGCCGCGGTCGAGCCCCACCGGGTTCGAGCCGAGCCCCGTCGCCTCGCTCACGAACAGCAGCAGCCGCGTCGAGTCGCGCGGCAGCTCGAGGTGGATCTTCCCCGTCCGCGCGTCGAGGTAGACGGGGATGAAGCCGTCGCGCCGCTCCATGCCGGCGGTGCGCGACGCGATGGAGGTGGCGGGGGCGGGGGCGGCGCTCTGGGTGGTCGAAGGCGCGCCGGCGGCGCCCTGCCGGGCCGCGTTCTGCGCGCACGCCGCGCCGGCGATGAGCGCGAGCGTCGCGCCGCTGTGGAGTGGTCTGCGTCTCATGGGGTGCCGCGTGGCGGCCGAGTGTGGGGAATCGCGGATAATCTCGCGCGCGGCAGGGAGACGCAAGCGCGCAGACACCCGCAATCCGGCGCTCCGTCCCGCAACCGTTCGGTGCCGCGCGGGGCTGTACTCGGCGCACGTTGGGGCGTATGCATACGAGAGCGCTTCTCCCCGGAGGCAGTCGCGCATGGCCCTCGCCTTCCCGCCCAACAAGCTCTGGCTCCCCGAAGACCTCGACGCGCTCCCCGACGACGGGAACCGCTACGAGGTCATCGACGGGGAGCTGCTCGTGACCCCGGCGCCGAGCTTCGACCATCAGGATGTCGCGCTGGCGCTCATCGCCCGGCTGAGTCCGTACGTCCGGCGGCACGCGCTCGGCCGGGCGATCATCGCGCCGGCGGATGTGCAGCTCGACCGGCGGGCGCGAGTCCAGCCGGACGTCTTCGTCGCCGTCGACGAGGCGCGAAAGCGCCCCAGGCGCTCGGCCGACGTCCGCCACCTGCGGCTGGCGGCGGAGGTCGTCTCGCCGTCGAGCGCGCGCAGCGACCGCGGGAAGAAGCGCCGGCTCTACCAGCGCTGGCGGGCCGACGAGTACTGGATCGTGGACGTGGACGCGCGCCTGGTCGAGCGCTGGCGGCCCGAGGACGAGCGCCCGGAGGTCGTGAGCGGCGCGATCGAGTGGCGTCCCGAGCCCGCGCCGGAATCGTTGCGCATCGACCTGGACGCGCTCTTCGCCGAGGCGCTGGACGAGTGAGGGGCCCGCGGAGACTCCTGGCGGTCGGCGTCGCGGCCGCGGCCGCGGCCTGCCACTCGGCCCATCCGGTCTACAGTCCGTCGCTCGCGACCCCGGGGCGCACGCTGCGCGTGGCGTTCGGCGCC
>DATFPD010000455.1:0-12328 GCA_035265005.1 Gemmatimonadaceae bacterium | reverse complement strand
CCGGGCGGCGCCGCGCTCGGCGCCGTGGCGGCGCCGGCGGGCGTCTCGGCGTCGTCGCACGCGAACGGCGGCGGCGTCCCGCTCGCGGCCGCGCCGTCGCGGGGGAAGCGCGGGGCGCGGCGCGGCGCCTGACGCGCCAGGGCGCGCCTGGACGCGAGAAGGCCGGACGGTGCATCGCGCGCACCGTCCGGCCTTCGTCATGGTGGACTACCGCCTGGAGCGGCTACTGCGGGTCCACCGGCGACGTCGTGTCCGTGATCTTCGGGATGCTCAGCTGATACTTTGCGTTGATCACGTCGATCAGCGCGTTCGTGACGAGCGCGCTCACCGGCCGGCGCGGGTGCACGCCGTCGACCGAGATACCGAGCCCGAACGGGTTCTTCGGGTCGGTGAAGTTCGGCACGGACGGGATGATCCCCGCGGTCTTCAGCGCCGGGAGTCCGTTCGTGGTGTTGTTCGGGTCGTAGAAGGCCCATCCGTACTGGTTGGCCTTCACCAGCAGCGTGTCGTTGATGGCCTTGACCGCAGCCGAGATCGCCGTCTGCTCCGGGCCGCTGAGAATGAAGAAGTTCCCGAGCTGCGCCGACGTGGGCACGCCGGGCACCGTCGCCGGCTCGCAGCTGATCACCGGCGGGTACCCCCGGGCGGGCGTCGTCGTCGGGTCGAAGTTCTTGATCTGCTCGATGAGCACCGTCGAGATCAGGTTCGTCGAGCCGGCGCAGTTGGGAAGGATGGTGACCGTCTTCCCCGTGATCGTGCTGATGCTCGCCGCGAGCGCGGTCGGCGTGCCTGGCGCGGTCGGCCCGGTGCCGGTCCACAGGGCGCTGCCGGAGAAGAATCGGGGCGCGCCCCCCACGTTCACGACGCCGATGATGATGCCGCCCCGGATCGTCGGCACCGCCCTGGCGAGCGAGTCGACGACGAACTTGGCCGCGTTCGTGTAGGACGCCGTCGGCAGGAGCGGCGGCGCCTGGCCCGCGACGCCCGTCAGCAGACCGACCGACGCCGGCGCCAGCACGTCGTTGTTCCCGATCCAGAGCGAGACGAAGGTGGCGCGGGCGTCCACGGCGCGCTGGATCTGCGTCTCGCCGCCGAGGATGATGGTCTGGAGCGCGTTCGCGGCCGCCGTCGTCGAGCGGCGCGGGAATCCGGTGGGGGCGGAGCGGGTCGTGTCGTACGGGAAGGCCAGGCTCGAGTCGAACAGGAACGCGAGCGGGACGCCGACGTTGTTCAGCGGCGCCTCGTTGGCGCGGACGATCCGGAACGCGCAGGTCTGCGCCACCACGTCGCCGAAGTTCGTCGCCGGAATGGGGCAGCCGGGCTTCGCGAGCGACGGGTACACGAACCGCGCCCCGGCCTGCTTCGCCAGCAGGTAGGCGTAGCTCTGCCGCTGCGTGGAGTCGTTGATCCCGCCGGACTGCCAGCCGGCGGTGAGACTGTTGCCGAGGGCGACGTAGCTGTCGAACAGCGAGCCGCCGGCGCGGTTGGAGGTATCGACCCCCAGAAGTTCCTTCTTGTCGTCGTCGCAGCTCGCCAGCGCGGCCGCCGCGATGGCGGCCAGGGCGACTCGGCGGGCTACGTACTGGAAGCGAGGCATCTCGGACGCTCCGTCAGTGTGAGTCGCGATGGGGTCAGAACTGCGCCTTGAGGCTGAACGACCAGATGTTGGCCGACAGGCGGTAGAAGCCGGAGTTCAGCGTCTCGGGGTCGGTGATCGTCCGCGACGGGCGCTCCGCCACGCGGCCGCGGCGCCCCTCCGTGTCCACCTTCAGGTAGCTGGCGTCGAACGCCCAGTTGCGGCCGAGCGGGACGCCGACGCCGAGCGCGAAGTTGTTGCGGTCCTGGTCGGGGAGCAGCGGCGTCACCGTCACGTCAGGCGCCGGGGTCTGGACGAAGCTGTAGCCGATTCGGCCGGCGAAGCCGTTCTTGAACAGCCCGGCGAAGTTGCGCTCGGCGCCGACCCGGAACGACCACGAGTCCTCGTAGTCCTCGATCAGCGCGCGGTTGCTCACGCGGGCCGGCCCGGCGAAGTTGACTGGCAGCGCGTCGAAGTCCGACCAGCGGATCCACTGCCCGTCGATGCCGATCTGCGTCCCCTCGAGCCCCGTGTAGCCGATGCCGAACTGCACCTGGCCCGGGTGCTTGATCGCCGTCGTCACGTCCTGGTCGACCAGCAGGCCGCCGGTGGCGAAGTTCTTGGCGAGCACCGTGTCGAGGATCGTGCCCGCCGGCAGCGCGACGCTGCCGTCCGGCGCCCGCAGCTGGCCCGAGAGCACGAGCGCGGTCGGCACGCGCCGGAAGGTCGCGTCGCCCGTGTAGTCGAAGTACATCGACCAGAGCCAGCGCACGCCGACGTTGATCGTCGGCGTCAGCCGCGCGTGCGCGCCGAAGTGCGCCCCCCACGCGGTGCCGTCGCCCTTGAGCTCGGCCCGCCCGAACTCGGTGCCGCGCGCGATCCCGATCTGGCCGAACGTGGCCCCCGTCGGGAGTCGCTGGTCGGCCAGGTCGAGCGACTGCCTCAGCTCCAGCGTCGAGTGGCCGAACACCGGCCCGCCGCCTAGCGAGAGCCGCCCCGGGATGACCTCGAACGACAGGTTGGGCTGCACGTAGATCGTCTGCAGCGACGCCTTCTGCGCCGAGAAGCGGCCGATGAAGTCCGAGTGCCACTGCGACGTCAGGCCGTAGGGCACGTAGACGCCGAGTCCGAGCGCGACGCGGCTCGCCCAGCGGTACTTGAAGCGGTCGCCGAAGCTATAGTTGAGGAAGGCGTGCGGCGGGAACTCCCACGGCACGTCGCCCTCGAACACGGTGCCGGTCGTGTCCTGGGTGAAGTCCCCGCCCACCCCGATCGGCGCCACGCCGAGCAGAAGCGAGAACCGCCCCGGCATGGACGACGGGGCGGCGGGGTTCCAGTAGATCATCGACGCGTCGTTGCACGGGGCGGCCGTCACCGCCGCCTGACGCGCGACGGCGCAGGTCCCGATCTCGTTGAGCCCGAACCCCTGCGCGCCCGCGACCGGCGCCGCGGCGAGCCAGCCCGCGACCGCCGCGGCGAGCGACAGGAGTGAACCACGTACTCGATTGAGCCTCATCTGCCAACCTCCGATGGATGAGTTCGAACGCCGGCCCGTGCCACGGGGGCGCGACGACGTCAATGTATCCTTGGTCCCAACCGTCTGCTATCGGGTTGTCCCGCGCGCGCCCGCCGCCGCCCGTCCGTCGCGGTGCTCACGGCGTCGGGCGCCCGCCGAGCAGTCCGGTGTAGGCGCGCATCTGGATGCGGCTCGTGCTGGTGCGCGCGACGAAGCCCGACCCTCGCACCACGTCCGCGTGCGAGAACGCGATCTCGATCGGCAGCCGCGGGCGCCGGCCGTGCGCGCCCCGCAGCGTCGAGAACACCAGCGACCATCCCACCCGATGCTCGCGCTGCCCCGTACCCACGCCCAGCGTCGCCGCGTCGAGCGTCAGCGGGTCGCCGCCCGTCTGCTCGGACGTGAGGTCGAACACGCCGGCGTACGTGTCGGCCTCGGTGCGGCGGAAGGAGTAGTACCCTTCGACGGCGAAGTACTCCGACAGCGCGTAGCGCGGCGCGACCTCGAGCTGCATCGCGTCGCCCAGGTCCCGGTCGACCGTCTGGAGCCGGAACGCCTCGGGGAACGCGTCGGCCGGCGAGTCCGTGATGCGGCGCGGCAGCCGGTCGGCCATCTGCACGGTGTACCGCGCCGTGACCGAGACCCACGCCCGCGACCCGAACAGGGCGTCCGCGGTCGCGCCCACCTCGACGTCGTCCTGCCCGTCGCCGGCGCCCACGTCGAAGAACTCGTCAGGCGAATCCGGCCGGCCGGTGCCGAGTCGGAACGTGCCGGTGACCGCCGCCCGCAGGTTGAACCCCCTCGGCGAGAGTCGGCGGTCGGCGTTGCCGCCGAAGGTGTCGAGCAGTCGCACGCGGGCGCGCAGCTCGACGTCGCCCAGGTGCCCGTGCTCGATCGCGCCGATCTCGCCGCCCACGACGCCCGCGAGGTCCGTGGTGGCGAGCAGATCGAGGTCGGACGTGGTGACGGGGATCTCGGGCGCGAACGGACGGCTGACGATCAGGTCGCTGTTCTCCATCAGCTGGGTGCGAACCCGCCCGCTGAAGTCGGACAGTCGCTGGTCGATGGCCTGCTGGACGGCGCTGTTGTTCGCCGGCACGAACGCCGCCCCCGACCCGGGCGCCGTGCCGAACGTGCGCTCGAGCGCCGCGCGGTAGCCGGCCGCCTCGCCCAGCAGCGCCTGAATCGCGTCGCAGGCCGATGCCGGCGTGCACCCCGTGAGCTGCCGCTGCAGCCGCGCCGCCGCCGTATCCAGCTGCGCGGCGAGCGCCCGGTTGGAGTCGACGGCCGCCTTCTGCGTGGTCTGGCTCAGCCCGGAGCGAACTGGGTTCACCGCCGCGTTCGCGCCGAGCCCGGACTCGTTCAGAAGGGCGGCCACGTCGACGCGGGTGAGGACGTACGGGACGGTCGCGCCGATGGTGAGCCACGACGCGAGTCCCACGTCCAGGTCGAAGCGCGCCGTCCGCACGAGCGCGTCGGCGCGCGTGTTCAGCGTGCCGAGCGAGAGGCTGAGTCCGGAGAGCGTCCGAACGTCCTGGTCGGCGGCCCGGAGCGCCGGGAGGTTCGCGGCGCCGAAGCTCTGCGCGTTGTACGCCGCGGCGAGCGGCTGACGCTTGCCGTCCGCGTCGTACCGCTCGGCGAAGCCGTCGAAGCTCTGCGAGAGCGAGATGCGTGCGGTGCCGCGCGGGACGAGAAAGGCGTCCGGCGCCTGCCCGGATCCGAGGACTCGCTGTGCCCGAAGGGGCCCCGCGGCGAGCGCGAGCATCGCGATCACCGCACACGGCGCACGCCGGCCGCGCCGCGCGAGTCTTCGGTGCACGTGGTGGTATGGGTGCGGGCAGTGGGTTGAGGAGGCGGTCCGCCGTCAGGCGGTCCGGACGCGCCGGGCCCGCACTCGGGCCATCGACGCCGCCCGCGCGCTAGATTAGCCACGTTCACTACCCCAGTCAACTCGCTCCACCGCCCAGTCCGTGCCCCCGCACCCACCCCCGCGCGTCCCCTGGCAGCTCACCGGCAACCACTGGCTCTCGCTGCCGTGCATCCATCCGGCGGACGGCGGGCTGCACGCGCTCGGCCTCCTGCACCGCGGGGCGCGCTCGGCGATCGAGTTCGCGGGACACCCGGACTTCGTCTCCGGCACGGGACCGGCGCTGGCCCGGCCGACCGTCGTGGTGGACGGGGTCGAGAAGACGCTGGCGGCCGAAGGACTGGCCTGGGAGCGCGTGCTCGGCTGGCTGCCGACGTTCACCTGCACCCTCGGCCCGCTGCTGGTGCGGGGGACGGTGTTCGCGCCCTTCGGACGGGACGCCGACGTCGCCGGCGCGGCGTACGCGCTGAGCGTGGAGAATCGCGGGCGCGAGGCGGTGAGCGTCGCGCTCTCGCTGCGCGGCGTGCTGGGACACCGACAGCAGCGCGTGCGCACGGCGCGGCCGTTCGAGGACGCGCACCACGTGCTGCGGGGCGGCGACCAGGGCGTGCTGGTGCTGGAAGGCGCGGCGCGGCCGGGGCTCGCGGCGCTCGCCATCGGGGCGGACGGCGAGGCGCAGCTGGAGTCCGGCGACGGGCCCTCGCCGTCGTTCAGCATCGCGCGCGAGCTGCGGGTCGAGCCGGGGGAGCGCGGGTCGGCCGCGTTCTACCTGGCCGCAGGCCCGGAGCGGGATGGCGCCGAGGCGACCGTCGCGGTGATGCGCCGCCGAGGCTGGGCGGAGCTGCTCCGCGGGACGCGGGACGCGCTCGCCGCGCTCGAGCAGACGACCGGGAGCGATGCGCTCGACCGACTCGTGAACCGGAACCTGCTCTTCGCGTACTTCTACGGCGCCGGCCGCGCGCTGGACGACGCGCACTACTACCTGGTTCGCTCTCGCGCGCCGTGGCACTCGCGCGGCGTGACCACGCGCGACTGGGAGGCGCTCTGCTGGACGCTCCCCGCCGTGCAGCTGGCCGACGCCGGGCTCGCGCGCGAGCTGCTGCTGCGCATGTGCGAACTGCACGGCTACGCGCCGGGGCAGGGGGTCCACTACTTCGACGGCACGCTGTTCGAGCCGGGCTTCTCGCTGGAGGGCGCGGCCGCGTACGCGCTGGCGGTGGACCGCTACATCCGGGACACCGGCGACGACGAGATCGTCGAGGAGGCCGCGCTCGCGGACTCGCTCTACCTCTCCGCGGACGACCTGCGCGCGCGGCGCGACCAGCACGTACCGCTCTACTCGACCGAGGTCGGCATCTCCGGCGACCCGCCGCCGCACCCGTACACGCTGCACGGAAACGCGGTGGTGGCCCAGGCGCTGGACGTGCTGCGCCGCACGCTCGACGAGCAGGCCGCGCGCGACGTGGAGGACCCGGAGGCCGTGCGCGCCGCGCTCCGCCGCCACTTCGCCACCGAGCGCGACGCGAAGGGCCGCTTCGCGTCCGCCATCGACCTGACGGGAAAGGTGTCGGCCGAGGACGACCCGGCGGCGTCGGCGCTCTGGCTGCCGATGTACGAGGCGGTGGATCGCAACGACTCCACGTATCGTCGAACCGCGCGCGCGGCGACGGTCACGCCGCGGCTGCTCGCGCTCCAGTGCGCGCGCCTGCTCGGCCCGGACGCGCAGTCGATCCTGGACTGGCTGCGCCGCGCGCCGCTCGACAACGGGATCGCGGCCGAGCTGGTGGACGAGGACGGGAAGGCGGTCGGGGACGGCGGCGACGGGGCGCTCTCGGGGCTGCTGGCGTACACCATCTGGTACGCGATTCACGCGCTCGGCGTGCGCCCCTGAGCGCGCGCCGGCCGCGCTTGTTTGCGTCCGACGCGGCCGCTATACTTCTGCCCGCACGCGGGAATAGCTCAGTTGGTAGAGCACAACCTTGCCAAGGTTGGGGTCGCGGGTTCGAGTCCCGTTTCCCGCTCTGACGCGGCCCTTCGACGATTCGAAGGGCCGCGTTTGTTTTGGCTCGGGTGGCGCAACTGGTGGACGCAAGGGTCTTAAACACCCTGCCGCGCAAGCGGATGCGGGTTCGAATCCCGCCCCGAGCATCCGTAGTGCGCTCGACAAGCCGTTCTATCACCCGCCTGACGAGTCGTCCTGCCTGGCGCGCAAAAGGCCCCGGAGGGAAGCTCCCTCCGGGGCCTTTTCACATCACCGTGCGGTCGAAGCTCAGAACGGGATGTCGTCCGTCCCCGTCGCGAGCGGCGAGCTGTCGAGGACGATCTCCGGCTCGCGCTCGGCCGCCGCGGCCTTCTCGGTGCGCGTGGTGCTGCGCCCGGTGGCCGGCGCCGCCTTCGGCGGCCAGATCACGCCGTCGCAGGAGCGGTCGCGGCACTTGAAGTCCGGCGCCTTCGGGTTGCGCTTGGTGGAGCGGTTGTCCCACATGCGGCCGTCGCACTTCGGGCAGCTCGGAATCTCCTCGGCGGACGCCGCGGAGTCCGAGAGCTTGGTGACCGTCAGCATCGGCGCCTCGACCTCGGCGTCGGCGGCCTGCGCCGACGGCGCGGTCGCGACTGCGGCCGGGGGGGCGCCAATCTCCTTCACGCCCACCACGCCCGTACGCCCCGCATAACGACGGTTGTAGGCCGACTGCGGCTCCTCGAGCGGCTTGGCGTACTTGCTCTCCGAGTCCACCTGCACCCAGTTCTGCTCGTAGGCGTACAGCTCGTGCGCGATCCCGAAGCGGACGGCGGCGCGCTTGAACGCGTCCGTGGCCGCCGACTTGTAGTCGCGCCCGGTCCCGACGTCCTCGCGGATCACGCCGAGGATCTGCAGGCGCGCCTTGAAGGAGCAGCTCTGCGGCTCATCGTCCCCGGCGCCCGGGATCGGCGGCAGCAGCTCGAGCGTGAGGTCCCACTCCCCGGGGACCACGCTGTCGAGGCGCTCGCGAACGGTGTTCGCCTCGATGTACGCGACGAATCGCGCAAAGTACTTCCCATCGCGCGAGATGGGCTTCCCATCCTGGCGCCAGGAGATGACGCCCGCCGGCAGTGGCGCGGCAAGCTTCGACCAGATGTCCGTCTTGTCCAGATGTGTCTCGTGTCTCGCGATCATGCTCTCATCCTACCGTTGTAGTTAAGTCCAGTGTGCTTGCCGAGCTTGCGTACGTCGTGCACCGCGGGGCAGGCCCTGCCGTGTTCGCAGTACCAGCCGTGCCGGTCGTAGAAGACGAGGTGGGTCGCGGCCGATCCGTTGACACGCTCGTCCACCCGAAACAGCCGTGCCACGGTGGTCCCCGGACCGCACATTACGAGCGGGTCGAGCTCGCGCACCTTCACGTGTCGCGGGGCCGGCTTCGGAGGCTGCGCCTTCAGCGGCTTGCGCCGCCCGACCTTCCGAACCCCGCTCCGCCCCTTCCCGCGCCTGGCGATCGGCCGAACCTTCTCGGCCTTCCGGACTTTCCGGATCTTCCGGACCGCCCGCGCCGGTGCCGCCTCGACCTTGGCCGGCTTCACCAGCTTGGCCACCCTGGTGACCCTGGCGACCCTGGTGACCCTGGCGACCCTGGCCTTCGGCGCCTCCAGCTTCGGCGCCTCGACCTTCACCACCGGGGCCGCCCTGGCCGCCTTGGCCGCCTTGGCCGCCCTGACCGGCCTGGGCGCCTCGACCTTCGGCTCGACCTTCGGCTCGACCTTCGCCTCCGGCGTCCTCGCCGCGGACTTCCGCGCCTTCGGTTCCGGAGCTGGTGCCGGGGCGGGTGCCCCCTCGCTCGCCGTGCGTTCCTGCCTCGACCGCCGTCCGTTCGCCTTCCCGTCCGACCCTTCCGATTCCGCGGTGCGCACCTCGGATCGCCGTCGAGCCGGCGGCGTGGTCTGCACCTGCTCGACCACCTGCCGGACCCCGCGTCCGCGTGCTTCTCCGGCCCCCTCCGTTGGGCGCGTCGTGCTGGCCCTCCTCTCCTTGACTTTCCTCACCACTACCTCTACGTTCTGCAACGAACGTCGCGGAGTTTCGGTTGTTCTTCGGGCCAGAAAAGTACTATCTGCTGGAACGTATGTCAATGGATGAGGGGGTCACGGACGCAGAAATTACGCCCGCTTCGGAACTCACCGCGCTGGGCAAAGCGATCGAGCTGCTGCGTATCGAGCGCGGCCTCGCGAAGCAGCAACTGGCCCGCGCCGCGGGCATCTCGCGCCAGCAGCTGTGGCGCGTAATGACTGGGAAATCAGAACTTACGAACACGCTCGCCGCCCGCCTCTCGGCGGCCCTCGGCAGCGACCCGCGCGTCCTCTCGGCCCAGCGCCGGTCGGCCGACGAAAACATTTGGTTGTACCCGGCCGGCCCCGCCACGGGTCCCGCCAGACGCCTTGATTTCGAGTCGTTCGCCAGCTCGCCGCACGAGATCGAGCGGACGTTACGTACGTTACCTTCGGGAGATCCTGGTCGCCGCCTCAAGCGCGAGCTTTTGAACGCCGTAGAGGAGCTCGCCGGTGAGCTGGGCCTGCGGCTCGGACCCGAGTTCTTCGCCCTGCGCGGACGGGTCATCAACGGCGAAATCTGACCGCGGCGGCGGGTGGTGGGCCAGTATGACGGCAACTGCCGTGTTGGCCACGGATGGACACGGATGGACACGGATCTGCCCATGCACCATTCAAGGGGTCCTCTCTCCTGGCAGAGAGGAGCTCTGGATGCTGACGGGACGCATCCGTGTCCATCCGCGTTCATCCATGGCCAACATGGCAGTTGCCGTTGCCGCAACCGGACCCACTACCGCCATCAGTAGTGGGTCGGTTCGAGGGCGACAGGAACGGCAGCGGCTTTGACAGGATGAACGGCGACAGGATGGACAGGATGGTGGACAGGAGGAGCGGCCCCGGGAAGCGAAGTCTCCCGGGGCACCTATCCTGTCGACCCTCCTGTCCATCCTGTCGCCGTTCATCCTGTCAAAGCCGCTGCCGTCGCATCAAACTGACCCACCACCCGGCGGCGCGCTCCGGGCGGGTGGCGCGCGTCGTGCAACTCCCGCCCTCCCCACACCAGTGTTCGAAACCACGTGAGGAGGGGATATGGATCGGGGGATGGACTTTCTGAAGAGCCAGGTCGCGAACGCGGTCATGCAGCACCGGACCTTCGTGCAGAACCTCGAAGACCACGAGCAGCAGGCCGAAGACCCGCGCTTCCGCGCGCTCTGCACCAAACACCTGCCGAACGCGCGCGAGCATCAGCGCATGCTCGAGAGCTACCAGAGCCAGATCGGCGCCGGCGAAGGGACGGCCAAGAAGATCCTCGGCGCGGCGCTCGGCGTGGCCCGCGACGTCGCCGACCGCGTGCGCGAGAGCGACTTCCTCCGGCTGGTCGGCGACATCGTGACGGCGCGGCAGTCCGAGGATACCTTCAAGACCTTCCGCGAAGCCGGCCGCGCGCTCGGCAACACGCAGCTCGCGCAGATCGGCGAAGTGGGGGAGCGGCACCACGACGAGTACGTCAAGGAGGCCAACCGCCTGGTGCAGCAGATGTTCGTCGAGCACGTGCGCGGGGACGCGCCCGGCGCCTCGGCCAGCGCCGGCGCGACCGCGTCAGGCACGCGCGACGCCGGCGAGACCAGCCCCGGACGCTGAGCCAACCGACCCACTCACCGCCCTCGAGTAGAGCCCGGACGCCGGCTGTCGGAGGAAACACGATGTCGAAGCATGTGACTGCCGTGACTGCCCTCGGAACGGACGACGACCGCCCGGCGGAATCGGCGCGTCCGAATCACGCGACGCGGAGCGCCGCCGGCTCGTCCCGCCAGATCGACTGCTCGGCGGCCACCGACCCGCAGGTGCCCGGGCCGACGCGCGGCCGGCGCAGCGCGCGTCACGGCGCGCGCGGAGGTCGAACCCGCGCGCCGGCGCGCCCGAATCGGGGCGACCCGGTCGCGCGCTGACCGCTCCCGGGTGCGAAGCGGCGAGCGGGAGGCGGGCACTCTGCCCGCCTCCCCCTCGCCGTCACGCGGGATACCCCGCGCCAGCCGTCAGGGTGTCGGCGTGACGAGCGGCCCCTCCAGCACCAGCACCGACGACATCTCCGGCACGCCGTCCTTCGCCTCCAGCGTCAGGCGCACGCGGTTGAAGGTCGAGAGGTCAACCCCGAGCGCCGCCACGTCCGCGGGGCGGAGGAGGACGTTCGCGTCCAGGATCAGGCTGGGCGTGAACACGCCGCCGTTCGGTGCGGTGTCCGCGCCCTCGAGCGACGCCAGCTCCGGGAGCGGCGTGCGCAGCGGGCCCGCGGAGACCGGCGGCGCGGTCGCGTCCGCCGGCAGCAGCCACACGTTGTAGTAGAAGCCGATCGGGGGCCGCGGAATCCGGCTGAACGAGATGCCGAGCTGGTCCCCGCGGCTCGTCCCGGACGCGCTCCCCGCCGCGCGGAAGACGTACGGCGTCGCGTTAGGTACGAGCGGCAGCGTCCCGAACTGCACCGGCGCCACGTCCTGGTAGATCGTGGTCGTCGGCGACGAGCCCTTGGAGAGGACGAATTGCGCCCACACCGGCACGCCGGTCGTGGCCGACGGCGGCTGGAGCGCGACGTCGGTGAAGTTCGTCAGCGACGCCCCGGATGGCAGCAGCGCCGGGTCGACCTCGATCAGGTGCGTCTGGTTGCTCGATCCGCCCTTGATCGCCCCCACCACCGCGGCGGCCGTGGTGTCGACCTGAATCTTGTAGGCGCCCGTGAGCGTGTCGCGGCCCGTCGTGTCGGTCGTGACCTTCCGGTATCGCGCCTGGATCGGCGTCGCCGTGCCCGCGCCGCGGTCCACGAGCACGATCTTGTACTCGGCGTTCCCGGCCAGCGGCTCCAGCGGGATCACGGCCATCTGCAGGCGCGTGATGCCGCCGTTGTAGATGATGTCCGCGCCGATCTGGACGCGCGCCACCGGCCGCCCGCCGGGCGCGGGGCCTTCTCTCACCTCGATGTAGTTGTACTGCTGCTCGATGTTCGGCGCCCCGAGGAAGTTCCGGAACACCGGCGCCGAGTCCGGGACCACGACCGTCGCGCTGCGGTAGAAGATGTCGGACGACGAGAAGCACTTGTCGAAGTTGATGCGCGTGCCCGTCGTCACCGTCGTGTTCCCGAGGTAGAACGGGTTCGCCCCCGCCGGCGCCTGGAGGAAGTTGCACGCGAGGTTGGACGTCCAGTTGTAGTCCACCGTGGGCGCGCCGCCGGGCGACGAGTTCATCACGATCAGCGTATCGGGTTCCGTCACGGCGCCGCCGGTGCGGGCCCGCTCCACCCAGTCGTTCTCGCCGCGGACCAGCGTCATGTAGCGCACGAGCGAGATCGAGTACACCGCTC
>DATFPD010000454.1:0-11503 GCA_035265005.1 Gemmatimonadaceae bacterium | reverse complement strand
GACGACGTCGGCGCGCGCATGGAGCGCCTCTTCCTGCGACCTGCGACCTGCGAACTACACCTGCGACCTGCGACCTGCGACCTGCGACTTAACACCCTCGGGACGCCAAGCGCTTCCCGAGGGTGTTAAGCCGCAGGTCGCAGGTCGCAGGTCGCAGGTCGCAGGTCGCAGGTGGTAGTTCGTACCACGCAGCACGCTCTACCTGAGCCTCACCGCCTCCGCCATCCGCTCCACCTGCGCGTTCAGCCGCGCGGCGTCGCCCTCGCGGCCGAGCGCGCGCAGCGTCTCGGCGAGGACGACGCCGGTGTCGAGGTAGGCGTAGGGGGCGGAGAGGTTCGCGCGGTCCACCCACTCGCCGCGCGCGGCGAGGGCGGCCGGCGCCGCGTACACCGTGTCCCAGAGGGCGAGCGTGCGCGCCACGTCCACCCACCCCTGCCCCGCCACCGGGAGCACGCCTGCCGCCGGGGCCGAGGTCGTCGCGGGCGCGGGCGACACCAGCTTGCGCACGAGCCCCTGCCTGACGAGATAGGGGCCGAGCCCCAGCCGCAGGCCGTAGCCGCCGCCGGTGGTGGCGAAGTAGACCGGGCGCGCCGGGAAGGTGTCCTTGATCATCTGGAGCACGAGCAGCTCGTCGCGCGTCACGAGGCCGGAATCCACCTGCGCGTCGATCCCGGCGTGGCGGAAGAGCCGCGGCTCCGAGAGATGCACGAAGCCGGGGACGCTGTCGGCCTCGCGCGTCGTCAGGCCCAGCACCGGGACGGCGGGCTTCGGCCACGCGGTCCCGCGGTACAGCGCCGGGCCGGCGGCCGCGTCGTACTCGTGCACCGGACGCCGGATGAGCTGCCGCGCGTACCACTCCGCCGGCAGCAGGCAGCTGCAGGCGACGGTGACGTCCTTCCGCACGCCCTCCACCTCCTGCGCGTACCAGAGCGGGAAGGTGTCGTTGTCGCCGCCGGTGATGAGGACGCCGTACGGCTCCACCGAGTTGAGCAGGTCGTGCGCGAACTCGCGCGTGAACGTCTCGCCGCGGCGCGAGGCGGCGCTCCAGTTGAGCGCGAGCGGGAGCAGCGCCACGGCGACGAGCGGCACCCCGGCGGCCGCCCACCGCGGCCAGGACACGAGCTGCGTCGCCGGCCCGCGCCCGCGCGCCGCGAGCGCCGCCGCGCCGCGCTGCCAGAGCGCGGCCAGCCCGAGCGCCACCCAGACGCCCCACGCCGAGAAGCTCCAGATGAAGAAGTAGTCGCGGTCGCGCACCTCGCGCGGCACGTCCTGGAGCTGCGGCGACTGGGTCGCGCCGTACTTGAAGTTCATGTAGTAGACGAGCACCACGCTGAGCGTCGCGGTGAGCGTGCCCATGTACCAGAACCGCGCGCGGTCGCGCCGCCACTGCGCCGCGCCGCCGTATAGCCCGAGCAGGAGGAACAGCGCGGCGAGAGTGCCCTGCGCCAGCGGGCGCTCGCCGTACGGGTCGCGCAGCCACTGCCACCGGAAGTACGTCCACCACATCCCGAGCTGCCCCGCGAACGGCGCCTGACGATCGAGCAGTGGCGGCTTGGCGTACTGGATGCGATTGAAGTTGTACTTGAATCGCTCCCAGGTCACGCGGCTCAGCACGCAGTCCGCCGAAACGCGGCCGTCGCAGCCGGTGACCTCCCCCTCGTTGATCGCCGGGAAGCGCGACGCGCGCAGCGGCTGGGTGGCGAAGGGCGTCATGCCCAGCGCCAGCGCCCCCGCGCAGGCCAGCAGCAGCCGCCAGCGGACGATGGTGCGCGGCCGCCGCGCGAGTACGAGCGCCGTCACGGCCGGCCCCACGAGCAGCCCGGCGGTGTGGTTCGCGTAGCCGAGCCCCATCACGTAGGCAGCCAGCACCAGCAGCCGGTCCGCGCGCGCGCCGTCGCGCGCATCCGCCCACCGCATCGCCAGCCAGGACGAGAGCGCGAGCCCGACGAGCGAGACGGTGTAGACCTTCTCGTTCACCACACTCTGGTTCCACACCGTGAACGCCGTCGCGCCAATGAGTGCGGCCGCGCCCCCCACCGCGATCCGCTGCCACCGCGCCGCGAGCCACGCCGCCGCCGATCGCTCGGCCACCAGGAACCAGAGGCCGGCGGAGAGCGCGCTCGCCAGCGCGGCGAGTACGTTCACGCGCAGCGCCACCGTCGGCGCGATCGGCAGAAGCGCGAAGAAGCGGCCGATGAGCACGAAGAACGGATTGCCCGGCGGGTGGGGGATGCCCATCACGTACGCCGCGGTGATGTACTCGCTCGTGTCCCACATCGCCGTCGTCGGCGCCAGGGTGGCGAGGTAGAGCAGGAGGACGAGCAGCGCGGTGACTGCCGCGGCGCCGTATGAGGGGCGGTAGCTGTCCGTCTGGACCGGGGGGTTCGCCATGTCGGGAAGGGCTGAAGGTCACGCGCTCGGGCCGCGCATCCTCGCTTGGACCGTGCGCCGTCCGCCTACGGTTGCCGGCAAGGACCGAACCCAGCCGCCGTCACCGCGGCGGGTCGATGTCGATCGGCGCCGGACCGGAGGCGGCCGCCGCCCGGTAGCTGCTCCAGTCGAGCACCCGCCGGATCACCCGCTCATCGAACGCTCGTGACGCACCTCGTTCCGCGGCGGCACGGCTCGAGCACACCATGTCCGCGCGGAGCGGCCGCACCACCGCTCGGCCGTCCTGCTGGCGCACCTCCATGCGCAGCCTCACGAAGTCGCACGCGTCCGGTTCGCCCGGCGTCGTGATGGTGAGGATGTCGCGGCCCGGGCCGCGATACAGTCCGGCGAAGGACGGCACGTCGAAGTCGTGCGGCCAGAGCAGCTGGACGCGCCGGACGAACTCGCGCTTCGACATCGCGAGCTCGTGCTCGGGGGCGTCCGTCAGCCAGACCGGGCGCACGGGCACGCCGGCCACCGTCGTGATGGGGTCCCAGCCCCCGGCGCTCGGCGCCGGCCTGGTGGCGGTGAAGGCGAGCACGGACGTCACACACACCGCCACGCGCGCGAGTCGGCTGCGGCCGGCCGGGCGCGGCTCGTACAGCCACGCCGCCGGGAGGACTGCGAGCGCGATCAGGTCGGTGGCGTCGGCGACGCGCCGGAGCGGGAAGACGCTGGCGGCGTTCCAGGCGTCGAGCGCCGGCTGCGAGAGCGGCAGCTTCCACCAGACCCAGAGCGCCGCCATCGTCAGGCAGATCGCCGTGCGGCCGGCGGGCACGAGCGCGCGGCAGAAGAGCGTGAGCGCGAACAACCCCGCGACGTCGGACAGCTTGCCCGTCACCGCGTTGTGAAAGAGGGGCTTCAGCAGGTGGTCGTTGACCACGAGCAGCGCGAGCGCGCCGACGAAGGGCGCGGAGAGCAGGAGGTCGGGCTCGGGTCCTCGCGGCGTGGTGGGCATGGCGGGCTCCGGGTGATGGGGCGGCTCACCCCGTGAGACGCCCGAGCCGCCGCCACTCGCACATTCTTCCGCGTCAGCCGCGCCGGCGGCGCCCCCCCGGTCCTCGGCGCCGTCCTCCCCGACCGTCACCACGCGGGGGCTCGCCGCGCTCCCCTTCCGTGCGTTCGCCGCCCTCGCGCGCGCGCTGGCGCTCGGAGCGGCCCGGGCGCCCGTCCCGCCGGCGGTGGCCGCCGCCGCGGAAGCCGCGACCGCGCTCCCGCCGCATCTCGCGGAGCTGGGCCGCCGCTTCCTTCACCCGGCGCTCGTCAGGGGACGCGGCCTGGTCGTCGGAGTAGCGCCCGCCGCGGCGGCCGCCGTCCTCGTCCGTCTCGTCAGGCGACCATGGGCGGTCCAGCAGATCCTGGAGCTCGCCGAGCGTGGCCGCGCGCACGGCGCCGCGCTGGCCGCGCAGCACGACGAACCGCAGCGGCCGGTCGAGCGCCGGCAGCTCCTCCTCGGTCAGCGTGCGGGCGATCTTCTCGGGCAGCCGCAGCCGCGCTACCGGGGCCAGCTCGGCGTACGGCGTGGCGTCCGCCGCCCCCGGCTCGGCGCCCGACACGCGCTCCACGTCGTAGTCGATCTCCACGTCCCGCCCGCGCAGCTCGACCGTGGACGGCAGCGCCCACAGCCGCTCTCGCTCCTCGGCGGTCACGAAGTCGTCGGCGCTCACGCGCAGGTCGGCGGCGCGGAAGGCCTCCAGCGAGTCGACGCCCGCGAGGCGGCTCTCGTAGAGCGCCGAGAGCTCGGGGAAGCCGAGGCGGGGCGTGCGCGCGCCCGAGCGGCGCCACAGCTCGCGCACCTCCTCGACCGCCGCGCGGTTGCGCTTCACCGCCACGTGCCGCGCCTCGCCGCGCGCCAGCGCCTCGGCGAGGGTGCGGCGGACCTGCGCGGCCAGCTCCGCCGGCCACGGCTCCTCCAGCCCCTCCTGCTCGCGCGCGAGGTCGAACCCGAAGTACGAGACCCGGCGGCGGAGGACGATCGGCTCGTGCTTGCGCCGCGGGTCGTACGCCAGCTCGGGCGCGCTCCGCCTGGCGTACTTGCGGATCAGGTCGAGCGGGATCTGCGTGCCCTCGATCGAGCCGCGCGGGATCCCGAACCTGTCGGCGAAGTAGCGCACCTCGCCGGCGATCGCGCCCCAGCTTCCGCAGACGCTCGTCTTCGAGACGCGCACCTCCTCCCCGTCCGCCGTCTGCTCGTCGATCACGAGGTCGAAGGGCATGAACTGCGCGAGCAGCTCGGCGAACTTCCGGTGCACGTGCTCGCGTGCGAACGAGAGTCTGGACGGCAGCGGCAGCCCCACCGCGCGGAAGACGCTCGCCGTCGCCAGCGCGGTGTCCTCGATCGACTTCACGAGCACGCCGCGCCGCTCGGCCCACGCCTCGATCTCCTCGGCGTCGAAGAGGTGCCGCGGCAGTCCGTAGACCTCGCCCACGTAGCCGCACTCCGCGAACGCCTCGGCGTAGACGTTGTACGCCGTGAGGTGGTCGCTCCCCGGCACCACGAGCCCTTCCAGGTCGCGCTCCTCGCGCGTCATGCGGTGCAGGCTCTCGATCGAGCTCATGACCGCCAGGTAGGGCACCAGCTCGTCGTCGGCGTTGGCGATGAGCTCCGCCCACGCGCGCTCGACCGGCAGCGCCTCCACCACCTTGCCGTACGAGGTGAGCCGGCCGTTCTCCACCACGCCGCGGCGCTCCAGGTGCTCCAGCGCCTCGCGGTACGAGCGGCGGTCGAGCGGCACCGGGAGATCCAGCTCGTCGGCGCGCACGCCGAGCGCGGCACATGTGAGCGCCACCCGCTCGGAGTCGCCGGCGAGCTGGAACTCGGGCTCGGTGGGGCGCAGCGAGTAGAAGTCGATCTCGCGGTCGCTGAGGATGAACACCCGCCCGCCCTCGACGCGCCCGTGCACGCGCCCGGCCATCTGGAGGATCTCGTTCGCCCCCAGGTGGAGCTTGGTGAGGACGTTCTTCCCGCGCTCGATCACGTTGGCGAAGCGCACGTCGTCGATCACGACCGTGTCCAGGTCGCGCACGTTGAGCGCGCTCTGGCCGGCGGCGGTCATGGCGAGGAAGTACGGCTTGCGGGCCTCCCCCTCGAGGAACGGGCGGATGACCCGAATCGGCTCGCCGCCGTGGTAGTACGCGGCGTTGACGCGCGGGCTCCGCTCCTGCACCGCGCGCGCCGCCTGCTCGACCCCGGCGCGGGTGGGGAGGAACATCCCGACGCCGCGCCGCTGCTTCACCACCTGCTGGAGGAATCGGTCGCCGAGGAACTGCATCGGCTCCTCGTTGACCACGCTGACCTTGGCCGCCCGGCTCCGGTCGAACGAGTAGACCTCCAGCACGTCGGCCGAGCTCAGGTAGCGGGCGTAGAAGCTCGGGTCGACCGTGGCCGAGAGCCAGATGTAGCGGCAGCCGACGCGCTTGCCTAACGCCAGACACAGCTCCAGCTCGGCCGACGTCTGGTGGATCTCGTCCACCACCAGCGTGTCGGCGGGGAGGATGTCGCCGTCCTGGAACCAGCGCCGCGCGATCCCGGTGGTGACGATGACGACGTTCCAGCTCGGCGTCTCGGGGGTCGCCTCGCGCTCGCGGTTGACGACGCCGACCCGGAGCGCCGACTGGAGGATGGTCTCGGCGATCGGCCGGACGGCGAGCGTCTTCCCGGTCCCGGTCCCGGCGACGATGCCAAACCCATTCCCCGACGCGGCCAGCTCGCGCACCCGCGCGCCGTGCGTGCGCTCGAGGTAGGTCTCGATGTTCAGCCCCATCGCCAGCTCGATCGTCTCGCACGCCGCGCGCGTCGGCGCGATGACGATCACCCGCCCGGTCGGCGGCTCGGCGGCGACGAAGGCGTCGTGGTCGGGCGGGAGGTATCGGTCGCGGACGTCGCGCATCGGGCCGGGGAGAGGGTGCGGGAGACCGGGCGGCAGCGCGCGTCAGTCTCGCAATCCCGGGGCCGCGTCGAGCGCGTCTGCTACCGCCGCCCGCCGCCGCCGCCGCCGGCCTTCTCCTTCTCTTCGTCCTCCTGCGAGCTCACGAACCACCCGACGAAGAAGTTCGCGACGCCCCGCCAGATGCCGCGCTTCCGCGTGACCGTGGGCTGCGCATCGCAGCGCTGGTCCATGTCCTGGTCGACGCACGGCGTGTTGCCGGGAGGCAGCCCGTCGGGGCAGGCGGCGCGGGCGCCGCGACGGCATTCGCCCGGCCGCCAGAGCGGGTCGCAGCTGCCGTCCGGCCCCACGACGACGCAGGGCGCGCCGTAGCCGATGGGCGCGCGTCCGCCGGTAGATTCGGCGGGTCTGGCGGTGGACGAATCGCGGGCGGGCGCGGTGTCGGCGGGCGCCGCCTGCGCGCCGAGGGGCCGGACGGCAGCCGCGACAGCAAACGTGGCCGCGGCGACGAGCGCGACGAGGGCGGGTATCTGCATGCGGTGTCTACGTGGCCTGTCCAGGCGTGCTATTCGTAAACCCGCACGCGCCGCCCGTTGTTGAACATCTGGACCCTGTCCGCCCGCCCGTCGCGGTCGCGGTCAGACCAGATCTGCACGAGCTGCCCCGACGGGTCCACCCAGGTCACGTGCTCGGGGCGCCCGTCGCGGTCGGCGTCGGTGAAGCGGGCGGTGACCTTCTGCTCGCCGAGCCAGCGCGCCACGTCCGCCGGGCGCTGGCCGGCGGCGAACTGCACGGCCGCCGTCATCTCCGGGAAGGGCTGCGACGGGTGCGACACCGGCGTCCCGCCGTCCGAATCGCCGCGCCCCTCGCCGCGCTCGCCCGAGCGGCCGCCCTCCGAGTCGCCGTGGTTCAGCTTCTTCGGGTCCACGTCGCCGCCCCGCTTCCATCCAGCGAGGGGGTTCCGTCCGCGATCCTTCGACGCGTTCTCGCCGAACACGACGCGCCCGTTCGCGGGACGGTTGCGCACCGCGGTCGTGCAATCGGTGGGCGCCGGCTGCTGCGCCGGGGGCACCCCCTCGATCCAGATGCGGCACATGCCCGCGGGCGGGCGGTAGGCGCTCGGAATATCGTCGTTCTCACGCCCGCCCCCCTGCTGCGCGCCCAGCGCCTGGAGCGGCGGGGCGACGGCGGCAGCGGCGAGCGTGGCGATCAAGGCGAGTCGGTACATCAGTGTCCTCCACAGGACCGGCCCCAAGAGCCGGCCCATCCGTGAGTGCACGCCCGGTGCCATGACCAGGCGGGGGACACCGTCTCGTATCTACTTACACTATCGCAGCTTACGAGATCCGAAAAACGCCTCCACCACGCGCCGTCCTCCCAGCGGGACAGTGCCCACGAGAAAGTGGTCGGAGGGGTCCAGCCGAATATGGCGGCTCGCGCCTGGGAAGGCCACTCGATCGGGACGCCGTCTTGAGATCGACCACCGAGGTACCGAGACACAGAGGAGGGGCACACCGGAGAGGAGCCCCCTACCAGGAGGATTCGCAAAGCTTCCCGCTAGAGGGCCACTCTTCCCTGTGCAGGTCCTCTGTGTCTCGGTGCCTCTGTGGTCGATCTTACGAGGCGTCCCGATCTGGACCTACGCCACGCCATCGATGCCCTCGCGACTGCGCACCTTCCCGAGCTTCCCGGCCCCCGACCTCGACGCCCCGCACGACCCCGGCCCCGGGCCGGCCGGCGACCGCGGCGAGCGGGCGATGGCCGACGACGTCGCGGGCCGGCCGATCCCCACGGAGACGGGCGGGCGCGTGCTCGTCGGCACCGCGTCGTGGACCGACCCGACCATCCTGGGCGAGGGAGTCTTCTACCCGGCCGGCGTCAGCTCGGCCGAGGACCGGCTGCGCTACTACGCGTCGCGCTTCCCGCTGGTGGAGGTCGACTCGACCTACTACGCCCTGCCGGCGCGGCGGATGGCGGAGCTGTGGGTGGAGCGCACGCCTGACGACTTCACCTTCAACGTGAAGGCGCACGCGCTCATGACCGGGCAGCCGACCGAGGTCGCCCGCCTGCCGCGCGAGCTGCGCGAGGCGCTCCCGCCGGCGCTCGCCGCGGCGCAGCGCGTCTACGCGAAGGACCTGCCGCCGGAGCTCTACGACGAGGTCTGGCGGGTCTTCCTCGACGCGATCGAGCCGCTGCGCTCGTCAGGCAAGCTCGGCGCGGTGCTCCTCCAGTACCCGCGCTGGTTCGTCCCCACGCCCGAGAATCGGGACCTGCTGCTCGACGCGAAGCAGCGGCTGGGCGACGTGCCGGGCGCGGTGGAGCTGCGCAACCGCCGGTGGTTCGGCGAGGACCGCGACAAGACCGAGCGCACGCTCGCCTTCCTCGAACGCCACGGCTTCCCGTTCGTGATGGTGGACGGCCCGCAGGGGCTGGAGAGCAGCGTCCCCCCGGTGGCCGCGGTCACTTCGCCGCGGCTCGCGATCCTCCGCCTCCACGGCCGCCGCGCCGAGACGTGGGAGAAGCGCGGCGTCGCCACGGTCGAGCGCTACCGCTACCTGTACGACCCCGCGCAGCTCGAGGACTGGGCCCCGAAGATCGCCGACGCCGCCGCCGAGGCGAAGGAGGTCCACATCCTGTTCAACAACTGCTACGCGAACTACGGTACGACGAACGCGGCGGAGATGATGCGGGTCGTGCGGAAGGAAGGGCTTGGATCGTGATTGCGAGGTGCGAGGTGCGAGGTGCGAGATGCGAGGTGCGAGGTGCGAGAGGGGCCCCGGGAAGCCAGTGATCAGCATCCCGGGGCCCCTCTCGCATCTCGCACCTCGTAACTCCTCATGCCGTCGCGTAGATCCCCCGCCTTCCCTCTCCCGTCCTGCTCCGCAGCGTCATGATCGTGGCGCCGGCGGCGATGAAGCCGAGGGCGATGAGCTGCGCCATGGTGAAGGTGCCGAAGAAGCGGTCGTCCTTGGCGCGGAAGAACTCGATGATGAAGCGCTCGATCCCGGCGAGCAGGCAGTAGACGCCGAACAGCCATCCCTCGGCGTGCTTGTGGTCGCGCAGGCGCCAGAGGATCATGAACATGACGAAGCCGAGCACCGTCTCGTAGATCTGCGTCGGGTGGACGGCCAGCACGTCGGTCGCGCGCGCGCTCGGCGGGACGTGGAGCCCGAACAGTTGCTGGAGGTTGGCGGCCGTCGACGGCGGCGCGCCCTCGGGGAACTCCACCGCGAGCGGCGAATTCCACGGACGCCCGTAGTCGTCCCCCACCGCCCAGCAGCCGGTGCGCCCCACCGAGTAGCCGGCGGCGATCGCGATTCCGGCGACGTCGGTGATGCGCCAGACGGGGATCTTCTTCAGCACGATCACGAGCAGCGTCACCGTGATCCCGCCGATGAGCCCGCCCCAGAACACCAGCCCGGCGCGGCTGACGAGCGAGCTCCAGTCGTGGGTGAGAATCGCGTAGTACAGCTTCCCGCCGATCAGCGTCCCGACCACGGACGCCAGCAGCAGGTCCGGGATCGCGCTCGCGTCGTGCCCGCGCCGCACCAGCTCGCGCTGCGAGATGATCTGCGACACCACGAACGCCAGCAGCAGCGCCAGCCCGAACCCCGTCAGCGGCAGCGGCCCCACGGGGAAGATGGCGGGATGGTGGATGATATGATCGTTCATGGCGGGGAAGATAATGGCCGCGAGCTGCGAATTGCGAGTTGCGAGACGGGCCCCCGGGAGGCTGCGAGTCGCCTCCCGGGGCCCGTCTCGCAACTCGCAATTCGCAACTCGCAGCCGTTCAGGTTCTCGGCTTGACCAGGAGGATCTGCCCCGCCTTGATCCGCGCGTCGGGGAGGTTGTTGAGCTTGAGGACCGAGTCGGGGGTGATGTTGTACTTGCGGGCGATCAGGTCGATTGCCTCGCCGCGCTGCACCGTGTGGTAGATCGGCTGGCGCGCGGCCTCCTCGGCGGCGAGGCGGGCCTGGCGCTCGTGCTCGGCGGCGGCGCGGGCGGCGATCTGGCGCTGCTCCAGCGAGCGGACGAGCGAGTCGAGGCCGGGCCAGTCGCGCTCGTCGGCGCCGAAGGGGAAGCGCTGGCCGAGCGCGCGGAAGACCGCGCCGCGGGAGGTGCCGAAGAAGACGCGGGTGCGCCGGACCAGGGTGAGCGTGTCGTCGGGGATGCTCGCCTGGACGAAGGCCTGCGGCTCCCACTCCACGCTCAGGATCTCCTCCGGCGGCACGCCCACGAACACCAGCCGTCGGTCGGTGGCGACGAGCACGCCGTGCGTCTCGCGGAAGTAGTCCCACAGGATCCGCTGCGACACGAAGGCGCGCAGCTCGACGCGCTCGCCCGGCTCCAGCACGAACGGCAGCTGCTGGAGCACGGCGCGCCGCGCCGCGCTCACGTTCCCGCGATGCGTGTACAGCGCGAACAGCCACGCCGCCACCAGGCTCAGTCCGATCAGCGAGCCGGCCGAGACCTTGAGCGCGAGCCGGAGCCGGCGGAAGCGCTTCGGCGCGACCGCGGCCGGCTTGCGCGGCCGGATGGCGGGGGCGTCGAGCGTGGTCCGCTCGCCCTCCGGCAGCGTCGGCGGCGCGGTCACGCGGTCACGCGGGCCTGGCGTTAGGCTGGAGTCAGTCGCCGAACGAGATGCCGGTCGCCCGCGCCGTCAGCACGACGTCGTGCGAGGGGTCCACGCGCTTCACCTCGGCCAGCGCCTCCTCGAGCGGGATGGTGACGATGTGCGGCGACTGGAGGGCGACCATGTGCCCCCACTTCTTGTCCGCCACCGCGCGCACCGCCGCGCCGCCGAAGCGCGTGGCGAGCAGGCGGTCGTAGCCGGTCGGCATGCCGCCGCGCTGCAGGTGCCCCAGCACCATCGAGCGCGTCTCCTTCCCGGTGCGCCGCTGGATCTCCCGCGCCAGCGGCTCGCAGACGCCGCCCACGCGCTTGTCCTGCCCCGGCATCGACTCGCCGAGGACGGACTCCTCGCCGCCGACGGGGGCGGCGCCCTCGGCGACGACGACGATCGAGAAGTA
Organism: Gemmatimonadaceae bacterium; assembly: GCA_035265005.1. GTDB lineage: Bacteria > Gemmatimonadota > Gemmatimonadetes > Gemmatimonadales > Gemmatimonadaceae > DATFPD01. The sequence goes on along the minus strand of DATFPD010000454.1, from coordinate 156 downwards.
GCGCCCCGCGCGGTCGCGGGCGACGATCTTCTCGCAGACCTTCCCCACGTCGTAGGGGATCTCCGGGATCAGGATCACGTCGGCCGTCCCGGCCAGCCCCGCGTGCAGCGCGATGAACCCGGCGTGGCGCCCCATGACCTCCAGCACGATCACCCG
>DATFPD010000453.1:0-2458 GCA_035265005.1 Gemmatimonadaceae bacterium | reverse complement strand
TCCGCGTACGGGCGGCCGTCCGGCGCCACACGGTCGTCGAGCGTGCCGCCGTCGCGGTCCTCGGCGGTGAGCCCGCCGGTGAGGAAGGCGGAGCGACCCATCTCGTCCTGGAAGTAGAGCCGCGGGCGCGCGACGGCGCGGCGGTAGCCCGGCATGTCGGTCCACCCGTCGCCGTCCAGGTCGTTCCGCCGCTGCCGGTGGACGCCGCCGAGCGCCGTGTAGCCCCAGCGCCGCGACAGCGGTCCGGCGCCGTAGAGCACGCCGTCGGTGCCGCCGCGCGTCGTCTGGTTCAGCAGCGCGGTACGCTCGGCGGCGTCGCCCGGCGGCCGCCGGGAGACGAGGTTGATCACCCCGCCCAGCGCCGAGCTGCCGTAGAGCGCCGACGCGGTGCCCTTGATGACCTCCACCCGCCCCAGGTCGACGGGCGGGATCTGGAGGAGCCCCAGCCCGCCGGCCTGGCCGTAGAGCGGCAGCCCGTCGGCGAGGAGGAGCGAGTAGCGGCCGCGCAGCCCCTGCACGCGCACGCTCGCGCCGCCTAGCGAGGGCGACGTGGCCTGCACGCGCAGCCCCGAGGTCTCGTTGAGCATCATGACGATGTCGCCGGGGGTCATCGCCACCTTCTCGGCCACTTCCTCCTCGTCGATCACCTCGACGCGGAGCGGCGTGTCCTCCACCCGGCGCTCGCTGCGCGTGGCGCTCACCACCACCGCCTCGATCTCCACCGTCCGCTCGGCGAGCCGCACGGTGATGGCGGTGTCCTGGCCGGCGCGCAGCGTCAGGCGCGTCGTGTCGGGGCGGAAGCCGAGCCGGGCGCTGACGATCTCGTGCGCGCCCGCGCGCAGGCGCAGCGTCGCGGCGCCCGACGCGCCGGTGGGCGCGCCCACCCGTCCGCTCCGGACGAGGACCCCCTCGAGCGGCAGCGAGTCGTGCCGCACGCGGACGGTGACCGTGGCGGTCGTGTCGCCGGCGGCGGCGGGCGGCGGCGGCGACTGCGCCCGGGCCGCCGCGGCGCCGAGCGCCAGGACGAGGAGGGCCGGGGTCGCTCGCATGGGCGGAATGATGCGCGTCGGGGACGCTCCGGTCGAGTAGCGCCCGCGCGTTCGCTTGCCTAACGCTGACGACTCGCTGACGCTTTCCGGGCGCCGCGGCCTTACCTTCGGCGCCACACACACGCACAGGCGAGGGTCGCAGATGCGCGGGCTCGGCAGGGTTCTGGCGGGAACGCTGGTCGGCGCGGCGGCGGCGGCCGTGCTGCCCGCGCAGCAGCCAGCGCCGGCGGACAGCGTGGGGAAGAGCTGGACGTACGCGGCGGACGACGGCGTGCGATTCCGCGTGGAGGTCGTGGCCACCGGGGTCGCCGTGCCGTGGGGGATCGCCTTTCTTCCCGACGGCCGCGCACTCGTCACCGACCGCCCCACGGGGCGCCTGAGCCTTCTCGACCTGGCGACCGGCGCGCTCACGACGGTCGAGGGCGTACCGCCGGTGTACCGCGAGCACGACGGCGGGATGCTCGACGTCGCGCTCCACCCGGACTTCCGGCGCAACGGCTGGGTGTACCTGTCGTACTCCGTCGAGTCCGACAGCGGGAGCGCGACCGCCGTGGACCGCGCCAGGATCCGCGACGCGCGCCTGGTGGACCGCGAGCGGCTCTTCACCGCGCGGCCCGCGATCCCGAACAACGGGGATCACTTCGGCGGCCGCCTCGTCCTGGACCGCGGCTACCTCTACATCTCCGTCGGCGACCGCGACACCCGGGAGCTGGCCCAGCAGCTGAGCAACCACTACGGGAAGGTCGTGCGGCTGCACGACGACGGCCGCGTGCCGCGCGACAACCCCTTCGTCGGCCGCCCGGGGGCGCTCCCGGAGATCTGGAGCTACGGGCATCGCAACCCGCAGGGGCTCGCGCGCCATCCGGAGACCGGCGAGCTGTGGGAGCACGAGCACGGTCCGCGCGGCGGCGACGAGGTGAACGTCGTCCGGCCGGGGCGCAACTACGGCTGGCCGGCGATCACCTACGGCCAGGAGTACCGCGGCGGGCCGGTCGGCGAGGGGATCACGGCGAAGGACGGGATGGAGCAGCCGCTGCACTACTACGTCCCGTCGATCGCGCCGAGCGGGATGGATTTCTACACGGGGCGCGCGCTCCCGCGGTGGCGCGGCAGCCTGTTCATCGGCGGCATGGCGATCCGGCACCTGAACCGGCTGGTGGTGGAGCGGGGCGCGGTGGTGCGGGAGGAGCGGCTGCTGGCCGACAAGGGTTGGCGCATCCGCTCGGTCCGCGAGGGCCCGGACGGCTTCCTGTACATCGGCATCGACGGCGGAGCGATCCTGCGGCTGCGGCCGGAATGATCGGACCCGGGCATCGGGACTCGGGCATCGGCACTCGGCCATCGGGACTCGGCGCTCGGCAGTGGGGCATCCTGGGGCACTCACTGGTGGGCCCTTGATTCATCAAGGG
>DATFPD010000452.1:0-8085 GCA_035265005.1 Gemmatimonadaceae bacterium | reverse complement strand
ACTGGTACCGCCCGTGCGCCTCCTCCAGCTCGGAGTACAGCGGGCGGAGGACGCGCGACGAGAAGCGCATCATCAGGACGTAGAGCGGCGCCGTGATCAGGAAGATGGCGAACAGCCGCAGGCTGTAGGTGGCCATGAGCGCGAGCGTCGCCGCGAGCTGCACCACCGCGGTGAGCCCGCCCACCCCCTGCTGCACCATGAACTCGCGCACCTGCCGGATGCCGGCCAGCCGCCGCTGGATGTCGCCGGTGCGGCGCGAGTTGAAGTAGCTCATCGGCAGCGCGAGGAGCTTCCTCGTCAGGAAGTCGAGCGTCGCCGAGTCGATGCGCACGGCCGCGAAGCTGAGCAGGTAGCGCTGCACCAGCACGCCGAGCGTCATGAACACGACCACCGCCGCCATCCCGACAATCAGCAGCCTCAGGAGCGGGGCGTCCTGCTCCACCAGCACCCGGTCCACGATCACCTGCGTGAACACGGGCATGACCATCTGGAGCGCGCTCACGGCGAGGGCGAGCCCCACCGCCTGGGCCCCGGTGCGCGCCCACGGCGCGAGGAACGGCCAGAGCCAGGCCGCGCTCGACTTCCCCTCGGGCGCCCGCTCGAACGCCTCGGTGTAGTCGAACAGCGCGGCGTAGCCGTTCCACTTCTTCCCGAACTCCTCGCGGGTCAGCCGCCTGACGCCGAGCGCGGGGTCGGCCAGCCGGACGTGCGTCTTGCCGACGTCGTAGAGCACCGCCCAGTGGTAGCCGTCCCAGTGCACGATCGCCGGGAGCGGCATCGCCTCCAGGTGCGCCGGCGACGCCTTCACCGACCGCGCGGCGAGCCCCAGCGCCTCGGCGGCCCGCACGAGGGCGCGGAGGCTGGTGCCGTCGGGGCCGGTGTGGCAGAGGGTGCGGATGCGGGTGAGGCTCACCTGCCGCCCGAAGTGCCGCCCGACCATCGCCAGGCAGGCAGCGCCGCAGTCCATCTCGTCGATCTGCCGGACGAACGGGAAGCGCCGGATGCGGCGCTCGCCCTTGACGAAATGACCATCCGGGCTCGCGAACGGCCCCGCGGGTTGTTGCGAGGTGCGAGGTGCGAGGTGCGAGTCTCCTGCCCCGGGAGGCTTCGGTGCGCTCGGTGCGGCGGCGCTTCCCGAGCGGCCGTTCTCTCGCACCTCGAAGCTCGCAACTCGCACTGGTTCATCGACCTGCTCCGGCCCCACCGCCTGGTACGTCCCGGTCTCGGCCGGCAGGTTCTCCTCCGAGAAGTCGAGCGGCACCCGCGCCGTCTGCCGGTAGTCGTACTGCGCGATGCGCTCCTCGACCCGCGCCCGGAAGTCCGGGTACTCGGCCAGCAGCCGGTCGAACGTCTCGCGCCCTAACGCGAGCAGCCGGCAGGGGGACACCGCCTCCACCGTCGCCGAGCGCGGCTCGCCGCGGAAGAGGCTCATCTCGCCGAAGTAGTCCCCGCGCCGCAGGTAGGCGCGGTACTGGCGGCGGCCGGCCTCGTCGCGCTGGAACACCCGCAGCCGCCCCTCCTCCACCACGTACATCGGGCCCGGCGGCTCGCCCTCGCGCACCACCATGTCGCCGCGCTCGGCGGTCACCGGCTGGAGGGCGTCGAGCATCAGCTCGAGCGCCGCCGGCGGCAGCTTCGCGAACGGGGTGAAGAGCCGGAGGAACGTGTGCAGGTGCCGGTGCTTCGCCTGGAGCTCGAACCAGCGCCGCGCCTCCGGGCGCGCGCGCAGCAGCGCCTCGAACACCGCGCGGTCCAGCCGCAGCACCTCCACCGTGTCGCTGCTCGCGCGCACGGTCGCGCCGCGCGCGCCGCGCTCCTCCAGCAGCCCGCTCTCGCCGAAGCTGTCCCCCGGGCGCAGCTGGTTGAGCGGCAGCTCCTCGCCGTTCTCCCCGCGCTTCACCACGCGCGCCTTCCCCGACACCAGCACGTACAGCGCGTCCGCCGGCTCCCCCTCGCGTACGATCGGCGTGCCGAACGGGAACGACTCCGGGACGAAGCTCGCCGCGATCAGGTCGCGGACGTCGGGCGGGAGGAAGGCGAGGAAATCGAGCCGCGCGAGTACGGCCGCGTGCTCCGCCGTCCGCAGTGCCGACTGCGCTTGCAGCGGCGACCGCGGATCGTGGATTCCGGACTTCGGAATCGTCACGCCCACCTCACCCGCGACACGATCTCGCGCTCCACCGCGCTCCGCAGCGCGGCCTCCCGGGCGCGGCGGCGCACCGCGGGGTCGCGGCCGGTGGGGAGGCGCTTCTCCCGCAGCTCGTACAGGTGCCACTCGCCGCCGATCGACACGGGGCCCAGCAGCTCGCCGGCGCGCGCGCCGAGCAGGCGGTCGCGGAGCGCGGGCTCCACCTGGTCCAGGTAGAAGTCGCCGCCGCCGAGCGCGCCGCGCGACTCGGCGGCCACGGCGACCATGTCGAGCCCGTCCTCGCGCAGGCACAGCGCGGCCTCGCGCGCCGCGTCCTCGGCGCGCGCGCCGGCGAAGGCCAGCGACCGGCAGCTCACCGCGATCCAGTCGAGGTGGTGCGCCGCCAGCTGCGCCTCGATCGCCCGCTCGGTGAGCGCCTCGTGCGCGAAGCGCTCGTACGCGGCCTCGGCCGCCACCACGTCGTCCAGCGCGGCGCGGAGGCGTGCGTCGTCGGCCCCTTCCAGCACGGCCGGCATCTCGTCGAGCCGCGCCCGCACGCGCGCCGGGTCGGGCGCGGCCGCGGGTAGGGCGCCCTCCGACTCCAGGCGCGCGCGCGTGGCGGCGCGTCCGGCAAGCCCGTGGGCGAATCGGCCGAGCGCGCCCGAGCAGAGCGCGTCGGCGTGGACGGCCGCGGCCAGCGCCCGGCGGTCGGCGCGCACGGCGGCGTCGTGGCGCCCGGCGACCGCGGTCAGCTCGCGCGCGAAGGCCTCGCGCAGGAGCGCGCGGCGGAAGTGGGCGGTCCACGCGTCCACCCCGAGCTGCCACCGCGCCAGCCAGTCGTGCGCCTGCTGCGCGCTCACGAGGCCGTGCGCGTAGCGGAAGCTCCGGAGGGCGGCGTCCACCGCGCCGGGCTGGAGCACGGCTGCCGTCGACTGGGCGGCCTCGCGGTCGCAGGCGAGCCCCGCGCGCGCGGCGTCCTCCACCGCCCGCCACTCTCCCCGGAGCGCGGCGGCCAGCACCACGTGCCGCCAGTCGTAGCGGTGGTCGCCGGCGGTGAACGCCGGCTGGTCCAGCAGAGCCTCCAACCCCGTCTCCGCGTCGAGAGCCGTGGCGAGTATGGGAGAGGGCGGGATGGCTGTCAACACGGCGAGAGACATGGGGCTGGGGGCGATGCGCTCCGGCGACATGTGTGTATGCGGCGCGGAGCCGCGTCCCCGGACACGCGGGGACACGCTGGGACGCGGCAGGCGCGTGTCGGGCTCGCTCCCGGAATCGCGCATGCCGGAACGATAGGTCGATCGACTCGCCCCGACGCAGGAGGAGCCATGTCAGCACCAAGAGACGTCTCGAAGTCGAACGCGCAGGAGCACACGGCCGAGGAGCTTCGGATCGACGACCTGCCCCCGGCCGAGCAGACCGAGGAGCGCGACGACGCGCTGCGGGGCGGCATGGCCGGCACCACGACGTCCACCAACCTGCTGCTCGACAATCCGACCTGGCCGGCCAGAGACTAGCCGCCGGCGGCGATGTCGGGCCGCTCGCGCGGAACGCGCATAAGCCCAACACACCAGACCGGTGCGACGAACACCCCACACGACGCGGGAGGAGCGATGACGAACGAGAGCGAGAAGGCGCCGTCGGGCGCCGCGGAGCAGAGCGCCGAGAAGCCCGAGCTCAGGATCGACGAGCTGGAGGTGAGGGACGCCGGCAAGGAGGCAGAGGACTCGCTGCGCGGCGGGTTGATCAACCGAGGTGACAGCCAGCCGACGCTCATCCTCGCCGATACGTGGACGGGGCTGACGCAGGACCAAGACAAGGATCTCGCGTAGGCGGCACCGCCCGCGATCGTTCCCACTGACGCCCACTGACGCCCACTGACGCTCACTGACGACCTGGACGCCGGTCACCCGGCCAACGAGGGAGGCACCATGTCCGAGCAGAACGCGAAGGCGCCGCCGAGCGCCGAGCTGCCGAACGCGGAGACCCAGGAGATCCGGATCGACGAGCTGCCGTCCGAGAATGCCCGGACGGAGCAGGCGGATGCCCTGCGCGGCGGCCTGGCCAGCTACGCCGTCCGGACTTCAGCCGACAAGGATCCGCCCACCGTTCCCCTGGGCGACTGACTTCTATCGCCGAACTGGTCTCGGGCCCGCTCGGGAACGAGTAGCCGTAGCCCGATCCATCCGGTCCCGCGCATGACCATTCTCATTCTCACCGACGCCGACGACGGGCACCTGCCGTGGGTGACGCAGCAGCTGAACGCGCGGGGCGAGCGCCACCTGCGGCTCGACCCCGCGTCGTTTCCGGCGGACGCCGCGGCGACCGTGACCTACGGACGCGACGGGCTGGCGCGGCGGCTCGTCAGGCACCCCGGCGGCGTCCTCGACCTGGCGGAGGTGCGCTCGGTCTGGCTCCGCCGGCCGGGCGTGCCAGGCCACTCCGTCGGCGGGCGGCATCGGGAGTGGGCCGAGGCAACGTGGCGGGGCGTCCTGCGTGGGCTCTGGGACACGCTGGACTGCCTCTGGCTTCCTGGCACCTTCGCCGCGCAGCAGGCCGCGGGACAGAAAGTGTCGCAGCTCGCCCTGGCTGCCCGGCTCGGCTTCCGGATCCCGCGCACCGTGACCACCAGCGATCCGCAGGCGCTGCTCGAGTTCTACGAGCTGTGCGGTGGGCGGATCATCGCCAAGGGGGCGGTGCCGATGGAGCTCCCGGGGCGCGACGGCGAGAAGCGCGAGCCCTTCACGCGCCCGGTGCACCGCCGCGACCTGATCGCCCTTCGCTCGCTGCGCCACGCCCCGGTCATTTTCCAGGAGTACGTTCCCAAGCGCGCCGAGCTGCGGGTGACGGTCGTGGGCGAGCGGGTGTTCGCCGCCGAGATCGACTCGCAGGCGAGCGTGCGCACACGGCACGACTGGCGGCACTACGACGACCAGCGCGTGCGGTACTCGGTGCACGCGCTCCCGCCGGATGTCGAGACGCTGTGCGTGGCCGTCACGCGCGCGCTCGGCCTCTGCTACGGCGCGATCGACCTGATCCTGACGCCCGAGGGGGAGTACGTCTTCCTCGAGATCAACCCGAACGGCCAGTGGGCGTGGGTCGAGGAGCTGACGAAGATGCCGATCGCCGACGCCATCGCCGACCTGCTGGCCCGGGGCGTGGCGCCTAACGCCGAGCCCTGGAGGAACGCGTATGCCGTCGTTTGACGAGTCGCTCGGCGCCGCGGTCGCGCTGCTGCGGGAGCTGCCGCGCGGGCGCGGCGAGGTGCACGAGGCGCGGCGCCGCGTCTCGGCGTTCCGCGCGGCCAACCCGCCGCTCGGCGCCGAGCTGGTGGTGGACCAGCCACCCGCCGCCGCCGGTGTGGAGTACGACCTCCTGCTCGACCATCCCGAGGGCGGCACCGTCGCGCTGAGCTGGCGCACCGGCGACGACGGAACGCCCTGGCTGGTGGATCACAGCGACCACTGGGCGTCGAACTACGTGGTGAGCGTGGGGGAGCAGCACGTCACGCTCGAGCAGGCACTGCAGGCGCTGCGCCTCCGGCGGCGGCAGGACCCGGGGCTGATGGAGGAGCTGCTCCGCGAGGCGGTCATCACCCGGGCGCTGGCCGAGGACCCGCCCGACGTGACGCCCGACGAGCTCCAGCAGGCGGCCGACGACTTCCGCCGCGCCAACGCCCTCTTCGGCGCCGAGGAGACGCACCGCTGGCTCTCGGCGATGGGGCTGACGCCCGAGCGCTGGCGCGGGATGCTGCGCGGCGGCGTGCAGGCGCGGAAGCTCCGCGAGCGCGTGACGTCGGGGCTCGTCGAGCCCTGGTTCGCCGAGCACCGCGCGGACTTCGACACGGTGCGCTACCTGAGAGCGAGCTTCGCGAGCGAGGACGTCGCTCGTCAGGCGGCGGCCGAGGCGCTGATGACCGGCGGCCTGCTGCCGCGCCTGGTCGCGCTCGCCGGCGCCGGCGGCGCGGCCGCGGACGCGGCGGGCGCGTTCGGCGCCGACCCCGCGTGCGAGCTCCCGCCCGAGCTGGGCGCCGCCGCGCCGGGCGAGATCGTGGGCCCGGTGGCCGAGGGCGCGCGCCACTGGATCGCCGAGGTCCTCGCCCGCACGCCCGCGTCGCTCGACGACGAGCGCACCCGGCGCGCCGTGCAGGCGCGGGTGTTCCAGCGGTGGGTGGAGGAGCGCTGCGCGCGGGACGGGGTGCGGTGGCACTGGATGTAGGGGCTGGAGCGCCGCAGTCCCTGCCGTCCCGCCCCAACTGAGTCTCCCTTGAGCCCCGGTTGAGCCCACGAAGCGATCGTCCCGCTTCTTCCAAGGAAACTCCCGGCCTCAGCTCTCTCGTTGGTCCTGCAATGACTCTCAGCCGATCTCGCGAGCGCCTGCTCATCGCGGCGCTCGTCGCCATTCAGTTCACGAACGTCGTGGACTTCGTCATCATGATGCCGCTCGGGCCGCAGCTCATGCGGGCCTTCGGCATCGGGCCGCAGGCGTTCGGGCTCATCGTCTCGTCGTACACCTTCAGCGCGGCGGTCTCCGGACTGTTCGGCGCGCTCGTCATCGACCGCTTCGACCGCAAGACGGCGCTCCTGGCGATCTACGCCGGCTTCGCGCTGGCGACGCTCGGCTGCGCGCTCGCCCCCACGCACCACGCGCTCATCCTGGCGCGCGTCGTCGCCGGGGCGTTCGGCGGGCTGCTGGCGACGCTCGTGTACGCCATCGTCGGGGACGCGATCCCGTACCAGCGGCGGGGCGCGGCGACCGGCGCGGTGATGGCCGCGTTCTCGCTCGCCACCGTGCTCGGCGTGCCGCTCGGCCTGTGGGCGGCCGGCCGCGCGGGGTGGCACGCGCCCTTCGCGCTCCTCTCGGCGCTGGCCACGCTGGTGCTGGCCGCGGCGTGGTACGCGGTGCCGGCCATTCGCGGCCACCTCACCGGATCGCCCCGCCTGAGCCCGGCGGCGACGCTCGCCGGCGTGTTCGGCGTGGCCAACCACCGCTGGGCGTTCGCGCTGATGGTGGCGCTCATGTTCGGCGGCTTCACGATCATGCCCTTCCTGGCGCCCTTCCTGGTGTCGAACGTGGGGCTCGCCGAGGGGCAGCTGCCTTACGTCTACATGCTCGGCGGCGCGGCGACGGCGTTCACGTCGAACGCGATCGGGCGCCTGTCCGACCGCTTCGGCAAGGCGCGCACGTTCGTCGTGATGGCCTGCGTGTCGGTCGCGCCCATCCTGCTGCTGACGAACCTCACCGCCCTGCGGCCGGTGCCGCTCGCGGCCGCGCTCGCCGTGACGACGGCGTTCGTCGTCGTGGTGAGCGGCCGGATGGTGCCGGCGCTGGCGCTCGTCACGTCGAGCTCGGCGCCGCAGACGCGCGGCAGTTTCATGAGCGTGACGTCCTCCATCCAGCAGTGCGCCGCGGGGCTGGCGTCGCTGCTCTCGGGGCTGATCATCGTGCAGGCGCCCGACGGCGCGCTCCAGCGGTTCGACGTCGTCGGCGCGATCGCGGTGGCGGCGACCCTCTCCTGCGTGGCGGTCGTGCGCAAGGTGAGGGCAGTGGACGTCGGACCCGCCATCGTGCCCGCCCCGGCGCCGGTGGTGGCGCCGACAGCCGGCGAGCTGGTGACCGACGAGGCGGCCTAGCAGCGCGGCGGAGGGCACACCGGTCCGGCCCTCTGCCGGGGCGACTCGGGCACGGCCTGTCGACTGCCTGAACCGCGGAGGGCGCGGGGGGCGCGGAGGACTGCCCGACAGGCCGTCCTCCGCGCCCCCCGCGCCCTCCGCGGTTCATACAGTCGACAGAGCTGATCGATCGAGGGACCCGTCCGGTGTGGGTCGGCTGCGCTTATGATCGACCGACTCGGGAATCGCTCTGGAAGGCAACGGGGAACGGCATTTTGACAGGACGAACTGCGACAGGATGCACAGGATGGTGAACAGGATGCCGGCCCCGGGAGACTGCGCATCCCG
>DATFPD010000451.1:0-21031 GCA_035265005.1 Gemmatimonadaceae bacterium | reverse complement strand
CGGACCGGCGCGCACGAGCCACCCGCGCAGCCGCGCGTCGGCGCGCGCATCGCCGCGCGCATCGCCGCGCGCGTCGCCGCCACGCGCGAGCTCGAACGGCTCGGCGTCCAGCGACATCGACGCGGGTGTGCGATCGGAGCGGCGGCCGCGCGCGCGCAGGAAGTCGCGCGCGTAACGGCGCAGCAGCGCGTACCCGACGATCACCGCCGCGATCGCGACGCACAGCACGAGGAGCAGCATTTCTCGCATGTCATTCGTCGTGCGTTCGCCGCAGCGGTGCGGCTCTTGCGCCGGCCACGCGGCCTGTACAGCTTTCGCGCGTTCGTGACCGGCTTGTGAAATAGTTCACAAATCGGGCGCTCGGCTGGTTCACTCCAGACAACAGCAAGGTCGCGAGGATGACATTTCGGAGGAAGTGGGCGGCCGTGCCTGGCGTCATCGCCATCGCCGCGCTCGCCACCGCACTCTCCGCCTATCGCGGCGCCGCGTTCCTCCGCGCCGCCCCGCAGTCACCCCAGCAGCCGCAGCAACCGCAGCAGCCGAGCGCCGGCACCAGCAGCAGCACCGCGACTCCCGCCACCGGCGACGCGATCGACACGCTCGCGCCGACGGGGCCGTGGGGCTACAGCGCCGCGTCGTCCGACCAGGGACACCAGCCGGCGCAGCCGATCAACTTCCCCCACCCGCGGCACGTGCAGACGCTGGGCATGAACTGCCTGTACTGCCACTTCGCCGCGAACAAGTCGCCCGACCCCGGCATGCCGGCGCTCGGCACCTGCATGGGCTGCCACAGCATCATCGGACCAAACCTGCCGGCGCGACTCGGCCACGCGGCCAAGAACCCGAGCCCCGACCTCCAGAAGCTCACGCAGTACTGGGCGAAGAAGCAGCCCGTCCCGTGGGTGCGCATCCATCGCGTCCCGCGCTACGTGCGCTTCCCGCACATGCGCCACGTGAACGCGGGCGTCACCTGCCAGACCTGCCACGGGCAGGTGCAGAAGATGAACCGCGTCTTCCAGTACGCGTCGCTCAACATGGGCTGGTGCGTCAACTGCCACGTGAACGGCTACGACCCGGCCGAGGGCGCGCGGGCCGCCGGCTTCCCGACGCAGGGAGGCGGCTCGAGCGCCGCCCCGGCCGCCGGCAAGACTGCGGACGCGTCGCACGGCGGCGGCTCGGGCTTCTCCCTCGTTCGGGAGGCCAGCGCGCAGACCCGCGAGGCGAACCCGGAGATCCCGGACATTCCGGGCGGCAACTCCCTCACCGGCCAGCGCAAGCGCGCGCGCTACGACTGCGCGGTGTGCCACTACTAGAGGCGTTGCGAGCTGCGACACTTCGCTGCGTTCGGGGCTCGACCGAGTCCCGGGCCACGCGGGGGATCGCACCTCGCGCCTCGCAACGTTTGATGCTCACCCACAGGGTACTCTCTGAATGAGCACTCCCCCCGGCTCCCCCGGCGTCAAGCGCCGCGACTTTCTCAAGATCCTGGGTGCGACCGGCGCCGCCACCGCCGCGGTCGGGTGCGGCACGGAGGACGTCGGGCGGCTGATCCCGTACGTCCAGCACCCGGACCAGACCGTCCCGGGAGTCTCCAACTACTACGCCACCACCTGCCGCGAGTGCAGCGGCGGCTGCGGTGTCATCGCCGAGACGCGCGACGGGCGCACGATCAAGCTCGAAGGCAATCTCGCGAGCCCGGTCAACCGCGGCGCGCTCTGCGCCCGCGGCCAGGCGGCGCTCCAGGGGCTCTACAACCCGGACCGCTACCGCGGCCCCATGATCCGCCAGGGCAACGGCCTCGTCGCCACCGACTGGAACACCGCCATGCAGCGCCTCAGCCAGCTCCTGGGCGAGGCGCGCAGCCGCGGTCAGGCGGGCGGCGCGGCGTTCCTGAACCAGCACGAGACGGGAAGCTTCCCGGCGTTCCTCGACCAGTGGCTCGCGGGCTTCGGCATGCCCGCGCACCTGAGCGTCGACGCCGACCTGCCGGGCGCCGTGGTCGAAGCGAACCGCCGCACCTACGGCGCCGCGTGGCCCCGGCTCGACTTCGGCGCCGCGCGCCTGGTCGTCTCGTTCGGCGCGGACTTCCTCGACAGCTGGGGCCATTCCGTCCCGCAGCAGCTCGACTGGGCGGACGCGCGCGCGCGCGCCGAGGGCGGGCCGCGCATGGTCTACATCGGCCCCCGTCGCTCGCTCACGGGTCTCAACGCCGACGAGTGGATCCCGTGCAAGGCCGGCTCGGAGCTGGCCATCGCCAACGCGCTCCGCGCCGGCGGCGACGTCGCTGCCGCGGCGACGGCGGCCGGCGTCGAGGGCGCGCAGCTCCAGCGCCTGGCGAGCGAGCTCGCGTCCACGCGCCCGAGCCTCGTGCTCGCGGGCGGGACCGGGCCGGACGCGCTGGAGCTCGCGCTGGCCGTGGCCGAGCTGAATCGCGCCGCCGGCAACGTCGGCACGACCATCCGTACGGGCGAGGGCTACGCGTCGTACGACCGCGTCGCGTCGCACGCCGACCTGCGCGCGCTGCTCGATCGGATGAAGGCGGGGCAGGTGCCGATGCTGATGGTGCGCGGCGTGAACCCCGTCTACTCGATGCCGAAGTCGATGGGCTTCCGCGAGGCGCTCGCCCGCGTGCCGGTCAAGATCAGCTTCTCCAGCTACCCGGACGAGACGACGGAGCTGTGCGACCTGGTCCTCCCGGACCACCATCCGCTGGAGAGCTGGGGCGACGCCGAGCCGGTGAGTGGTACGCTCGGCCTCCAGCAGCCGACGATGGACCCGGTGTTCGACACCCGCGCGACCGCCGACGTGCTGATCGCGGCCGGGAAGGCGGACCAGACCAGTGCGGCCCGCTACGGCTTCGCCGACTACCGGAGCTGGCTGACCAGCCGCTTCCCGGGCGGACAGGCCGGGCTCGCCGCGGCGCTGCCGCGCGGCATGGCCGCCGGGTCGGCGCTCGCCGGCGGCGCGGCCCCGGCGCGCACGGCGCCCGCCCCGGCGCCGGCGCGCGGGATCGAGGGCACACAGGGCGACTACTACCTCGTCGTCTACCCCACGTCCCAGCTCGGCGCCGACGGCCGCGGCGCCAACAAGCCCTGGCTCCAGGAGCTGCCGGACCCGGTGAGCAAGGTCGCGTGGCAGTCGTGGGTGGAGATGCACCCGCAGACGGCGCGGCGGCTCGGCGTCGAGAACGGCGACCTGCTGACGGTGACGACGCAATCGGGGACGGTCACCGCGCCGGCGTACCTGTACCTCGGCATTCGCCCGGACACCGTGGCGGTCGCGCTCGGGCGCGGGCACAGGGGCGCGGTGAACGCGCCGGTGAACAAGCGCGACCTGCACCTCACCGGCTACGGCCGCTACGCTGACGGCGTGGGCGTCAACGCCTACGACCTGCTCGGCGCGGTCGAGGACGGCGCCGGTCAGCTCGCGCTCACCCAGACCAGGGCGCAGGTCACCAGAGCGGGCGATCACGTTAGGCTCGTCACCACCGAGGGGTCCGGCCGGCAGCACGGGCGCGGCATCGGCCAGGCGCTCATCGTCCCCCACTCGGCCAGCGGCGCGCAGGTCGGCGCGGCCCGCCCAGCCACCGGCGGCGAGCACGCCGACGAGATCGCCACCCAGGGCACCCCCGGCTCCGGCCGCGACGTTCGACCGCAGGGCGAGCAGCCGCGCACCGGCGGCGCGGCGGGGGGCGAGGGCGCGGCCGCGGGCGGCTCGGGCGGCGAGCACCAGGCTGGAGTCGCCAGCGGACCCGAGGCGGCCACCGGCGCGGGCCACGACGCGAACGAAGGAGAGCACGAGTTCCCCGGCGACACCACGCACGCCTTCCTCCCCGGCCTCCGCTCGCCGACGGCGAACGACGCGCAGGGCCTGCTGGGCGACCCCGACTCCAAGGACCTGGGGATGTACGGCCCCGACCACTGGAGCGGGATGGCGAAGCGGCGCTGGGCGATGACGATCGACCTCGCGCGCTGCACGGGATGCTCGGCCTGCGTCACCGCATGCTACGCCGAGAACAACATCCCGACGGTGGGCGCCGCGTGGCAGGGTCCGCGGTTCCTGCCCGACCGCACGGGGTGGGGCTCGAACATCACCCGCGGGCGCGAGATGGCGTGGATCCGGCTGGAGCGCTACTACGAGGGCGCCGAGCACGAGGACCAGCGTTTCGACCCGAACTTCGAGACGCGCGTCGTGCCGATGCTCTGCCAGCACTGCGGCAACGCGCCCTGCGAGCCGGTCTGCCCCGTCTACGCGACCTACCACTCACCGGACGGGCTCAACGTCCAGGTGTACAACCGCTGCGTCGGCACCCGCTACTGCTCCAACAACTGCCCGTACAAGGTCCGCTACTTCAACTGGTTCGGCTACGGCGAGCCGAACCGCGAGCAGTACGCGTTCCCCGAGCCGCTCGACTGGCAGCTCAACCCGGACGTCACGGTGCGCGGCAAGGGCGTGATGGAGAAGTGCACCTTCTGCGTCCAGCGCATCCGCGAGGCGGAGAACCGCGCCTCGCTCGAGAAGCGCGCGCTCCAGCCTGACGAGTTCACGGTCGCCTGCGCGCAGGCCTGCCCCTCGCGCGCGATCACCTTCGGCGACGCCTCGGACGAGACGTGGTCGGTGGCGCAGCTGGTGAACGACCGGCGCGCGTACCACGTCTTCGACGAGCTCAGCACCTACACGGCGGTGGTCTACTTGAAGAAGGTCACGCACCTCGGGCCGGGGCAGCCGGAGCAGGCGCCGGCGGGAGGGGAGCACTAGCATGGCCACGATCGCTCCGCCGCGCGTCGCGCGCGTCGACGGGGAGGAGCCGCCGCGGCGCCCGAACATCGCGACGGCCAACGTCCAGCTCCCCGCGGTCCGCGACTACGAGCAGGTAGACCGGGAGATCATCGGCACGCTCCGGCCGACGCTCGGCTGGTTCGCGCTGCTCGGCACCGCGATCCTCTGCCTGCTCATCGGCATCTCCGCGTGGATGTACCAGATCCACGAGGGGCTCGGCGTCGCCGGCTACAACCCCCCGGTCATGTGGGGGGTGTACATCATCACCTTCGTCTTCTGGGTCGGCATCGGCCACGCGGGGACGCTGATCTCCGCCATCCTGTACCTGTTCCGCGCCGGCTTCCGCACCACGATCTATCGATGCGCCGAGGCGATGACCGTGTTCGCGGTCATGACGGCGGCGCTCTTCCCGATCCTGCACCTCGGGCGGCCGTGGAAGTTCTTCTGGCTGATCCCGTACCCGAACTGGCGGCTCATCTGGCCGCAGTTCAAGAGCCCACTGGTGTGGGACGTGTTCGCGATCCTCACGTACTTCACGGTCTCGAGCACCTTCCTCTACATCGGGCTGATCCCGGACATCGCGACGCTGCGCGACCGCGAGCGGAACCCGGTCCGCAAGACGATCTTCTCGATCCTCTCCCTCGGCTGGCGGAACACCGACCGCGAGTGGCGGCACTTCGTCCGGGCGTACCTCTTCCTCGCCGCGTTCTCGACGCCGCTCGTGCTCTCGGTGCACTCGGTGGTGTCGTTCGACTTCGCGATGGCGCTGACTCCCGGCTGGCACACGACGATCTTCCCGCCCTACTTCGTCGCCGGCGCCATCTTCTCGGGGATCGGGATGGTGTTCACGATCATCATTCCGATCCGGAAGTTCTTCGGGCTCAAGCACTACGTCACGCTGAACCACCTGGACGCGGCCTCCAAGCTCTGCCTCTTCACGTCGCTCGTGGTCGGCTGCGCGTACATGACCGAGTGGTTCATCGCCTGGTACAGCGGCAACAAGTTCGAGCAGGACTTCTTCGCCAACCGCATCTGGGGCCAGTGGTGGTGGTCCTCGGCGATCCTCTACACCTGCAACATGGTCATGCCGCTGTCGCTCTTCTCCCAGAAGCTGCGGCGGAACCCGGCCTGGCTCTTCTTCCTCTCGATCTTCATCAACATCGGGATGTGGTTCGAGCGGTTCGTGATCGTGGTGCCGTCGCTCTCACACGAGTTCGAGCCGTGGCAGTGGTCCGGCTACATTCCGACGTGGGTCGACTACGCGATCCTGCTCGGCAGCTTCGGCTGGTTCTTCATGTGGTTCCTGCTGTTCATCAAGCAGCTGCCGGTCGTCGCCATCGCGGAGGTCAAGGAGATCGTGCCGCCCAAAATGCGCGTGGCGCACCCGCACGCGGACGCGATCGACGTCTCGGGGCGACACGTCGACTACGAGCCGGACACCCCCGGGGAGCACGAGTGATGCGCGGCGTCATTGGGGTCTTTCCGCACCTCGACTCGCTGGTCGAGGCGATCGACGAGCTGAAGCATCAGAAGGTCGGCGACTTCACGGTCTACTCGCCGACCCCCCGCCACGAGATCGAGCACGCGGTGCACGCGCCGACGAGCGTCGTGCGGCGCTTCACGCTCATCGGCGGCGTCCTGGGCTGCACCTTCGGCTACTGGATCGCGATCTGGTCGTCGAAGTACTGGCCGCTGGTGGTGGGCGGGAAGGCGGTCGCCTCCTGGGTCCCCTACACGATCTTCGGCTTCGAGGTGATGGTGCTCGTCGGCTCCCTCTCGACCGTCGCCGGCCTCCTCGCCAACGCGCGCGTCCCGCGCCTGTCGACGGTCGTCGGCTACGACCCGCGCTTCAGCGGCGGCGACTACGGCATCTACATCGAGACGCCGCCCGACCGCCTGCGCGTGGCCGAAGACCTGCTGCGCCGCCACGGGGCGGTGGAGGTGCGCGGTGAGAGGTAGAGACTTGACTCAGATGGAGAGGGGACGGGGGACGGGGGATGAGGGATGCGGTGCGTCGGGACAGCCTGTCCTGAGCGAAGCGAAGGATCCCGAGCGCAGTTCGTCCCCCATCCCCCATCCCCCGTCCCGCGCTCCGCTGGCCGCGATCGCCGCGCTGAGTGCCGCGCTCTCCCTGTCGGGATGCGAGTGGTTCACCGACTTCAAGGAGCAGCCGTCGGTGCACCCGTGGGAGTCGAAGTCGGACACCGTCCCGTTCCGCGGGAACCCGCAGCTCTCGGTGTCGACGCTGGGCACGCAGGTGGCCGCCTTCCAGGTGTCGTACGCGCCCACGCCGATGACCGTCGACTCGATGTCGGGGCTCGCGAACCCGCACCCGGTCACCGAGGCCTCGCTCGTCAACGGCCGCAAGTACTACTCGATCAACTGCGCGGTCTGCCACGGCGACAACGGGGCGGGGACGGGCGCGGTCACGCGCTACCAGCCGGCGTTCGCGATCAGCCTGATCGCGCCGCAGGCGCAGAACCGCTCGGACGGCTACATCTTCGGCATGATGCGCAACGGCCGCGGGCTGATGCCGCCGTACAACCGGATCGAGGAGGCCGACCGCTGGGACGTGGTGAACTACGTCCGCGGCCTCCAGGGGAAGCTCGGCAGTCCGGTCCCGATCGGGCCCCTCGGGCTCCCGGGCGAGACGGGGGACAAGCTCCCCGGCCCCACGCAGACCGGCCCGCAGCGGCCGATGCCGCATAACGTGACCCTGCGCGACACCGCGGGCCCGGCCAGCGCCACCGCCGGTCCGGCCGCGGTGCCCGGCACGCCGGCCGCGGAAGCCGCCGCGCGCGGTCAGCCCACCATCGGCCCCGCGACGGACAGCGCGGCGCGCCGCTCCACCACGCCGAGGCCCCCGAGATGAGCCTGCACGAGCCCGTGCCTCCGACGCGGGAAGAGGTCATCGCCGCCACCTCGCGGCCCATCCCACGCGCCCTCAAGACGGGGAGCGCCGCGCTCGCCGTCATCGGACTGCTGCTCTGGGCGGCCGCGTTCTTTCTAGGCGGCGACACCGCGGACGGCGACCGCGCCGACCGCGCCTGGCGGGCGTTCCACTACAACTGGCTGTTCTTCACCATTATCTCCTCGGCCGCGGTCATGTTCGTCGCCGCGCAGCGGATCACCACGGCGCGCTGGTCGCGGCCGGTGGTCCGCTTTCTCGAGGGGTACGTGGCGTTCCTGCCGGCCGCGTGGGTGCTGCTCGCGCTGTCGGTGCTGGTGGGGCGCGGCCACATCTTCCCCTGGTTCGACGAGCGGCCGCCCGCGCACGAGAAGGAGATCTACCTTGCGCCGACGTTCTTCACCGTGCGCGTGCTGGGCGTCTTCCTGATCATCACGCTGCTCCAGCTCTGGTTCGTCCGCTCCTCCGTGCGCCTCGACGTCGGGCTCCTGCCGGAGTGGGGCGCGAGCTGGGCGCGCGGGATGCGCGACGGCTTCCGCCGCGCCTTCCGCGAGGAGCGCCGCGAGATCTTCTCCACGCACTCCTTCCAGGGCACGCTCGCCGTCGTGATGGCGCTGGTGTGGGGCCTCGGCTGGTCGATTCTCTCGTTCGACCTGTCGATGGGGCTCGACATGCACTTCCAGAGCACGCTCTACGGCTGGTGGTCGTTCATGACCGGCATCCTGGGCGCGGTCATGAGCTGGCAGCTGCTCACGATGTGGTGGCGCCGCCACCTCGGCGCCTACTCGCTGATCACCGAGAACCACCTCCACGACATCGGGAAGCTCTGCTTCGCCTTCACCGCGTTCTGGGGCTACCTGACCTTCAGCCAGTTCCTGATCATCTGGTACGGGAACATGCCGGAGGAGACGCACTTCATGGGCGAGCGGTTCCGCCAGCCGTGGATCGGCTTCTCCTTCTCGCTCATTTTCCTCTGCTTCCTGGTGCCGTTCCTCGGCCTGCTCTCGCGCACGGCCAAGCTCTACGCGCCGACGATGATTTTCTTCGCCGTCGTGAGCCTGCTCGGCACCTGGCTCCAGCGCTACCTCGAGGTGTACCCGTCGCTCTACCCGACGATCACGGTCCGCCCCTTCGGCCTGCCGGAGATCGCGGCGTTCCTCTTCTTCCTGGGAACCTGGGGCCTCTGCTACACCTCGTTCATGGACGCCTTCCCGCGCATGCGCGTGATCCTGATGACGTCCCCCTTCCGCGACCAGGTGCAGGTGCCGTACGACCCGGAGAGCATGGAGCCCTTGCCCGCTCACGAGTGAGAGATGGGTGCGGGAGCTGTTGCGAGGTGCGAGGTGCGAGATGCGAGAAGTGCCCCGGGAACCCCTCCCGGGGCACTTCTCGCATCTCGCATCTCGCACCTCGCACCTCGCAACAGCCCTACGAAAGCCCCTTTTGTAAGAGAGCTTCCAACCCCGCCAGCGGTACCGCGCCCGTGTGCCTCGCCACTTCCTGGCCGTTCTTGAAGAGGATCGTCGTCGGGATGCCGCGGATGTTGAAGCCGCCGGCGGTGCGCTGCGCCTGGTCGGTGTTGAGCTTCGCGACCAGCGCGCGCCCCGTGTACTTGGCGGCGAGGGCGTCCACCGCCGGCGCCATCATCTTGCAGGGGCCGCACCAGTCGGCGTAGAAGTCGACCAGCACCGGGATCTGACTCTCCTGCACGGTGCGCGCGAAGGTGTCGTCCCGCAGCGCGACCGGGCGGTCCATGAGCATCGGACGCGCGCACTTCCCGCACTTCGGGCGGTCGGCCGCGCGCGCGGCGTCGACGCGGTTCCACGTCTCGCAGAACTGACACTGGATCATCACGTGCTTCGCGTCCGCGGCGGACATCGTCGGCATCTGCGCCTCCCGGTAGAGTCCCGTTCGCGATATATTACGACGGTCGTCGAGGGGCGGTAGCTCAGCTGGGAGAGCACCTGCTTTGCAAGCAGGGGGTCGTGGGTTCGAGCCCCATCCGCTCCACTGTACGATCGCGATGCAAGATTCGCGACAGGACCCTTCCGTCAGACCTCCGCCCCGTCCGCGCTCACCGTGCGGACGGGGCGGCCTGCTTCGGCCGAGCGCCTGACGACGCGTGCGCGCCGCGCGGGAACTCCGCGCGCGTGCCGGCAGGTTGAGTGGCGGGCGACGCCGCGCGGTCGCGGCCGCGCTGGGCCGCCGTCGGTGCGGCCGCGCTCTTTCCTGGATGGCGCAGTGGGCATTCGGGCGCGCCGATCCAGACTGTGGGGGCCATCATTGGGCGTTGCATCGTACGAGCTCCAGTCGTGGGGGTCCGATGGCCCGGAATACACGAGCCGTGCCCGCCGTACCGTGACGCTAACCGGTTGTGAGACCGTGACTTGCCAGAACACCCCTCGGTCGCGCTGTCACCGGCGAGGGACACGGAATCGACACGCTCCCGGACACGCGGCTCGCCCCAGCGGCGCGCTTGCCGCACTTTCCCCGCGCGGATAGCTTCCCGCCCCGCGCGCTCCTTTCTCCCTTCCGCTGGAGAGTCGCATGACCGCCGTCGCATCGCAGAGCCGCGTCCCCGCCGTGGGCGAGCGCGCGCCCGACTTCTCGCTCAGGTCCACCAGCGGCGAGACCGTGTCGCTGGCGTCGTTCCGCGGCAAGAAGCACGTCCTCCTCGCCTTCTTCCCGCTCGCGTTCTCCAGCGTCTGCACCGCCGAGCTCTGCGAGATGCGCGACGACTTCGACCAGTACGCGAGGAGCGACGTCGAGGTGCTGCCGATCAGCGTCGACTCGCACTACTCGCTCTCGGAGTTTCGCGACAAGCACAAGATCCAGGCGCAGATGCTGAGCGACTTCAAGCGCGACGTCTCGCGGCTCTACGGCGTCCTGCACGAGGAGCGCTTCTTCTCCAACCGCGCCTACTTTCTGATCGACAAGGACGGCGTCATCCGCTGGGCGCACGTGGAGGAGAACCCCGGCCAGCGGCGGCAGAGCAGCGAGATTCTGGAGCAGATCGCGAAGCTGGGATGAACAACGACGGGACGCGGGATGCGGGATGCGGGACTCACGACGAGATCGGCAGCCCGCGTCCCAAGTCGCGCGTCCCTCGCCGTCCATGATCGATCCGCTCGAGCTCCTCGCGCGCGACGACAAGTGGCAGCTCGGCTGCGGGGACGCGATCATCTTCGCGCCCCCGTTTCCGCTCTGGCTGGACGCGCCGGGGTTCTGGGACGAGGCCACGGTCTTCCAGTACGCCTTCGGGCCGCTGTTCACGGTCTCGGTGCTGGAGGACGACGGCACCGAGCTGCCGCTCCGCCCCACCTCGCGCCGATGGACGCCCGCGGAGCTGACGGTCGAGTACGCGCTCGGCGACGGCGGCGGCGCGACCGAAGTACTCTCGGTGCAGCCCGGAGGCATCTTCGCGTCCGAGTGGAGCGTCAGGCAGCCGCGCACGCGCAGGCGGCTGCATCTGGTCGCCTGGACCGCCCAGCCGGGGCCGGACGTGGACGCGTCGAGCGTCGTGTGGAAGGGAGCGCTCGCGTTCGCGCGCACCGTGCGCGACCGCCGGGACGTGCCGATGCGCGTCTCCGCCGAGCTCGCGTGCCGGGGCGAGGCGACGAGCTGGGCGGCGTCGCTCAGCGAGCGCACCGCGTCGCAGCCGCACTGGCGGCTCGCGCCGTTCCGCGAGCGCTGGCGCGGCGCGGCGCTGCCGCGCGACGTGCGGATGGAGGGACTCGACCAGGAGGGGCTTCTCTTCGCCGCGCTCCACCACGCGATCCCCGCCGCCGGCGAGGAAGGACACGCCTCGGCCACCTTCGCCATGCGCCTGACGCCGGAGCTTCCGCCCGCGCCCAGCACCGCGCCGAGCTCGCGCATCTCCGGGCGCTCGGTGGCGGCGGGGGCCGCGTCGCTCGGCGTGGCGAGCCGGCGACGATGGAAGGAGCTGTTCGCGCGGGCCCCCGCGTTCCGATGCTCGGACCCCTACCTCGAGCGCTATTACTGGTACCGCTGGTACGGCCTCACGCTTCAGGCTGTCGAGCCGGGACTCGGCAACTACGCGCATCCGAGCGTCTGCGAGGGGCCGGACTTCTTTCACCAGCCAATCGCCTACAGCGCCCCCTGCCACGCGCGCGAGCTCCGCTGGCTGGACGACCCGTCGCTCGCCCGCGGCGTGCTGCGCACCTTCTTCGCGCACCAGAAGCCGGACGGCTCGTTCCACGGGCGGATCTACGCCAACCACCTCGCCGGCACCGACTTCTACCACGCGGACTGGGGCGGCGCGGTGCTCGCGCTGGACGACATCGCGCCTGACGACACGTTCGCCGGGGAAGCGTACCGCGCCCTATCGCGCTACGCGGAGTGGCTGCTCGGCACCCGCGACGCCGACCGGACGGGGATGGTGGACGTGGTGGACCAGTACGAGACGGGGCAGGAGTACATGTCCCGCTACCAGGCGGTCGACCCGAGCGCCGACCGCTACGGCTGGGAGAACCGCATCCGCCTGAAGGGCGTGGACGTGACCGTGTACGCGTACTCGCTCCTCCGCTGCCTCGAGCGGCTCGCGCCCCGCGCCGCCGGCTCGCCAGGCGCCGCGGCGCGGTGGCGCGCGCTGGCGGAACGCGCCTCCGACGCACTGCGAACCCGCATGTGGGACGCCGAGGAGGGGATGTTCTCGGACGTCGACCCGCGGACCGGCCGGCGCACGGGCGTGAAGGCCGCCGTCTGCTTCTACCCGTACATGACGGACGTCGTGAGCGCGGAGCACCTGGACGGGCTCGAGCAGAACCTCTTCGACCCGGCGCGCTTCTGGACCCCGTTCCCGGTGCCGTCGTCCTCCGCCGACGACCCGCTGTTCAGCGCCCACGGCGAGTGGAAGGGGAAGCGGCACGCCTGCCCGTGGAACGGCCGCGTCTGGCCGATGACGAACAGCCACCTCGTCGAGGCGCTCGCGGCGGTGGCGCGGCGGCCGGGGCCGCACCTGCGCGAGGCGGCGGCGGGCTTGCTGCGACGCTTCGTCCACATGATGTTCGACCAGGGCGACGTCCGGCGCCCGACCTCGTTCGAGCACTACAACCCGCTCACCGGCCACGGGTCGGCGTACCGCGGCGTGGACGACTACCAGCACTCCTGGGTGAACGACCTGATCCTCCAGTACGTCGTCGGCGTGCGGCCGCGCGGGGGCGGCGTCACGGTCGACCCGCTGCCCTTCGGGCTCGAGCTGGCGCAGGCGACCGGCGTGCGCGTGCGCGGCGCGACGCTCGACGTCACCGTCGCCGGCGACCGCGTGCGCGTTGCCGTCGACGACGCTCCCGCGCGCGAAGCGCCGCTGGGCACCGCGATCGAGGTCGAGCTGTGACGACCGCCGGGGGACGGCGGCGGCGCGCGCTCTACGTCGCCGGCGACGCCGCGGGCGCCGAAGAGGTGGCGGCGCTCGACTGGATCCGCTCGCGGCCCGGGTGGGACGTCATCGCCACCAGCCTCGGCGACCTGCTCTCGGCGTCGACGGCCGTGCGCCAGGCGGACGTCGTGTGGATCCACGCCGGCTCGGCCGTGCCGTCGCCGGCCCCCGCGGCACTGGCCGCGCTCCGGGCGCGCCTCTCCGCCGGCGGCCCGATGCTCCTCACGCTGCTCGCCGCGACGCTGGTCGCCCCGCTGGGCCTCGAGCCTCAGGGACCTAACGACGTGGGCGTCGGGGAGTGGCGCGACGCCGACGACCCGCTCCGGCCAGACGACTTCGGCGACTGGCCGGACTTCCCGCGTGTCCGCGGCGTCCAGGGCTACGGGCCGCACCCGCTGTTCGACGGGTTCGTCCGGGGGACCGATAGCTGGCGCGCGACGGCGGGCGAGCGCGTGGCGCGCGCGGTCTACGCGGCGCCCGCCTGGCCCGCGCGCGGGCGGGTGGTGGGAGTGGAGCGCGCGTTCCTGCGGCTGGAGGCGGGCCGCGTCGTGGCCTGGGAGTACGTCGCCGGCGGCGGGCGTGTGATGTGCGTCGGCGCGCACCTCCACTTCGCGGCCGCCGACCGCACGCTGGCCACGCAGCGCGACCGCCTGGCGGGCAACGCGCTGGACCTGCTCGTACGGCGCACGCCGGCCGTCTCGCGGTGGTGGCCGCGACCGGACGCTCCACCCGCCGCGCTCGGCCGCGCCGACGCGCCGGTCGCCTCGCTAGGCGCCGAGCTCCCGGCGGCCGTCGGCGCGGTGACGCTGACGTCGCTCGCGCGCGCGGACGACCCGTTCACCGTCGCCGGCCGGCGGGCGCTGGTCGTGGGCGGCGAGCGGCTGGGCGTGCGGGAGATCTGGGTGCATCCCCTCTGCGTGCTCTCGGGCGGCATCGACGTGCGGGTCGACGGCGAGGTGCCTGACGCGCAGTCGGTGGAGGTCGTCCCGGGGCAGGTGATCCGCCGCCTCCGCACGCGCGCGCGCGCGGTCGAGGAGCGGGTGTTCGTGCCCGTGAAGCACGGGGCGGCGGTGGTCGAGTACCACGACCGCGGCGCCGCCATCCCGGCGTCGGGCGCCGCGGGCGTTCCGCCGCGCCTGGAGCTAACGATGCGCCTGCCGCTGCGCCTCCAGTGGCCGATGCCACCCGACCTCCTCCAGCCGATCGCCGTGACCCGCGGCGTCGGCGACGACGCGGTCAGCATCGCCCTCGTCGGTCGCGACGAGCGCCACGCCGCGCTGCTGCACGTCGAGGGCCCGGTGACGCTCCGCTTCACCGAGCACGCGGACGCTCCGCGCGTGGTGGTGACGGCCGAGCTGTCCGCGCCGGTGCGGCTGACCTTCGCCGCCAGCACCCGGGGCGTGAGCGGGCTCGCCGCGCGGCTCGCGCGGGTCGAGCGGGCGGGCGTCCGCGCGCTGGCGGCCGACCGCGCCGCGCACGCCGCCGCGCTCCACGACCGCCACGTCGGGCTGCGCTCGCCGAGCGCGTCGCTGGACATGGCGCTGGAGTGGGCCAAGGTGCGCCTGACGAGCTTCGTCGCGTCCGCGCCGGGCATCGGCACCGGACTGATGGCGGGCTACGCGGCGAGCCGCCCCGGCTGGAGCGAGTCGAGGCCGGGCTTCGCCTGGTTCTTCGGCCGCGACGCCTGCTGGACCGGCTTCGCGCTGCTCGCCGCCGGACTGTTCGACGAGGCGAGGCTCGCCCTCGAGCTGCTCGCCGACACGCAGGACGTCACCGGCAAGATCATCCACGAGCTGAGCACCAGCGGCTCCGCGCACTACGACGCCGCTGACTCCACCCCGCTCTTTCTGCTCTTTCTCGCCGACTACGCGCGCTGGAGCGGCGACCTCGCGACCGTGCGCCGGCTCTGGCCCGCCGCGGTTCGGGCGCTCGAGTTCGTGCTCTCCACCGACCGCGACCGGGACGGGCTGCCGGAGAACACCGGCGTGGGGCACGGGTGGATCGAGATGGGCCCGCTCGGCGGCGGCGGCGCGGCGACCGCCTACCTGGCCGCCGTGTGGATCGCGGCGCTCGAAGCGCTGGCGCCGGTGGCGCGTGCCGCGGCCGACCTGCGCACGGCCGACCGCTGCGACCGCGCGCGCGAGGCCGCCCGCCGCGCGTTCGACGAGCGCCTCGTCGACGCCGCCACCGGCCGGGTCGCACTGCACCGCACGGCGGCCGGGGCGCTCGTGCCTGACGAGACGGCGCTGGTCGCGGTGCCGGTCGCGCTCGGCGCGGTGGGCGGGGCGCGCGCCGCGCGGGCGCTCGAATCGCTGGACGCGGAGCGGTACGCCGCGCCGTGGGGCGTGCGGCTGCTGCCGCGCGGACATCCGCTGTACGACCCCGCGGGGTACCACGCCGGCGCCGTGTGGCCGCTGTTCACGGGGTGGGTGTCGCTCGCCGACTACGCGGCGCACCGCGGCGAGCCGGGCTTCCGGCGCCTGATCGCGAACACGATGCTCTGCTACGACCGGGCGAAGGGCGCGTTCGACGAGGTGCTGCACGGCGACGAGCCGAAGAGTGCCGGCGGATGCCCGGACCAGGCGTGGTCGGCGGGCATGGTCGTGCTCCCGTTCGTCGCCGGCATGCTGGGCGCACGCCCGGACGCCCTCGCGCGGAAGCTGAGGCTCGCGCCTCACTGGCCGCGCGAGTGGCCCCACGCCCGTGTCGCCAACCTGCGCGTCGGCCGCGCCGCACTCACCCTGGAGGCAGACGAGGGGTGCGTGATGGAGGGTGCGCCACGCCCCGGGGTGCGCTACCGGGTTCGCTGTCTACCGCGCGGCGCGCTCACGCTCACCCTGGAGCACCCGGTGCGCGGGCGCTCGATCGGCCGCGTGCTGGTCGACGGCCGCGAGGTCGAGCCCGAGCGCGCCGGCACCGACGAGTGCCCGCACCTGGCGGTGACGCTCTGGCTGGACGGGACCCACGAGCTGCAGTTCGTCGAACCGGAGGCGTGATGCGTCTCATCGACCTGAGCCACACCGTCGAGGACGGGATGGTCACCTACGACGGCCTCCCGGCGCCGCACGTCTGCGACTTCCTCTCCCGCGAGGACTCGCGCTCGCGTTATGCGCCGGGCACCGAGTTCCAGATCGGCCGCATCGAGATGGTGGGGAACACCGGCACCTACGTCGACTCGCCGTTCCACCGCTTCGCCGACGGCGCGGACCTGGCCGCGCTGCCCCTGGAGTCGGTCGCCGACCTGTCGGGCGTCGTCCTGCGCGCGGCGGTGCGCCGGGAGCGCGGGATTTCGGCCGCCGACTTCGGCGGGCTGGACGTGCGCGACCGCGGCGTGCTGGTGCACACGGGGTGGGACCGCCACTGGCGCACCCCGGAGTACTGGAGCGGCCGGCACCCGTTCCTCACCCGCGACGCCGCCGAGTGGCTGGCGCGGTCCGGCGCCCGCTTCGTCGGCATCGACTCGTACAACATCGACGACACCGCCGACCTCGAGCGCCCCGCCCACACGGCGCTGCTGGGGCGCGGGATCCCGGTCGGCGAGCACTTCTGCAACCTGGCGGAGCTGCCTGACGAGGGCTTCCGCCTGAGCGCGGTGCCGGTCAAGGTGCGCGGCTTCGGCACCTTCCCGGTGCGCGCGTTCGCGGTCACCGGGTGACCGGCGGGCCCGGCCGCGCGGCGCTGCTCGCGCTCGCGCTCGGCGCGGCGGCCGCGGGCGCCCCGGCCTGCGGCGGCCGCGACGAGGACGCGGTGACTCTGCGCATCACCTCCTGGCAGACCCCCGAGGAGAACGCGATCGACGCCGAGAGCTGGCGCGAGTTCGAGCGCCGCCACCCGGGCGTCCGCGTCGTCAACGACCCGGTGTCGAACCAGGCCGAGTACCGCGAGCGCGTCATCACCTCGATCGGCGCCGGCGCGCCGCCCGACGTGTTCCTCCTCGACGGGGTCGACGCGCAGGCGTTCATCACGGAAGGCGTGCTCCTCGACCTGGCACCGTTCGCGCGGCGGGTGGGCGTCGAGCTGGACGACTTCTACCCGTCGGTGCTCGCGACGTTTTCCCGCGGGGAGCGCGTGTACGCCCTGCCCAAGGGCTTCACGCCGATGGTCTACTTCTACAACCGCGCCCTGTTCGACCAGGCCGGCGTCCCGTACCCCGCGAACGACTGGACGACCGAGGAGTTCGTGCGCGCGGCCAAGGCCCTCACGCGCGACACCGACGGCGACGGCACGGTGGACCAGTGGGGCACGGTGCTCGACCGGCGCTTCTTCGCGTGGCAGGCGTGGCTGTGGAGCGCCGGCGGCGACATCCTCTCCCCGGACGGCACGCGCGCCTCGGGCTACCTGGACTCGCCGCAGACCGACAGCGTCGTGCGCTTTCTGGCGAGCCTGCCCCGCGAGCTCGGCGTCGCGCCGCGCCCCAACGCGTTCCGCGCCGCGACCGGTACCGAGGAGCGTCTCTTCTTCAGCGGCCGCGTCGGGATGCTCACCAGCGGCCACTGGCTCGTCCCGAACATCAGACGCCACCTGGAGCAGGGGCGGGTGCGCCTGGGCGTGGTGTCGGTCCCGCGGTCGCCCGGCCACCCGCTGCGCACGGTGATCTTCGCGTCGGCGTACGCGGTGCCGTTCAACACGCCGCACCGCAAGCTGGCCGTCCAGCTGGCGGCCTGGATGAGCGGACGCGAGGCGCAGCGCCGGCGGCTGGCGGCGGGGCTGGAGCTGGCGACGATGCCGGCCGTGCAGCTGTCCGCTGCGGGCGACCCGTACGGCCTCGAGTCGGGCTTCGTCTGGCAGGTGCCGCGCGGCGCGCCGCCGTGGGGCGCCCGCGTCGCGCGCTTCCGCGAGGTGGAGGCGCAGATGTTCGACGTGCTCGACCGCGTGCTGATCAACGGCGAGGACGTGCACGCCGTCACCGCCGACGTCGCCCGGCGCGTGGACGCCATCCTCGTGCGGTGAGCGGCGTCCGGCGCGTCCCGCCGGCGCTGCTCGCCGGGATCGTGGCGCTGCTGTTCGGCGGCGCGCTGACCGCCGCCCGGTGGAGCGCCCGCGCGCGCGCCGAGCGCGCGTTCCTGGCGCACGAGGCGTACGCCGCCGCGCGCGGGATCCGGCTGCGCGAGGCCAACCGCCTGGCGCCGGACGCGCGCCTCTCGCCGGGCGGCGACGCCGTGCGGAGCTGGATGCGCGCGACGTACGACTGGATGGGCCGGCCGGCGCCGACGCTCTACTTCGAGCGCGACAGCGTGCGGCGCTTCCTCACCAGCCTGCATCCGTCGCCCGAGATCGGGCGCCGCGCGCTGCGCGACGACCGCGCGCAGCTCTTCCGCCTGCCGGGGCGCGAGATCGTCACGGCGCCGGTCAAGGACCGCGAGGATTGGGACATCGTCGGCGCGTTCGCGGTCGTGCGCCGCCCGCGCTCGTCGATCGACGCGGTGGTGTACGTGATTGGACTCGCGCTCCTCCCCTGGCTCGTGCTGACCGCCGCGTACGACCGCATGGTGCGCCGTCCGGACTGGTGGGCGAGGTCGCTCCTCGCCAGCGGCGCGGCCGCCATCGCCGTGTCCGGCTGGCTCGACTGGGGCTGGCTGCGGATCGGAGTCCGGGGGCTCAGCGAGAGCGCGTCGCGCTTCGCGCTCGATCCCGCGGTGGCCGCCGCGGCCGGCTCCGTGGCGCGCTTTCCGACGACGTTCGCCGTCGGACTCACGCACCTGCTGGTGACGCTCGGTGGGGTGCTGCTCGCGCTCGCGGTGGGCTGGCTGATCGGCGCGCGCCGCCGTCCGCCGTGGCTGCGCGAGACGCTCGCGGCGTGGGGCTTTCTGGCGCCGAGCCTCGTGCACGTCGTGGTGTTTTCGGCGGGCCCGCTGCTGTTCGCGCTCTACGTCTCGGTGCACGACTGGGACCTGCTGCGGCGGGACCGGCCCTTCGTGGGGCTGGCGAACTACGCCGAGCTCGCGCGCGACCCGCTGTTCTGGAACGCGCTGCGCAACACCGCCGTCTACTCGCTCTACGTGCCGCTCACCATGGCGCTCGCGCTCGGCGCGGCGCTGGTCGTGAACGGGCAGACGCGCGCCTTCCGCTGGCTGCGCACGCTGCTCTTCCTGCCGTACGTCGCGTCGCTGGTGGCCGTCGCCATCGTCTGGCAGTGGATCTTCGACTTCGACTACGGCCTGCTCGACGCCGGGCTGCGGGCCGTGGGGCTTCCGCCGGTCGACTGGCTCGGGAACCCGCGCACCGCGCTGCCGTCCGTGATGCTCGTGAGCGCGTGGGTCAGTCTCGGCTACCAGATGGTCGTCTACCTCGCCGGACTCCAGGGCATCCCGGACGCCCTGTACGAGGCCGCGCGGCTGGACGGCGCCGGCGCGTGGGCGCGCTTCCGGCACGTGACGCTGCCGCTCCTGCGGCCGGTGTCGGTCTACCTGTTCATCACCGGCGTCATCTGGTCGTTCCACTCGTTCACGCTGATCTACGTGATGACCGAGGGCGGCCCGCTGCACGCCACCGACGTCGTGGTCTACCAGATCTACCAGAACGCGTGGGAGTTCCGCCGGATGGGCTACGCGTCGGCGATGAGCTGGGTGCTGTTCGCGCTGCTCGCCGCGCTCGCGGTCGCGCAGTGGAAGCTGCTCTCGCGCCCGCCGGCCGAGCATGCCTGACGAGGGGCGGCGCCGCGCCGCGACCGCCGGACGCGTCGCCCGCGGCGCGCTCACCGTGGCGCTCGCCGGCGTCGCCCTCACGCCCTTTCTATGGATGGTCTCGACCTCGCTCATGGACGAGCTCGAGGTCTTTCGCTACCCGCCGGCGATCCTCCCGGCCCGGCCTCGCTGGCGGAATTACCCCGAGGCGCTCACCGCGCTGCCGTTCGCCCGCTTCTACGCCAACACGCTCGTGCTGGCGGCGTTCAGCGTCGCGGGGCAGGTTATCACCGGCGCCACGGCCGGCTACGCGTTCGCGCGCTACCGGTTCGCCGGGCGCGGGGCGCTGTTCGCGCTCTACCTGGCAGCGCTCATGGTGCCGACGATCGTGCTCCTCATCCCGCGGTTCCTGCTCGTGGACGCGCTCGGACTCGTGGACACGCTGGCGGGGCTCGTCTCGACCGAGCTGGTGGCCGTTTGGGGGGTCTTTCTGATGCGCCAGTTCTTCCTCACGCTTCCGCGCGAGGCCGAGGACGCGGCACGCCTGGACGGGGCCGGCGAGTGGACGGTCTTCTGGCGCGTCGCGCTTCCGGGCGCGCGCCCGGCGATCGCCACGCTGGCGCTGTTCGCCTTCATCGACGCCTGGAAGAATTTCCTCTGGCCCCTCATCGTAACGCGGTCGCTCGAGCATCGCGTCCTCGAAGTTGGAATCGCCAGCTACCACGGGCTCTTCTTCGCCAACTGGCCCTACCAGATGGCGGCGGCCGTGACGGCGCTGGTGCCGGTCCTCGTCGTCTTCACGCTCGCGCAGCGGCACTTCACGCGGGGCATCCAGCTCACGGGGTTGAGATGATCGCACTCCGCCGTCGCCTCACCGGGCTGTCCAGGCTGGCCGCATTGGCCGCGCTCGCCGCCGCGCTCGCCGGCGCGGCCGGCGGCTGCGGGTCGTCGGGGACGAGTGCGGCGGCCGGCGGCGCCGGCGCACGCCCGCTCCACCGGACGCTCGCGCTCGCGCAGTGCACGCCGCCGGGGTACGCCGGGGAGGCGCGCTGCGGCACGCTCCAGGCGAACGAGAACCGCGCCGCCCCGACCGGGCGGATGGTGGAGATCCGGGTCGCAGTGCTCCCGCCCACCGGAGAGCGGGCCGCGCCCGACCCGGTGGTGTTCCTCCCCGGCGGGCCCGGGCTCGCGGCGACCGAGCAGGCCGCGCAGGCGGCGGCGACGCTGGCCGCGGTGCGGGCGCGCCGCGAGCTCGTGCTCGTGGACATGCGCGGCACCAGCGGGGCGGGGGAGCTCGCGTGCGACCTGCACCCGGTGAGCGGC
>DATFPD010000450.1:0-8244 GCA_035265005.1 Gemmatimonadaceae bacterium | reverse complement strand
AGATACGAGAGCAGCGATTCGCGATTCGCGATTCGCGACGGGCCCCGGGACGCTATAATGAGCATCCCGGGGCCCTTCGCGAATCGCGAATCGCGAATCGCTGCTCTCGTATCTCGTATCTCGCATTTTTCACGATGACTGAGAAGAACGGCAAGGTGGACGGTCGGGCGTGGGTCGTACGCAGGTCGCCGATCGCCGGGCGCGGGGTGTTCGCGCGGCGGCCGATCCCGAAGGGGGCGCGGATCATCGAGTACGTCGGCGAGCGGATCACGCCCGAGGAGGGGGACGAGCGCTACAACGACGACGACATGGAGCACGTGCACACGCTGCTCTTCAACGTGGACGAGGAGACCGTCATCGACGGCGGCGTGCGGGGGAACGCGTCGCGCTTCATCAACCACTCCTGCGCGCCGAACTGCCGCTCGGTGGTCGAGGACGGCCGAGTGTTCATCGAGGCGATCAAGGACATCCCCGAGGGCGACGAGCTCACCTACGACTACCACCTCGTGCGCACCGGGCGCTTCCGGTCCGAGTGGCACGAGCGCTACGCCTGCCGCTGCGGGACCCGGCGCTGCCGCGGCGTGCTGCTCGACAGCCCGCGCCCGCCCAGGCGCGCGAAGCGCGGCACGGCGAAGCGGTCGGCGAAGCGCCCGGCGAAGCGCACCGCGACGCGGGGCGCGAGCCGCAACGGCAAGCGCAGTGCTCGTCCCGCGAGGGCCGCGCGCTGAGCGCCCAGCACCAGGCGGCGCTCCCCGTCGCCGCGCGATTCCGCTGGGAGCCGCGCGAGGCGTACCGCGCGCTCACCCAGATCGCGCGGCGCGGGCTGCCGCTGTGGCCGCTCTACATCTCGTTCCTCGTGATCGCGGCGCTCAATGGGGGGCCGCTGTTCGTGCGCCAGTGGGAGCGGGGCGGGTGGGAGGCGGTGGACGTCGGCTTCCTGGCGTGGACGCTGGCGCCGGTAGTGCTGGCCGCGCTGCTGGTGCCGGTGAGCGCGCTCTGGCTCGCCTACGGCGGCGCGCCGCGCGGCGCCGCGGACGACGAGCAGCTCGTCTCGATCGGCCACGACGGGGTGCGCGCCAGCACGCGCCTCTTCGGCGGGGAGCTGCGCTGGGGCGAGGTCACCAAGGCGGTCGAGACGCCGGACTTCTTCCTCGTCTTCCGCTCGCGCGTCCAGGCGTTCTACCTGCCGAAGCGCGCGCTGGTGGCGGGGGACGCGGACGTGATCGCGCTGCGCGAGATGCTGCGCGCGCAGCTCGGCGGGCGCGCGGAGCTGCGGCGTGACTGACCCCCGGCCGTTAGGCACGGCCCGTCGCGTGGCGGGGCCCGGCGGCCTCCCGGCGGTGGAGCTCTCGCTGCCGAACGGGGCGCGGGCGGTGGTGTGCCTGCACGGGGCGCACGTCGTGTCGTACGTGCCCGAGGCGGGGGCGGAGGAGCTGCTCTACCTCAGCCCGCGCTCCGAGTTCCGCCGCGGCATCGCGATCCGCGGCGGCGTGCCGGTGATCTTCCCGCAGTTCGCCGGGCTGGGGCCGCTGCCGAAGCACGGCTTCGCGCGGACGCTGGAGTGGGAGCTCGCCGACAGCTGGTCGCACGCGCCGGGCGAGAGCGCCGGCGCGCGTCTGACGCTGCGCGACACGCCGGACACGCGCGGGGTCTGGCCGCACGCCTTCGCGCTGCACTACGAGGTGCGGCTCACGCAGAGCGCCTTGCAGCTGGCCCTCCTGCTCGAGAATGTCGGCGACGGCCCGCTCCGCTTCACCGGCGCCCTGCACAGCTACCTGCGCGTCGCCGACGTGCGCCAGGCCGTCGTCGAGGGGCTGGAGGGCGTGCGCTACATCGACAAGACCGCCGGCCGCACCACCGTGGTCGACGAGGAGCGCGCCGTCGCGTTCGACGGCGAGGTCGACCGGATCTACCTCGACGCGCCGAGCGCGCTTCGGGTGGTCGATTCGGCCGCGGCCGGCCGGACGACGGTCCGCGTCGAGTCCGCGGGCTTTCCGGACGTCGTCGTCTGGAACCCCGGGCCCGAGAAGGCGGCCGCGCTCGCCGACCTCGGCGCCGACGAGTACACGAAGATGCTGTGCGTCGAGGCGGCGCTCGTCGGGAAGCCGCGCGAGCTGTCGCCGGGGGAGAGCTGGAACGGGTCCCAGACCATCATGCGGGGCGATGCCGGCGTGAGATGAACCCCGCGATCCCTCCGTTGCTCGGATGAGAGCCCCGCTCCACGCCTCCTCCCGAGCACGAGGTGTTCGCCATGTCGAATCCCGCCGCCTGCCGCCCGACCAGGTACCGCCCCCTTCCGCTCGCCCTCCTCGTCCTCGCCCCGGCGGCCGCCTGCGACGAGCCCGCCGCGCCGCCTCACGCGAGCCGCCCCGCCGGCATCGAGGCCCGCGCCAGCCTGAACCCGGCCTCGCAGTACACCGCGCCGCACCTCAAGTGGGTGATGTGGAAGCGGACGAGCCAGGCCGTCCTCTCGAAGCTCGACCTCACCACCAACGTGGTCTCGATCACGAAGGTTCTCACCTACAACGCGCTCAACGGCACGTGGACCCCCGTGAGCGTGGCCGGCAACAAGATGCTCTGGACCAGGCGGGAGCTCATCATCAACGCCGCTACCAGCACCGCCGAGCTGTGGACGCTGGACGACCTGGGAAACGTGACCCGCCGGACGACCCTCATCCACCCGCGGGGCTACACCGCGGTCAGCGTCGCCGTGGTGGACGACGCCGACTGCCCGGCGCCCATCGACGCGTACCGGCACTACTACGTGCTGTTCTACAAGGCCGGCAACTACCCGGAGTACTGGGAGCTGGATGACCAGGGCGTGGTGCTCGGCACCCACACCCTCCAGCTCTCGCAGCCCGGCTACACGCCGCGCGACTTCCGCCGCGGCTCGGACTACTACACCAGCTGGTGGCCGCGACCGGCGACGTTTCGGCTGCTCTGGACGAGCAACACCGACAACCGCGCGGTCGTGATGAACCTCGACCTCACCGGCACGGGCACGGTGCTCGACGTCGACAGCTACGGCCCCGCCAACCCGAACGACCCGAGCGACCCGCTGTACGGCCACTACGCGATGAGCTTGCAGCTCGCGCAGGACGTGGCCAGCGATCGGTTCGGCGACAACATGCTGTGGAGCAAGAGCGACGGAGTGGGGAAGCTCTTCTCCGTAAACTACGACGGCACGCTCCGCCCCAACCCGATTCCGGTCAAGCTCCCGGCGCCGTGGAACAGCGTGATGACCGCGGGCTCCCTCGCCGGCGCCGACATCGAAGAGCTGATCTGCGACCGGCGGCCGTGGATGCCGCCGGGGGAGAACGACTTCGACATTCGGTAGAACGGCGGTGCGAGTTGCGAATTGCGAGTTGCGAGACGTGCGTCGGGACGCCAAGAGCGTCCCGACGCACGTCTCGCAACTCGCAATTCGCAACTCGCACCCTGTATCTTCGCGGGATGAGCTCTTCCCCACTCGACCTCGACCACGACACCATGCGCCGCCTCGGCCGCCGCGTCGCCGACGTGGTGGCCGAGCACCTGGCGACGCTGCGCGAGCAGCCGGTGCGCGCGGCCGCGCCGCGCGGCGAGACGCGCGGCCGCATCGGCGGACCGCCCCCCGAGCGGGGGACCGACTTCGAGACGCTGCTGGCGCGGCTGCGCGCGGACGTCTTCCCGCTGCACGCGCGCGAGCCGCACCCCGGGTTCATGGGCTTCGTCCCCGGCTGCCCCACCTTCCCCGGCGTGCTCGGCGACTGGCTGGCGACCGGACACAACTTCTTCGCCGGCGTCTGGACGGTGGCGGCCGGGCCTAACGAGGTCGAGATGACGGTGCTCGACTGGATGCGCGGCTGGCTCGGGATGCCGGCCGGCGCCGGCGGCATCCTGACCTCGGGCGGCTCGGCGGCCACGCTCACGGCGATCGTCGCCGCCCGCCACGCGGCGATCCACGCCGCGCCGCGCGAGATCGGCCGGCTGGCGCTCTACACTTCGGAGCAGGCGCACAGCTCGGTGGAGCGCGCGGCCTGGATCGCCGGCGTCCCGCGCGAGCAGGTCGCCGCGATCCCGACCGACGACGACTACTGCCTGCGCGTGGACGCGCTCGCCGAGGCCGTCTGGCGCGACCGCGAGGCGGGGCTCATCCCGTTCGCCGTCGTCGCCACCGCCGGGACCACCAACACCGGCGCCGTGGACCCGCTGGGCGAGGTGGCCGACCTGTGCGAGCGCGAGGGGCTGTGGATGCACGTGGACGCGGCCTACGCCGGCTTCGCCGCGCTCACCGGCCGCGGCCGCGCGGCGCTCGCCGGGATCGAGCGCGCGCACTCGATCACCCTCGACCCGCACAAGTGGCTGTTCGTGCCGTTCGAGTGCGGCTGCCTCCTGGCGCGCGACCCGCGCGCGCTGGGCGCGGCCTACCGCGTCACCCCGGAGTACCTGCGCGACGTGGAGCGCGCGCCCGAGGACCAGGAGGTGAACTTCGCCGACTACGGCGGGCAGCTCACCCGCTACGCCCGCGCCCTCAAGGTCTGGCTCGCCGTGAGCTACTTCGGCACCGACGCCATCGCCGCCGAGATCGAGCGCGGCATCGCCCGCGCCGAGCTGGCCGAACGGCTGGTGCGCGCCGAGCCCGCGCTCGAGGTCCTGTCGCCGGCGCGGCTCGCCGTCCTCTGCTTCCGCGCCCGCGGCTGGGGCCAGGAGGGCGCCGAGCTCGACGCGCTGAACGAGCGCATCAACGCCCGCGTCAACGCCACCGGCCGCTTCCTGATCTCCTCCACCCGCCTCCGCGGCGCCTTCTCGATGCGCATCTGCCCCCTCGGCTTCCGCACGACCGACGACGACATCCGCGCGGTGGTGGCGGCGGTGCTGCGGGCGGCAGGGGAAGAGCAAGAGCAAGAGCAAAAGCTTACCACGGATGAACACGGATAGAAGCACGGATGAACGCGGATACTGCCCGACAGGGTGTATCCGCGTTCATCCGTGCCCCTATCCGTGTTCATCCGTGTTCATCCGTGTACGCCCCGGTCACCTTCCCCGCTCACGATAGCCGCACTGGGAGAGGATGCGCCTCGGCTCGGGAGCGTTAGGCAGCAGATTGCGGCTCGCCAGGGCGTGGGGGCGGGCCTTGGCGCAGTTGCCGCGGTCGCGGTAGAGGCGG
This sequence comes from Gemmatimonadaceae bacterium, assembly GCA_035265005.1. Taxonomy (GTDB): domain Bacteria; phylum Gemmatimonadota; class Gemmatimonadetes; order Gemmatimonadales; family Gemmatimonadaceae; genus DATFPD01. The sequence continues at coordinate 3,095 of DATFPD010000450.1, read as the reverse complement.
GCGAGGCGGATGCGGACGCGGTAGCTGCCGGGGTCGAGCCGCGCCGCGCGCTCCATGCGGGCGCTGCCGGTGGCGTCGTTGGCGTAGGCCATCGCGCCGATCTGGGTGGCGCTCCGCAGCACCAGCAGCCCGCCCACCAGCACCAGCGCCGCCGCCACCCACCCGCGGCCGTCGGGCCCGAGCGCGATGCCGCGGCGCGCGGCGGGCAGCGGCGCCAGGGCACCGAGCGTGGCCCAGGTCAGGAGCGCCGGCGCCGGGAGCAGCAGCACCGCGTCGAAGGCGCCGACCACGACCGCGGCGAGCAGCGTCGCCCCCAGCGCCAGCGCCGCGAGCACCTCCCCGGGGTCGTCCGCGCCGAGCCAGCCGCGCACCGCGCCGCCGCCGAGGGCGAGCATCGTCAGCACCAGCAGCGCGGTGGCGGGCAGCCCGCGCTCGGCGAGGAACGCCGCCCAGTCGCTGCTCGGCCAGGGGTTCGCGGTGAGGCCGTCGTCGCGATCGAGCGAGGGGTCGTTGCGCGAGGCGTACTTCGGGTACGCCGCCGACCAGTTCCCCGGCCCCACGCCGAGCAGCGGGTGCGCGACCGCCATGCGCAGGGTGTTCTGGTACTGCACCAGCCGCCCGCGCCCGCTCCCCTCGCGGTAGTTCACCAGGTCGCGCGCCGAGTCGAGGTACGGGGAGTCGCTCCGCCACTCCAGCGCGTTCGGGAGCGCGAGCGCCGCCGTCACCCCCGCCGCCGCGATGCCGCCGAGCGACACGAGGCGCCGCCCGCGCGTCGCGTCCAGCCACCGCCGGCGCGCCAGCAGCCCGGCGAGCGCCGCCGCGCCTAGCGAGACCGCCGCCGCGAGCCACGCCCCGCGCGAGCGCGAGAGGACCAGCACCGCCGCGAGCGCGGTCCCGCCGGCCGCCCAGAGCAGGAACCCCAGCCCCCGCCGCGCCTCGAGCGCGCACAGGATCACCACCGGCAGCGCGATCGCCGCCACGTGCGCCACGAAGTTGCGGTTCCCGAACGTCCCGCCCGGCGCGCGGTTGATGCTGAAGTAGTCCGAGTCGACGCCGTACGCCTGCGCCAGCGACGTCGCCGCGCCGACCACCGCCGCCGCCGCCACCGCGCCGAGCACCGCGCGCGACCGCCCCGCCCGCGCGAGCGCGCGCGCCACCCAGAAGACGAGCGCGCCGGAGAAGGTCACGCCGAACGCCCGCGCGCCGAGCCACCAGTTCGCCGCGAACCCCACCGACACTGCGCTCAGCCCGACGTACAGCCCGAGCAGCAGGTCGATCGGCGCCGGCGTCAGCCGCCGCGCGCCCGCGACGCAGAGGAACGCCCCCACCAGCGCCACCGCGTGCAGCACCAGCTCCTTCGGCACCAGGAACCGGTCGAGGTCGAACTGCCTGTACGGCACCGCGGCGAGCACGACGGCGACGGCGCCGAGCCAGAGCAGGGCGGTGGTGGCGCGCGTCGAGGACGGGGAAGGCATGGCGGAAAGATGCGAGGTGCGAGTTGCGAGATGCGAGAGGGGCCCCGGGAAGCCAGTAGAAGCTTCCCGGGGCCCCTCTCGCATCTCGCAACTCGCACCTCGCAATTGCCTTTCTAGTTCGTCTTCACCTTCGGCCCCTTCGCCTCGAGCTCCTTCAGCAGCTGCTGCACCGCCGCCTCGAGCTGGCGGTCGCGGCCGGCGAGGTTGTCCTCGGGGGTGTTGTCGACGAGGATGTCGGGCGGGACGCCGTAGTTCTCCATGTTCGTGTGCTTCTCGTCGGCGAGGTAGACGCCGGTGCCCGGCGTGCGCACGGTGGAGCCGTCGATCAGCGTGTAGCTGCCGGTGCCGATCACCGCGCCCGCCGTCGGCGTGCCGACCGTTTTGCCGAGGCCGAGCGCCTTGAAGCCGGCCGGGAACATCTCGGCGTTGGACCCCGAGCGAAAGTTCTGGAGCACCACCTTGGGGCCGAAGAAGCCCGCCATCGGCCGCGTCGTCTCTTCGGTGCCGCGCGGCTGCCAGACCTGGTACTGCCGCTGGACGAGGATGGCGAGCAGCTCCTGCTCGATGTTGCCGCCGCCGTTCCAGCGCTGGTCTATCACCAGGGCGTCCTTGTCGCGGTTCTCGCGCAGCTCCTTCTCGAAGCGGCGCAGCGACGGCGCGTTCATCGCCTGGATGTGCAGGTAGCCGACGCGGCCGCCGCCGAGCTTCGCGGTCATCTCGCGGCGCTGCTTCACCCACCGCTCGTAGCGGAGCTGGCCCTGCGCCGCCTGCGTCACCGGCTCGATGCGCGTCTTCCAGGCGCCGTCGGGCGTGGGCTTGTTGCTGAAGGTGACCTCGACCTTGCGGTTCAGCCGGTTGTTGAGCAGCGCCCAGTAGTTGTCCCCCGCCTTCACCGGGCGGCCGTTGATCGCGATCAGGTAGTCGCCGGCGCTCACCCGCACCCAGTCCTTGTCCGCCGGCCCGTCCTCGTAGACGTGCGCGACGCGGTAGCGCCCGGCGCCCTCGTCAGGCTCCAGCTCCAGCCCCAGGTGCCCGGTGGAGACCGCGCCGGGGCGCCGCTCCCCCGGCGGCGGCGCCGCGCCGGTGTGCGACGCGTTCAGCTCCCCGATCATCTCGTTGACGATGTTCAGCACCTCCTGCCGGTCGCCGGCGTACTGCACCAGCGGCTCGTACCTGGCGCGCATCGCGTCCCAGTCGCGCCCGTGCATCTTCGGGTCGTAGAACCGGTACTTCATCGTCCGCCAGGCGTCGCCGAACATCTCCGCCCACTCCGCCGGGCGGTCGATGCGCACCTTGGCGGTGAAGTTGATCCGGCGGCGCGCCCCCTCGCGCGCCGCGCCGCCCCCGGCCGCGGCCGACGCCATCATCGCGCCGGCGCTTGACGACGCGACCGGCACCGCGTAGACGCCGTTCGACTCGCGGAAGTAGATCGTCCGGCCGTCCCTCGCGTAGGTGAGGCCGCTGATCCCGCCGCCGAAGCCGCCCCCCACCGCCGGCGGGCCGTCGTCATCGCCGGCGCCGCCGGCCGAGCCCGAGGCGACGCGGGTGAGCCGCCGCCCGTCGGGCTGGACGGTGTAGACCACCGCGACGTTGCGCAGCCCCGCCGGCTCGCTGGTCACG
>DATFPD010000449.1:0-5098 GCA_035265005.1 Gemmatimonadaceae bacterium | reverse complement strand
CGATCCGCCGCGCCCCGTGAACACCTCGGCCGACCGCTCGGCGTCCAGCGCGCTTCGGTTGTAGGGCACAGTACGCACGGGCGCCCCTTCGCCGATCCATCGATCCCCGGCGTCCTCGTAAATCGGCGCGAACGACTCCTGGACGAAGCGCTTCACACCCGCACGCGAGGCCTCCTCGGCGAGGATGGCCGAGCCGTCGCGCCGGATTCTGTCGTTCTGCCGCCACGACCACCGGAGCATCATGCGCGTGCTCGACGACGGGATGTGGGTGGCCAGGTTCACCAGCACGTCGTGGCCGGGGACGACGCCGCGGACAGCCTCCCGATCGAGCAGGTCGAGCGGCTCCGCGGCGGCGCCGGCGCGCTGCAGGGCGGCGAGTCGCTCGGGGTTACGACCGGCGGCGGTGACCTGGTGGCCGCCGGCGATCAGCAGCGGGACCACGCGCCGGCCGATCACGCCCGTGGCCCCGGTGACGAGAATGCGCATCGTACGTCCAGCTCCGGGTGAGAGAAGTCACCGGGAGGACGGGCGGGGGGCGCGTGTGTGACAGCAGGCGCGCGGCGCGCCTCGCCCTACTCGTGCCGGATGGCCTCGATCGGCGAGAGCTTCGCTGCGCGGCGCGCCGGGTAGGTGCCGAACACGAGTCCAACGCTGATCGCCGACAGCGCCGCGACGGCGATGGTGCTCCACGAGAGCGACGACTGGATGACGACGCCCTGCATCGCCGCGCGCATGATCGCCGAGATGATGAACGACCCGGCGGCGCCCAGCAGCACGCCGACCATGCTCCCCGCCCCCGAAATGGCGACCGACTCGGCGAGGAACTGCATGAGGATGTCACGCCCGCGGGCGCCGGTGGCCTTGCGGATGCCGATCTCGCGCGTGCGCTCGGTGACCGAGGCCAGCAGGACGTTCATGATCCCGATCCCGCCCACCAGCAGCGAGATGCCGGTGAGCGCGCCCATGAACATCTTGAACAGCGCGATCCCCGTCTGGGCCTGCTCCAGACGCGCGAGCGACGTCTGCACCTGCGCGCGACGCTCCCAGCGGCTGAGCCGCGTCGCCAGCCAGTCCTCGGCGCGGGCCTTGAGGGCATCCACCTCCTCGACCCGCTGCGCCTTGAGGCTGATCACCGGCGGGGACGACGCGCCGGAGAAGACGCTCGCCTTCGCCGAGAACGGCACGTACGCCGCGTAGCCGACCTCGCCCTTGTACGGCGCAAGAATGCCGATCACCTCGCGCGGCGAGCCCTGCACGCGCACCGTGCGCCCGAGCAGCGTGAGCGGCGAGCGGCCGGCCGCCAGCTCCACCGCGAGCTTGTGCGAGATGACGACGACCGGCGTGTTGTGCTGCTCCTCGATCTCGCTGAAGAAGCGGCCGACGGCGAAGTCCATGCGGGTGAAGCGGTCCGCGCCGGCGAGCGCCGCCGTGACGCTGACCATGCGCCGCTTCCCCGTCTCCGGCGCGTCGACCGGGACGCTTCCGGTGACGTGGAGCGCCACCGCGGCCACGCCCTCGATCTCGTCGCGCGCCGCCTCGGCGTCTCGGGGCGTGAAGACCGGGTAGTCGCGGATCGGGAAGCGCTGGCCGTCCACCACCTCGCTCGTCCTGGGCGAGACGGTCACCACCTGCACCCCGGTGGTTCGCTCGATCTGCTCGCGCGCCGACGCCTCCATCCCGTCGCCAAGGGAGAGCACGGCGACCAGCGACGCGACGCCGATGATGACGCCGAGGGTCGAGAGTGCCGTGCGGAGCGGGTTGACGCGGAGGGTGTCGATGCCGACACCGACCGCCGTGAGGGCGGCGGGACGAAGCATGCGCGGCGGGGTGGGGGGTTCGACTCGCGACCCCTACGGCATCGCTTCGGGAAAGGTTGCACCGAACGGGCACGGGGACGAGGAACAGACCCGTTCCCCGCCCCCGTTCTCTGCCCCCGACTGCCTTACGACTGCGGCGTCAGCGCCTCCGCGGTCAGCCGGCCGGCCACTGTGCCGCCGGTCTCGACGACGAATACCACGCGCCGGTTCTCCTCGGCGCCCGCCTGGTCGCGCTCGGCGCCGGGCACGACCTGCCGCGTCTCGCCGTAGCCGACCGCGCGCAGCTGCTCGCCGGCCGCGCCGAGCCCCTGCGTGGCGAGGTAGGAGCGGACGCTCTCGGCGCGCCGGCGCGAGAGATCCAGGTTGTAGCGCTCCGACCCGGCCGGGTCGGCGAAGCCCTCGACGGTGATGGTCGCGCCGCCGTAGTACCGCTGGGCGACGCGCGCGAAGCGCTCCAGCGCCGCGCGGTCGGTGTCGCGCACGGTCGCGTCGTCGAACGCGAAGTGCACGGGGAGCGCGAAGCGGACGCCGTCCTCCATCGCGGTGATCTTGGCGCCGAACTCGGTGCGCAGCGTGCCGAGGTCGCGGCGCAGGCTGTCGAGCTGCGTGCGCAGGGAAGCGACGTCGGTGGCGAGCCCGCTGTCGGCCGACGCGCGCGCGGTGCGCTCGGACTCCAGGGCCGACTTCTGCTCGGCGACGGCCCGGCGCAGCGCCCCGCGCGTGGCGCACCCGCCGGTCGTCAGCGCGACCGCGGCGGTGGCGCAGGCAAGGACGAGGTATTTCCTGGTCATGTGCGAATCTCCTGTGGGGGTAACCCGAGGTGCATCGCGGATCCGACGTGCGAAAGTCGTACCGCGAGAGCAGATTTGTGATTCCCCTCACAATTGCCGCGTGACCCGCGGCGCAGCCGTCCCCGTCCGTTTGCCGATTCAGCCCGCCGGGGCCGTCGCCAGCCACTCCCCGCCGTCCACGACGTAGATCGCGCCGGTGACCCAGTCGCCCGCCGGCGAGGCCAGGAACGCCACTACGTTGGCGACGTCGGCCGGCGCGCCCCAGCGGCGGAGCGGGATCGCGCGCTCGGCGTAGTCGCCCATCGCCTTCTCGACCGCGAACACGTCGGCGGCCCCGCCACCGGCGTTAGGCGGCGTGAACGCGCGCCGCACGCCCTCGGTCGGGATCGGGCCCGGCGCCACGGCGTTGACGCGGATGCCGTGCGGCGCCCACTCCAGCGCCAGCGTGCGGGTGAGGGCGTCCACGCCCGCCTTGGCCGCGGTGGCGTGCGCCATCAGCGGCCAGCCGCGGTAGTGGAGCGTCATCGAGATGTTGACGATCCGCCCGCCGCCCGGCTGCTGGTCGCGCATCACCGGCATCACCGCCTGCGAGCAGAAGAAAGTGCCGTACAGGTCGATCTCGACTACCGACTTCCACGCGTTCGGGCTCAGCGTCTCCGACGGCGCGTAGAAGTTCCCCGCCGCGTTGTTCACCAGCACGTCGATTCGGCCGTGCGCGTCGCGCACCTCCGCCACCATCGCGCGCACGCGCTCGGGGTCGCGCACGTCCACCGCCGCCACCGAGGCGCGCCCCCCGGCCGCGCGGAGCCGCTCGGCGGCCGGCTCCAGGTGCTCGAGCTTGCGACTCGCCAGCACCACGTGCGCCCCGAGCGACGACAGCAGCTCGGCGATGCCGAAGCCGATGCCCGTGCCCCCGCCCGTGATCAGCGCCACCTGGCCGTCGAACAGACCCGGACGAAAGACCGACGTCATGGCTGAGGATCCTCGCTGGTGGAAGGGGCGTCCGGGGCCGAGGCGTCGTCAGGCGGAGGGCACTCGGCGGCGGCGGGCTCGACGTCGCACAGCACCACGGTCACGTCGCTCGCCGGCACCATCTCCTCGGCCACGCGCAGGTCGAGGTCGAGCTGCGACACGCGCTGGAAGCTGCGACGGTGGTGCGGGGTGAGGCCGTGGGCGTCGAGGCCCTGGAGGTGGTCGGCGGTCGAGTAGCCCGCGTTCCGCTCCCAGTTGTAGTGCGGATGTCGGCGCGCGAGGAGCGCCATCAGGCGGTCGCGGGTCACCTTCGCCACGATCGAGGCGCAGGCGATGCTGAAGCAGCGCGCGTCGCCGCCGACGACCGCCGTGTGCGGGACGCCGAGCGAGCGCACCGGCTTGCCGTCGACCAGGACGTGGTCCGGCCTGACCGGCAGCCGCGCCAGCGCGCGGCGCATCGCCAGGACGCTCGCGTGGTAGATGTTGAGCCGGTCGATCTCGCGCACCGACGCCGCGCCCAGCCCCAGCGCCACCGCGCGCCGCCGGATCCGCGCGGAGAGGCGCACCCGCTCGGCCGGCGTCAGGCGCTTGGAGTCGTCGACCCCCGCGATCGCGCGGGCGTCCGGCGGCATGATCACCGCGCAAGCGACGACGGGGCCCGCGAGCGGGCCCCGTCCGACTTCGTCCACTCCGGCGATCAGCGGACTCCCGGCGCGGCGGAGGTCACGCTCCAGCGTGCTCCAGCGCTTGGGCGAGCCGGCCGGGCGCTTCCCCCCGGCCTTCGACCGCACGCCCTAGCTGTTGGCGGCGTCGCCGCCCAGCGTGCTGCCCGCGACCTCGGTGCCGGAGGCCGGCACGTCCACGCGGACCTTCTTCTCGCGGATGCGCGTCGCCTTGCCCGTGAGGTGGCGCAGGTAGTACAGCTTCGCGCGGCGCACCCGGCCGCGGCGCACCACGTTGATGTCCGCGAGCATCGGGCTGTGCACCGGGAAGATGCGCTCGACGCCGACGCCGTTGGAGATCTTGCGCACCGTGAACGTCTCGCTGACGCCGCTGCCGCGGCGGGCGATGCAGACGCCCTCGAACGCCTGGAGTCGCTCCTTGTCACCCTCCTTCACACGAACGTTGACGCGAAGGGTGTCGCCCGGCCGGAACGGCGGGACGTTGTTTCGGAGCCACTGCTTCTGGGTTTCGATGAACGGATGCATATGACGATCGGGGCTTGGGGTGAGTCCGGCCCGGGTCCAGGCGATGAGTGATCGATTCGGGAAGAGAATTTCAACTTAATAAGCAACTTGGACTTACGCCAGGACCCCCCGAAACGGGCAGTGGGTCAGTTTGAGGGCGCCGGCCTTGCGACGGCGACGGCGACGGCATTTTGACAGGATGCACAGGATGCACAGGATGGTGAACAGGATGCGGGCCCCGGGAGGCGAGCTCTGACGGAGCCCTTCATCCTGTTTACCATCCTGTGCATCCTGGCGCTGTTCATCCTGTCAACGCCGCTGCCGTTGCTGT
>DATFPD010000448.1:0-1765 GCA_035265005.1 Gemmatimonadaceae bacterium | reverse complement strand
CTGAGGAATCCCCACGATTCGCGGGGCGAGGCGGAGGGGCCACAATGAGTTAAGGCTCGACATGCATGCTGCGTCGTGATCGATTGGAGGTTGCGAGACCATCCAAGTTGATCAGCGGAGCACAGCATGCATGCGAGCCCGTTCCTGTCGGTCCTGCGCCGGTGGCTGCGCCGGGCCTGCCCGGGGATCCACGCGGCCCGGGCGGCCGCCGTGGTCACGGTCGTCGAGGCGCTGCTGCTGGGCGGGAAGTTGACGCTCACGCACCTGGGGCGCAACCTGCGCGGCAGCGCCTTCGCGAAGCACGGCATCAAGCGCGTCGACCGGCTGCTCGGCAACACCCATCTCCGGGCCGAGCGGCGGGAGATCTATCGGGCCGTCGCGCGCTGGCTCGTGGCGGCGACCCCGCGGCCGGTCCTCCTCGTCGACTGGGCCGACTGCGCCCCCGGACACCAGTGGCTCCTGCTGCGGGCGGCGGTGCCGCTCGGCGGGCGCGCCATCCCCGTCTACGAGGAGGTGCACCCGCTCTCGCGCTACAACAGCCCGCGCACGCACCGGCGCTTCCTGCGGAACCTCCGCGCGGTGCTGCCCGAGGGGTGCGCGCCGATCCTCGTCACCGACGCGGGCTTCCGCGGGCCCTGGTTCCGCGAGGTCGAGCGCTACGGGTGGGATTGGGTCGGGCGCGTCCGCAACAAGGTCCGGTACCGGCTCGAGCACGGCGAGGCGAAAGGGTGGGCGTACACGACGGCGCTGTACCCGGACGCGACGCCGACGCCGCGCTACCTCGGCCGCGGCGTGCTGTCCCGCCGCCAACCCTACGGCTGCCAGCTCTACCTGGTCCGCAAGTACCGGCGCGGCCCCGGCCGGCCGCGCCAGGCGCACGGCCGGGGCGCGACGGCGCGCCGCTGCCGCAAGCTCCACAAGGACCCCTGGCTGCTCGCCACCTCACTCCCGCACCACGGCGGCGCGACCGGCGGCGGCGCCCGGCGCGTGGTCACGCTCTACGCGCTGCGGATGAAGATTGAGGAAGGGATCCGCGATACGAAGGACGCGCGCTGGGGCTTCGCCCTGCGCTACGCCAGGAGCCGCAGTGCCGCGCGCCTGGAGATCCTGCTGCTCGTCGCCGCGCTGGGGACGCTCGCCTGCTGGCTCGCCGGGCTCGCGGCCGAGGCGCGCGCGTGGGGGCGGCACTTCCAGACGAACACCGTGCGCGCGCGGGCCGTGCTGTCGACGGTCTTCCTCGGTCGGCAGCTGCTCACCAGCGTCCGCTTCCGATTGTCGCCCCGCGACGTGCTGCAAGTCTTCCGACGACTCCCTTCGCTCGTCGCCCGTACTGCGATGGCGACGTAAGTTCGTGGGGATTCCTCAGGCTTGGGCGTTAGACGGCAACGGGCATGATCATCGAGGACGGCCTCTTCCGGTTTGAGCTCGCGGTGCGTACCGAGGGGCCCTGGTACGGCGACGGCGTCGCCGTGCGGGTCGCCGCGTCGCATGCGGGCTTCGCCGGCGCGAGCGACGAAACGTGGGTCGACCGCGCCGCGCTCGAGCAGTTCGCCGCGGACCTGGCGGCGTTCGAGCGGACGCGCCGGGGCGAGGCGACCCTCGTGGGGTACGCGTTCCGGCTCCGCGTGTTCAGCACCGACCGGTCCGGCCACCTCGCGGTCCAGTGCGAGGTGGAGCGGCCGAGCGGCGCCGCGCCGGCGGGGGTGCGCGACGCGCTGAGCTGCGGGGCCGCGGTCGACCCGGGCCGGCTCCCCGGGATCGTCCG
>DATFPD010000447.1:0-15741 GCA_035265005.1 Gemmatimonadaceae bacterium | reverse complement strand
CGTGCCCGCCACTGGACGCCGCTCCTGCTGACGGCCGCCGCCGTGCTTGGCACAGCGCCGGCCTGCCGCTCCGCGTCCCGGGGCGCGACTGATCAGTCCGCCGAAGTCGAGCGGGCTACCCGGGAGGCGATCCGGAACGAGCGCGCCATCGACCCGGCGACCTTCCCGCCGAGCACGCTGGGCGTCACGCCGCTGCGCGTCTCGGCTAGCGACACGCTGATCGAGCCGCTCGGCTACGGGCTGGCCGATCTGCTCCTCGCCGACCTCGCCCGCAGCGCCCAGCTCCAGGTCGTCGACCGGCTGCGCGTCGACGTGCTGCTGCGCGAGACGGCGCTCGGCCAGTCCGGCGCCGTGGACCCTGCGACCGCGCCGCGCGTCGGCCGGCTGCTCGGCGCGCGGCGGCTGGTGGTGGGCGGCCTGACGCAGGTCCCGAGCGGCGGGCTCCGGCTCGACGCCCGCGTCGTCGACGTGCAGACCTCGGCGGTCGACGCCTCGATCGGCGCCACCGCGCCGCTCGACCGAATCCTGGACGCGGAGAAGGCGCTCGCCTTCCAGCTCTTCGACCGTCTGGGAGTGACGCTCACCCCGGCGGAGCGCGCGGCCGTGGAGCAGCGTCCGACGAGGGACATCGGCGCACTGCTCGCGTACGGTCGCGCCGTGCGCTTCGAGGCGCTCGGCGACTACGCCGCGGCGGCGGACGCGTACGAGGGCGCCGCCGCGCGCGACCCGGGCTTCGGCGCAGCGCAGGCGCGCGCGACTGCGCTGAGGGCGCGCTTCCCGCGCGGCCCGGCCGCGGCGCGCACCACCCGACTCCGTGCCGCCTCGCTGCGGGCCGCCAGCGAGGTGAATCGTAGCCTCGCGGGCCAGTCCGGCTTCGGCCCGAACGCCGCCGACCCGGCGTTCCGGCGGGCGCAGGCGAGCACCGTCGTGATCATCATCCACACCGTCCCATGAGCCGCCCGCGCCTGACGAGGACGGCGGCACTCGCCGCCGCGACCGCCGCCTGCCTCTCCGCGGCCGCGGCACGCGTCGGCGTCGCGCAGAGTCGTCTGCTCGACGCGCGGCTGGGCGAGGCTGGCGTGACCTTCGAGCGCTGGAGCTTCGGCGGGCGCGGCGTGCTGGAGCAGGCCACGAGCGCGGACACGGTGCGGGTCACGTCGGTCAGCCAGTTCAGCGTGCCGCTGGTGGCGGTGGTGCCGTGGGGGGAGCGCTGGACCTTCGACGGGTTCCTGGCCTACGCCAACGGCTCCGTGCGCGTGGCCGCCACCGCCGCCGAGCCGGCGCGGACGCTGTCGCTCAGCGGCCTCTCCGACCTCAAGGTGCGCGCGGTCGGCCGGCTGGCGGGAGACGCCGTGCTGCTGACGCTCGGCGCGAACATCCCGACCGGGAAGACGTCGCTGAGCGACGAGGAGTTCCAGGCGCTGCGCGTGCTGGCCGCGCCGGCGCTGGCGATGCGCGTGGTGGCGGTCGGCGTGGGCCCGGGCGGCACCGCCGGCGTCGTGCTGGCGCGGGCGATGGGCTCCTGGTCGACCGCGGCCGGCCTGTCGTACGAGATGCGCGGCTCCTACTCGCCGCTCGCCGCGATCGCGGCCGGCGTCGGCGCCACGACGTGGAACCCCGGCGACGCGCTGCACCTCTCGCTCGGCGCCGACCGGCTGGTGGGCGCGCACGACCTGTCGCTCAACGTCACCACCGACTTCTTCACCACGGATCGCGGCCGCATCGAGCTGAGCGGCGGGGAGCGGACGGACTTCGCCTTCCGGCTCGGCCCCGTGGTCACGGCGCAGGGGCAGCTCCGGGTCGCCGCGGCGCGCTTCCGCGAGCTGACCGTCTACGCCGTCGACCGGTACCGCACTAGCTTCAAGGGCGATTCCGGCGGGCGGGTGCCGGGGTCGAGCGGGAACGCGTTCGAACTGGGTGCGGCCGGCGTGATGGGGCGCGGGCGGTCGACCGGCGTGGTGCTCGGCGCGGACGCCCGCTTCCACAGCGGTCTGTCGGTGGACAACACGCTGGCCACCGCGGCGCTGCGGGCCGCGGGCCTAACGCTGGGCCTCGCGCGCGACGTCGGGCGGCTGAGCGTCCGCCCGGTGCTGCGCGCGCAGCTCGGCTCCGTGAACAGCGGCGACACGCGCGCCGGCGCCACCGCGCTCGGCGTCAGCGTGACAGCCGGTACCCGCTTTTGATCGACCGTCAGCCGCCGACATCGGACGCCGCGCGCGGCGCGCACGACACCGGCCGCGGCGGGGGGGCGTCAGCGCCGCCCGCGGAGCGCCGGCAGACTTCCCTCAGCCCACACCCAGGCATGGAAACCCGCCAGACCGTCGACTTCCTCGCCACCGTCCCGCTGCTCAGCCAGATCGAGCGCGAGGAGCTGGAGCGCCTCGCCGAGCTCACGCGCGAGAAGCAGTACCCGAAGGGGAGCGTGATCCTGTTCGAGGACGATCCCGGCGACTCGCTCTACATCGTCAGGCAGGGGCGCGTGAAGGTCGTGCTGATCGGCGAGGACGGGCGGGAGGTCATCCTCGGCGTGCTGGGCGTCGGCGAGCACTTCGGCGAGCTGTCGCTGATCGACGAGCAGCCGCGGTCGGCGCACGTGATCGCGATGGAGGACTCGGTGCTGCTGGTGCTGCGGCGCGACGACTTCCGCCGCCGCGTGGACGCGCAGCCCCGGATCGCCTGGGCGCTGCTGGTCGAGCTGTCGCGCCGCCTGCGCCGCGCCGACGACAAGATCGGCGGCCTGGTGCTGCTCGACGTGCCCGGCCGCATCGCGCGCCTGCTGCTCGACTTCGCGCAGGAGGCGGGCTCCGACACCATCGACAAGCCGCTGACGCACCAGACGATCGCGCAGATGATCGGCGCCAGCCGCGAGACCGTCTCCCGCGCGATGCGGGAGTTCCAGGACCAGGGACTCATTCGCGTCGAGCGGCGGCAGATCTCGGTCGGCGACCGCGTGGCACTGGAGAAGCGCGCGCAGGTGAAGGTCTGAGGGGAAGTGACGCCCGTCACCGCACCGCGGTGACAGCCTTCCTTTCATCATCGGCTCCTGTTCCCGACATTGTTCCCGTGAGCACGGCGCCATGAGTCTTCGAATCCAGTTCTGGGGCACGCGGGGGTCGATTCCGACTCCCGGGCCGCAGACGGTGCGGTACGGGGGCAACACCCCCTGCGTGGAAGTGCGAACGTCGGACGGCTGGCTGATCATCCTGGATGCGGGGACGGGGCTGCGGGAGCTGGGGCGGTCGCTGATTCAGCGGGCGAACGGCGCGCCGATCGAGGGCGACATATTCGTCACGCACGCCCACTGGGACCACATTCAGGGCATCCCGTTCTTCGGGCCGATCTTCCAGCGCGGCAACCACTTCACGATCTGGGGCTCGAAGGCGATGGAGACGAGCATCGATCGGGTGGTGCGGGACCAGATGTCGCCGGTCGTGTTCCCGGTGACGTTCGAGCAGCTGGACGCGCTGGTGGACTTCCGGGAGCTGGCCGAGAACGACGACTGCGCCGGGACCGGGTACAACGTGCGGGCGATGCAGGTGCGGCACCCCGGCGGCGCGCTGGGGTATCGATTCACCGAACGCAACAACGACGGCCGGGCGCTCGTCTACATCTCGGACAACGAGCTGAGCTCCAAGGCCAGGTACGATTCGCCGCCCGGGTGGCGGCGCTCGCTGGTGGAGTTCGTGCGCGGCGCGCAGGTGCTGGTGCACGACACGATGTACACGATCGAGGAGTACGACCACCACCGCGGGTGGGGTCACTCCACGTACCACGACGCGGTCGAGCTGGCGCTGGAGGCGGAGGTCGGGACGCTCGTCCTCTTCCACCACAAGCCGGAGCGCACCGACGAGGAGGTGGACCGGCGGGTGGACGAGTGCCGGGCGCTGGCCGCGAGCCGCGGCAGCGCGATGCAGATCGTCGCGGCGGCCGAGGGGCTGTCGCTGACGGTGTGAGTGGTTAGGCGGGTCTCAGAGGTTCCTCAGGAGGATACACCATGTTCGGGCATAGAACGTTGGTCACGCGGGTCCTGGCCGGTGCGGCGATGCTCGCCGCGGCCGCGGTCCCCGCCGGCGTCGCCGCGGCGCAGGAGCAGGGCGCGGACGCGCGGCCGACGATGGCCGTGGTCTACTTCACGAACGGCGCGATCGGCAAGGCGCACGAGGAGTTCCAGCCGCTCAGCCTCGGCCTGGCCGACATGATGATCACCGAGCTGGCCGCGAACCCGAAGATCCGCGTCGTCGAGCGCGACCGGATCAACCAGCTGATGGACGAGCAGAAGCTGAGCGCGGGCGACCGCGTCGACCCGTCCACGGCGGTGGCGATGGGCAAGCTGCTCGGCGCGCACCACATCCTGATCGGCACGTACGTGACCGACACGAAGGGGCGGATGGTCCTGGCGGTCCGCTCGGTGAACACCGAGACGTCGCAGGTCGAGTACACCGAGACCGTCCGCGACAAGTCGGACAACGTGCTCGACATGGTCGCGACGCTCGCCGAGAAGGTGAACAAGGGGCTGAACCTCCCGTCGATCCAGAAGCGGTCGTCGGCCGCCCCGGGCGGGAACACCCGCGGCGCCTCGCAGTCGTCGGCGCAGTCGTCGGCCGAGAGCGCGCCGCCGCCGGCGGCCAGGCGCCAGGTCCCCTTCCAGGCCGTGATGCTCTACTCGAAGGGGCTGGCCGCGAAGGACAAGGGCAACTGGCAGGAGGCGGCGCAGCTCTTCCGCGCCTCGCTCCAGAAGTTCCCCGAGTACGAGGCCCCGAAGAAGGCGCTCGAAGGGATTCCCGAGAGCGCGCGGACCGGCGAGTAGCTCCGTGTGAGCCGATTCTGCACGGACCGTCGTTGACCGCGACGCGTGGGACGCGAGCCGACTGGCTCGCGTCCCACGCGTCCTGCTTCGCACCCCCGCGATCAGGGCCCGAGCCACGTCCGTGAAGCCACTGCTGATCGCGTCCGCCGGACGCTCGCTCGGCAACGCGCCGTTAGGCCGGCGCGGGGACGACGTGGAGGTGCGCCGGGTGCCGGTCTTCCCCACCCCGCGCGCCCTCGACGGCTCGCGGCCGACCGTCATCCTGCTCGACCGCATCATGCTGCAGAGCATCGGCGGCATGCGGGAGCGGATCGAGGAGGCGGCGAAGTGCGCGGCGCTGGTGGGCTACGGGGCGCCGGGCGAGGTCGAGCCGCCGGCGGACTTCCCCGCCGACCTGCTCACCAGCTTCGTCCCCGGCGACGCGCCGGCGGGGCTGCTGATCGCACAGCTGCGGGGCGCCTTCCGCCACGCGGCGACGCTGGTCGCCGAGCGCGCGGCCCGGCTGCAGGAGCGCGAGCGCTACCGCGAGCTCGCCGAGCTCACCTCGGTGGGCGTCGCGCTCTCCACCGAGCGCAACCTGCTCTCGCTGCTCGAGATGATCCTCACCCAGTCGCGCCGCATCACGACCAGCGACGCCGGGTCGGTGTACCTGGTGGAGCGCGGGGAGAACGGCGCGCCGCAGATGCTCCGCTTCAAGCTGTCCCAGAACTACTCGCTCCCCAACCTGCCGCTGAGCGAGTACACCGTCCCGGTCGACCACACGAGTCTCTCCGGCTACGCGGCCTCCACCGGCGAGCCCCTGGTGATCGCCGACTCGTACCTGCTGGCGGAGGACGTCGAGTACCGGCAGAACCGCAGCTTCGACGAGAAGTTCGGCTACCGGACGAAGTCGATGCTGGTGATCCCGATGCGCTCGCACCGCGACGAGATCGTCGGCGTGCTGCAGCTCATCAACCGCAAGCGCTCGTTCGACGCGCGGCTCGCGACGTCGGAGTCGTTCGAGCGCGAGGTGATCACCTACGACGAGCGGTCGGTGGAGCTGGTGAGCGCGCTCGCCTCGCAGGCGGCCGTGTCGATCGAGAACAGCCAGCTCTACGGCGACATCGAGCGGCTGTTCGAGGGGTTCGTGACCGCGGCCGTCACGGCGATCGAGTCGCGCGACCCGACGACGTTCGGTCACTCGGGGCGCGTCGCCACCCTCAGCGTCTCGCTCGCCGAGGCGGTGGACCGCGGCGGGGGGAGCGGCCCGCACCGGGGCGTGCGCTTCACGCGCGAGCAGCTCAAGGAGCTGCGCTACGCGGGGCTGCTGCACGACTTCGGCAAGGTCGGCGTGCGCGAGCAGGTGCTGGTCAAGCAGAAGAAGCTCTACCCGGCCAACCTCGACCTGATCAAGCACCGCTTCGCCTTCCTCCAGCAGGCGGCGGAGCTGGACTTCGAGCGCGCGAAGTCGCGGCTGCTCGTCGAGCGCGGGCGCGAGGAGTACGGGCGCGTCGTGGAACAGCTGGAGCGCGGGCTCCAGGAGACGCGCGCCGACCTCGGGCGATTCCAGCAGATGATCGTCGCGGCCAACGAGCCGACGATCCTGCCGGAGGGGAGCTTCGAGGAGCTGCGGAAGCTGGCCGAGCGTACGTTCCTCGACATCGACGGATCGCAGCGCCCGCTCATCACGCCGGAGGAGCTGCGCTTCCTCTCCATCCGCAAGGGCAACCTGGACGAGCGCGAGCGGCTGGAGATCGAGTCGCACGTCACGCACACCTACCGCTTCCTCCAGCAGATCCCGTGGACGCGCGAGCTGCGCGGCATCCCCGAGATCGCCTACGGCCATCACGAGAAGCTGAACGGGAGCGGCTACCCGCGGAAGGTGGCGGCGCAGGAGATCCCGGTGCAGACGCGCATGATGACGATCTCCGACATCTACGACGCGCTGACCGCCACCGACCGCCCCTACAAGCGCGCCGTGCCCCCCGACCGCGCCCTCGACATCCTGAACATGGAAGCCAAGGAGGGGATGCTCGACCGCCACCTCCTCGGCACGTTCATCGACGCGCGGGTGTGGGAGATCGTCCTCAAGAAAGACTGACGTCTCACCCGCCCCAGCCGCCCCCGCCCGGCGTCTCGATCGACAGGACGTCGCCAGGCACGAGCTCGACGCGGCACTTCGCGGGGAGCTCGCGGCCGTTCAGCAGGTTCCGGCCGGGCGCGCCCGGGGAGCCGCCGGCGGCGCCGGCGGGGGCGCGGCGGCGGCGCTCGGTGAGCAGCGTGACGGTGCAGGGCTCCAGCACGCGGTAGCGCCTGACGATGCCGTCGCCGCCGCGGTGCCGGCCGGCGCCGCCGGAGCCGCGCCGCACGGCGTACTCCTCGATCCGGATCGGGTAGGCGGCTTCCAGAGCCTCGATCGGCGTGTTGCGGGTGTTGCTCATCCCGACGTGCACGGCGTCGGGGCCGGGGCCGCGGGCGCTCGCGCCCTGGCCGCCGCCCAACGTCTCGTAAAAGGTCCACGCGGCGCCGCCGAAGGTGACGTTGTTCATCGTCCCCTGCCCCTGCGCCGGCGCCTCGAGCCCGGCGTCGGCCAGCGCGGCGAACAGCGTGTCGGTGATCCGCTGCGACATCTCGACGTTGCCCGCCGCCACCGCGGCCGGCCAGCGCGCGTTCACCGCGCATCCCTCGGGGACGACCAGCTCCAGCGCGCGGGCGATGCCGTCGTTGGTCGGGACGTCGGGGTCGTCGAGCAGGGTGCGCAGGACGAACACCGCGGCGGCGCGGGTGACCGCGAGGGGGCAGTTCACGTTGCCGCGCGCCATCGGCGCAGTGCCGGCGAAGTCGGCGCGCAATCGGCCGTCGGCCGACCGGCGCAGCTCCACCTGCACCCGCACCTCGGCGTCCGACACGCCGTCGCCTTCCAGCGCGTCGCTCGCGCGTCCGACCCGGCCGGCGAGCGTCGCGATGCGCGCCAGGGCGCGGCGCTCGGTGTAGGCGAGCAGCGCGTCGGACGCGGCGGCAATGCGGCCCGCGCCCTCGCGGGCGATGAGGGCGCGCCACCCCTCCGCGCCCGCGGCGCACGCGGCGCGCTGCGCGCGCAGGTCGCCCAGACGCTCGGCGGGAGTCCGAACGTTGGCCAGGACGAGCGCGAGCAGGTCGGCGTCGAAGTCCCACCCGACCCGCGCGATCCGCACCGGCGGAACGATCAGCCCCTCCTGCACCAGCTCCGTGGCGCCCTGCGGCATGCTCCCGGGGCTCATCCCGCCGACGTCCGCGTGGTGCGCGCGCACGGCGGCGAAGCCGACGACCGCGCCGCGGTGGCCGACGGCTTCGACCATCGTGAGGTCGGGAAGGTGCGAGCCGCCGCGGTACGGGTCGTTGAGCAGGTAGACGTCCCCCGGCGCGGGGTTCCGCTCGCGCACCGCGCGCACCGACTCGGGCATCGCGCCCAGGTGCACGGGGATGTGCGCGGCCTGCGCCACCATCCGCCCCGCCTCGTCGAACAGCGCCGCCGAGGCGTCCCGGCGCTCGCGGATGTTGGGCGAGAGCGAGCTGCGCACCAGCACCGTGCCCATCTCCTCGGCCACCATCGCGAAGGCGTGCGCCATCACCGAGAGGTCGAGCGCGTCGAAGGCCGCGCCGCCGCCGCCGCTCACGCGTCGGCCTCCAGCAGCCACCCGCCCGTCTCCATCGGCTGCGCCGTCCAGCCGGGCGCAACGTACATAGTGGCGTCGGGGAGCGCGACGGCCGCCGGCCCCCGCACGTCGCCTAACGTTTCTCCCGCCGGGCGCCGGAGCGCCAGCGCGCGCGCCGGCTGGGTGGCGGCGTGGCGCGCGCTCACCAGCTCGACCGGCGCGTCGAGGGTGAAGCCGAAGCGGCGGTCGTGGAGCTGGCGGAAGCGCAGCGCGACCGCGCCGCCGTCGTCGCCGGGGGAGAACGGCACCTCGACCTCGTGCCCCTGCCCGCGGTAGCGCGCCCGCATCCACCACCGGCGCTCGGGCGCTGGGCCGGCGCGCGCGGCCAGCCCGTCCGCGATCGCGCCGACGCGGTCGGCGTCCATGTCGCTCGCGAGGCGGGTGACGCTGGCGATCGTCTCGCGTCGCTCGGCGGCGAGCGCGAGGCCGAGCGCGGAGAGCACCCCGGCGTGCGGCGGCACCAGGACGCGGGTGATCCCCACCCGCTCGGCCAGCGCGCAGGCGTGGAGCGGCCCGCCGCCGCCGAACGCGACCAGCACGCAGCTGCGCGGGTCCACGCCACGCTCGACGCTCACGCGCCGGAGCGCGCGCGCCATCTCCGCGTCGGCGGCCGCGACGACCGCCCGCGCCACGCGATCGGGGGCCGCGCCGAGCGCGGACGCCACGGAGGCGATCGCCCGCGCCGCCGCGTCGGCATCGATCCGCACGCCGCCGGCGAGCCGGCCGGCGCGGATGGCGCCGAGCACGATGTGCGCGTCGGTGACCGTCGGCAGCGTGCCGCCGCGCCCGAACGCCGCGGGGCCCGGCACGGCGCCGGCGCTGCGCGGTCCCACCCTGAGCGCTCCGGCGTCGTCCACCCAGGCGATGCTTCCCCCGCCCGCGGAGACGGTCTCCACCAGCACGCGCGGCAGCGCGATCGGCACGCCGGCCACCGCGCCGCCCGCCGCCTCGACCAGCGGCTCGCCGTCGAGCACCAGCCCGACGTCCGCGCTCGTGCCGCCGATGTCGACCGTCAGCGCGCGGTCGAACCCCGCGGCGCGGGCGACGGTCGCCGCGCCCACCACGCCGCCGGCGGGCCCGGAGAGCGCGAGCGCCGCGGCGCGGGCGGCCGCCTCGCCCGCCGGGAGCGTGCCGCCGCTCGACGTGAGCACGCCCGGCGCGGGATATCCGGCCCTCGACAGGCGCTCGCCCAGCGCGCGGAGGTAGCGCGCGACGCCGGGCCTCGCGTACGCCTCTGCCGCGACGGTCGCGGTGCGCTCGTACTCCCGGATCTCGGGGAGCACCTCCGACGAGCAGACGACGTCCACGTCAGGCAGACGCCCGCGGATGGCGCCGGCGAGCGCGCGCTCGTGCAGGGGGACGGCGTACGCATGTAGCAGCGAGATGGCGACGATCTCCGGTTCGGCCGCGGCGACGGCCTCCGCGCAGGCGCAGGCCGCTTCCGGCGTCAGCGGGCGGAGCACGCCCTCCGGCGCGATGCGCTCGGACACTGGGACCACGCGCTCCGGCGGGACGAGGGGCGGCGGGTGTTGCGCGCTCAGGTCGAAGAGCGAGGCGCGCTCCTGGCGCCGCAGCTCGAGGAGGTCGGTGGCGCCGGCGGTGGCGCAGAGCACGACGCGCGCGCCGGTGCGCTCGAGGAGCGTGTTGGTGACGACGGTCGTCCCGTGGGCGATGCGGGCGATGTCTGCGCCCGGCGCGCCCAGCTCGGCCAGTGCGCGCTCGACGCCCTGGCTCTGGTCGGCCGGGGTGCTGAGCACCTTCCGCGCGTGCACGCTGCCGTCGGCGGCGACGGCGGCGAGATCGGTGAACGTCCCGCCGACGTCGATGCCGACCGACAGCTCGGAACCCGTCATCCGCGCCCGGAGCGCCGGCGCCGCACGTACGCCACCACCAGCGCGGCCGTGGCGGCGAGGCACGTCATTCCCAGCCAGTCCCCCGCCCGCACGTACAGCGTCGTGACGGGCGACGTCTCGACGTCGTAGGTCCCGGTGGCCGGCACGAAGAGCCCCGTCGACGCGCGCGTGCGGCCGAGCGGGTCGATGTAGCCGGAGATGCCGGTGATGGCGCCGCGCACCACCGGGAGGCGGTTCTCGATCGCGCGCAGTACCAGGTGCGCGTGGTGCTGGTAGGGCGCCGTCGTGTTCCCGAACCACGAGTCGTTCGTGATGTTCACCAGCATCTGCGCGCCCTGCTTGCGGAAGCGGCGGGAGAGCTGCGGGAAGATCGACTCGTAGCAGATCAGCACGCCGAACCGGCCGAACGGCGCCTGGAACGGCGTCGAGCCGGTGCCGCGCGCGAAGCCGCCGAAGTACCTGAGCTTCCCGAACCAGCGCGGGTTCACGAACGGCACTCGCTCGGTGATCGGCACCAGGAACTGCTTGCGGTACGGCCGCTGGGTGATCTCGCCGCTCGGGTCGGCCAGCATGGCCGCGTTGTAGTAGTCGTAGTCGTCCTGCGCGCGGAAGTCCACGTCGAGCACGCCGAACAGGAGCGGCGTGTGCTCGAGCTGCGCGAGCGCGCGCACGGTGTCCCGCCATTCCGGGTGGTTCGCGATGTAGCCCGGCAGCGCGACCTCCGGCCACACGAGGAGCTGCTGGTCGTCGCGGCGCAGCAGGTCGCGGCTGGTCGCCGCCAGCATGCCGGGGATCCTGTCGGCGTTCTCCTCCTGCCACTTCTCCTCGCGGGAGATGTTGGGCTGCACCACCGACACGCTCGCCAGCCGCGCGAGCGGCAGCGTCCGCATCCGCCACGCGCCGAAGCCGAGCGCCACCGTCGTCAGGCCGAACACCGCCGCCGCGCGCCGCAGCACCGCGCCGCGGTCGCCGCGCATCAGGTACGCGTCGGCGATCAGCCCCGCCGTGGCCGCGATCCAGAAGCTCACCGTGCGCACGCCGCTGAGCTCGGCCAGCTGCGCGGCGACCGGGAAGTGCGCCATGCTCAGCCCCAGCGGCAGCCAGGGGAACGCCAGGTCGAGCAGGTAGTTGAGCACGACCTCGGACGCGGTCCACACGACGGGCAGCAGCACCGCCATCGGCCACCGCGTGGCGCGGCGCGCGGCGAAGAGCGCGGCGCCGGTGGCGGCCACGTACGGCGACAGCCAGATCAGCGACGCGATGTAGCCGAGGAACGCGAGCTTGGTGTAGAACGAGAGCGCGATGGCGATCCAGTACAGGTTGCAGCCGTATCCCAGGAACCCGAACCAGAGCCCCACCCGGGCCGCGCACGCCGGGCGACCGTCCGCGGCGCCGGCGAAGCGCGCGATGCTGACCGCGAACGGGACCAGGCAGAGGAACGCCGGCAGGACGAGCGGAAACGGCGGGAACGCGAGGGCGAACAGCGCGGCCGACCCGAACGCCGCCAGCGCCTCGGCGCGCGACGGGCGAAGGCCGCCGAGGGCGCGGAGCTTCACGTCAGGCTCACAGCTTGATCTCGCGCCCCTCGTCGGCCGACTTGTAGATCGCCTCGACGACCCGGTGCACGGTGAGCTGGTCGGCCGGCGCCTCGTACGGCGTGTCGCCGCGCACCTGCGCCACGAAGTCCGTGAGCTCGGCGCGGTAGGACTGGATGAAGGCGCTCTCGCGCGCGGCGGCGCCGGCGGGCGAGACGTCGGTGGGGCGGCCGTTGAGCTCCTTCACCACGCGAAGCGGCGCCAGCCGCGCGCTGCCGCGGGTGGCCAGCACCTCGAACCACCAGCGCTCCCCCTGCCCGACGTACGCCCACGAAACGTCGAACGTCATCGTGACGCCGCCCGCGCACTCCAGGTGCACGAGCATCGCGTCCTCGACCGCCTTCGCGCCCTTGCCGCGCTCCATGTGCGCCGAGACGCGCTGCGGCTCCGGGAAGTCGTTGAGCCAGAGCGCCAGGTCGAGGAGTGGGAAGCCGTGCTCGAGGAACGCGCCGCCGCCCGCCTCCGGCCGGCTGTGCCGCCAGCCGCCGTCGCGCTGCCGGAGATGGAACGAGCCCGAGCGCACGCCGCCGATCTTCCCCAGCTCGCCGCCGCGGATGAAGCGGTCGAGTGCCTGCACGTCGCTGCGGAAGCGGTGGTTGTTCGCGACCGCGACCTTCCGCTCGGCGCGCGTCGCGGCGGCGAGGATGCGCTCGACGCCGCGCGCGGTGAGCGAGAGCGGCCGCTCGCAGAGCACGTTCACCCCCTCCTTCAGCGCGGCGAGCACGTGCGGCTCGTGGAG
The DNA here is from genome assembly GCA_035265005.1 of Gemmatimonadaceae bacterium. GTDB lineage: Bacteria > Gemmatimonadota > Gemmatimonadetes > Gemmatimonadales > Gemmatimonadaceae > DATFPD01. The sequence continues at coordinate 3,073 of DATFPD010000447.1, read as the reverse complement.
GTGGTTCGGCGTGCTCACGACCACGGCGTCGAGGTCGTCGAACTCCAGCAGGTCCTCGATGTCGGTGAACACGTCGCGCACACCGAAGCGGTCGGCGATCGCGCGCGCCTTGGCGCCGTCGTTGTCGCAGATCCCCACCAGCTCGGCGCCGCGGATCTTGGCGAGCACCGGGAGGTGCGCGAGCTGCGCGATGGCGCCGGCGCCGATGACGCCGATCCGGACGGCGGGCTTCATCGCGCCCTCCGCGGCTTGGGCAGCCGGTCCAGGTAGTAGGTGCCGACGCCGCGCAGCGACGCGAAGCGCGAGCCGCTCAGCAGGTCGAAGCGCCCCTGCACGCCGAGGCCGACCCGCCGGAAGAGCACCACGTCCACGCCGCCCAGGCCGGCGACGCCCGCCGTGATGTTGTCCAGCGCGCGCTCGGCGAAGGTGCCGCTGATCGCCTTGCCTTCCGCGTTCAGCACGTGCGCGCCGATGCCGAGGCCCAGGTACGGCCGCACCGGCCCGACCCTGAGGCGGGACGGGAAGAAGCGCCCCTCCGCCGTCAGGGCGATGTCGGACATCGTGATGCGGCCCACGTCCAGCGTGTCGTCGCCGCTCGGGTCGTTGATGACCTTGCGCAGCGAGTCGCGAAAGGTGCGCATCGTCTTGTCGCTGAAGTGCGAGCCCCAGTAGGTCGCGGTGAAGTACATCCGCCAGTCCGGCACGATCTCGCCGTAGTCGGCGTGGATCGAGTACGCCTGCGTCGCCACGACCTGCGACGGCGTGACGCGGCCGGCGGAGACGCCGAGCGCGGTCAGCTTGAGACGGTCGAGGTTGAGCCGCTCGAACAGCGAGCCGCCCGCCTCCTGCGCGCCCGAGGGCCGGGCGCAGAGCGCGACGAGCACGACCGCCGCGCGGCGCACGACGCGCGCCACCCTAACGCTCGACCGGCATCGGCCCGACGCGCGTGCCGGGGTAGTAGGTCTGCAGGATGCCGAGGTAGTCCTGCCCCGCGCGCGCGCGCCCGATCGCGCCCCACTGGCACATGCCGATCCCATGACCGTAGCCGGCTCCACGAAGCGTGAGCTGCACGAGGCGCCCGTCGCGACCGACGCTCGTCTCGACGGAAAAATACGTGCTGCTCAGAATCTCGCCACCCGGCGAGCGCAGCACGAATCGGATGTCGTTCCCGCGGAGCGTGTACCGCCCGGCGTCGGTGGCGATGTCGAGCGTGGCGACGCGGCCGCTCGGCGAGAGGCCGCTGACCACGACCGAGCGCGCCGAGCCCACGCCGCCGGACGGCACCGGCGCGTAGGCGCGGAGGTAGCGGTCGAGCACCGCCGCCAGCGACGGGCCGGTGTAGCTGCGCGACCAGCTGAAGCGCGGCGAGGGGTCGCAGTAGTAGCGCGACGGCGAGCCCGGGATGCGGTCGCTCACCGCGCGCAGGTACGGCTGGCCGGTGGTCCGCCACACCTCGGTGGCTTCGGCCGTGCTGCCGCCGCAGACCGCGTGGTAGGGCGCGTCCACCACGCGCCCGGCGTAGAGCAGCACGCGGCCGGCGGTGGACGCGACGGCGGAGTCCGACCCGGGCCGCTCGGCGTCCGCGCCGCCGTAGACCTGATGGCTCACGTCGGCGACCAGGTCGTACGCCGCCGACTCGCGGCCGCGCGAATGGATGTACGCGTAGCTGCGCGCGGCCACCGCCTGCGCCTGCGAGGCCGCCAGCTCGGCGAGCGGGCGGTCGCCGATCTCGAGCGGAACGACGCCGCGCAGGTAGTCCTCGACGCCCAGGCGGTTGACCACGGTGAGCCCGCTGTCGCCGGCGGAGATCACCAGCTCGCCCCGGTAGCGGTGCGCGTTCCAGCGCAGCATCGCGCCGCGCTCCGCCGCGCGCACCGTCCAGGGGCCGTTGCGCAGCGTCGTCGGGAAGCCGCCGCGGTTGACGGCGCGCACGCCGCTCCCCGAGCGCTCGATGGTGAGCGGCTCGTCGGGCGTGCCGCGGAGCTGGACGTCGCGGCCGTCGCGGTCGTAGACCCGCCACCGCGAGGTGCCCGAGACGACGCCGCTCCTGGCCGCCGTGGCGAGCGCCACCCGGAGCACGAATGCGTCGCGCCGCTGCGGCGCGCGCGGCGCCTCGGCCACGGGCGCGGCGTACACGCTGCGGTCGCCGCGCCGGGAGGAGCAGGAGGCCGCGGCCGCCGCCGATGCGACCAGCGCCGCCGCCGCCAGCGCGTGCCTAGCGAGTGACGGCGACAGCTTCGGCCAGCGCGGAGTCCAGGCGCTCGAGCGCGAGGTCCACCTCGGCATCGCCGTGGGCGGCGGACATGAACGCGGCCTCGAACGGCGAGGGCGCGAGGTACACGCCGCGCCGCAGCGCGGCGTGGAAGAAGCGCTTGAACAGCTCGACGTCGGACGCCTTCGCCTCGGCGAACGAGCGCACCGGCCCGTCGCGGAAGAAGAAGCCCCACATCGAGCCGGCCGACCCGGCGGTGAACGGCACGCCGCGGCGTTCGGCGATGGCCTCCAGCCCGCGCACCAGGCGCGCGGTGCGGGCGGACACGCGCTCGTGCAGCGCCGGCGTGAGCGCGGTGAGCGTCGCCCAGCCGGCGGCCATGGCGAGCGGGTTGCCGGATAGCGTGCCGGCCTGATAGACGGGACCCGCCGGCGCCACGCGCGACATCACCTCGCGCCGGCCGCCGTACGCCGCGACCGGGAGCCCGCCGCCGATCACCTTCCCCAGCGTCGTCAGGTCGGGCGTGACGCCGAAGAGCTCGCGGGCGCCGCCCGGGGCGACGCGAAAGCCGGTCATGACCTCGTCGAAGATCAGCAGCGCGCCGCACTCGTCGGCCAGCGCGCGCAGCCCGGCCAGGTAGCCCGGCACGGGCGGGATGAACCCCGAGTTGCCGACGATCGGCTCGACGATGATCGCGGCGAGGTCGCGCGCGTGCTGCCTGACGAGATCGCCGGCGGCGCCCAGGTCGTTGAACGGCGCCGTGAGGGTGAGCGCCGCCACCGCCGCCGGCACGCCCGGCGAGTCCGGGAGCCCGAGCGTCGCCACGCCCGAGCCGGCGCGGACGAGGAAGGCGTCCGCGTG
>DATFPD010000446.1:0-7947 GCA_035265005.1 Gemmatimonadaceae bacterium | reverse complement strand
CGGCACGCCGGGGAGCGGCACCCAGGAGATGGTCGCGCGCATCCTGCGCGCCGTGGGGATGGACCCGGACCGCGACATCGTCCACCAGGGGCTCGGCGTCGGCGCGGCGGCCGAGGCGCTCAAGGACGGCAAGGTCGACGCGCTGTTCTGGAGCAGCGGCTACCCGAACGGCGCCATCCTCGACCTCGCCAACACGCCCGGCGAGCGGCTGCGCCTCCTGCCGAGCGTCGAGGCGCTGCCGGCGCTCCAGCGGAGCTACGGCGCCTCGCTCTACTTCGAGCTCGCGATCCCGCGCGCGGCCTACCCCGGACTCGACGCGGACGTGCCCACGGTCGGGGTCGCGACCGTGCTCGTGGCCGACGCGCGGATGGACGCCGAGCTCGCCTACGAGATCACCCGCGCCCTGTTCGAGCATCGCGACGAGCTGATCGCGGTGCACGAGATCGCCCGCGAGCTGACGCTCGCCTCGGCGGTCGAGCGCTCGCCCGCGCCGTACCACCCGGGGGCGGTGCGCTACTACCGCGAGCGCGGGGCGTGGCCGGGCTGACGCCGGCGGAGCCGCGCGCGGCCCCGCCGCCGACGCCGCCGCCCGCCACGCTGGAGGACTTCGAGCCCGAGGCGGCGGCGCGCCCGCTCGCGGGCGCGGCCGGGCGGCTGGCCCGGCTCGGCTCGTTAGGTCTGGCCTGCTACGCGCTGGCCTGGGTGGTGGCGGTCGTCGAGCCGATGACCTACCGGGCGAGCTTCCTGCTGGTCGCGCTGGCGCTCGCCTTCCTGCTCTACCCCGCCCGGCGCCGCGGGTCGACGACGACGCCCGCCGCCGCGTCGCCGGCCGCCCCGTCGCGCCTCGACTGGGCGCTGGCCGCGCTCGCGGTCGCCGCGCTCGGCTGGCCGCTGGCGGACCGCGCCGCGTTCCCCTACCGCGTCGCCGTCCCCACGGCGGTCGACCTCGTGCTGGGCACCGCCGCGATCCTGCTGGTGCTCGAGGCTACCCGCCGCACGGTGGGGTGGATGCTGCCGGCGACGGCGCTGCTCTTCCTGCTCTACGCCTACCTCGGCCCGCTGCTCGACCTGGTGGGGCTCGGCGTCGTGGCGCACCGCGGCTACTACCCCGACCGGCTCGTCGGGCAGCTCTACATGACGCTGGAGGGGCTGTTCGGCGTCCCGCTCGACGTGGCGGCCACCTACATCGCGCTGTTCTCGGTCTACGGCGCGGTGCTGGAGCACTCGGGCGCCGGCCAGTTCTACATCGACTGGGCGCTGGCGGCGCTCGGGCGGTCGGAGCGCTCGGCGGCCGCGCCGGGGCGCGCGGTCACCGCCGCCGGCTTCCTCCTCGGCACCGTGTCGGGGAGCGGCGTCGGGACGACCGTCACGTTAGGCTCGGTGGCGTGGCCGCTGCTCCGCCGCGCCGGCTACCCGGCCGAGGCGGCGGGCGCCATCCTCTCGGCGGCCGGGATCGGCGCCATCATGTCGCCCCCCACGCTCGGCGCCGCGGCGTTCCTGATCGCCGAGTTCCTGCGCATCCCGTACCTCCGGGTGCTGGTGATGGCCGCCGTGCCGACGCTGCTCTACTACCTGTCGGCGTTCCTGATGATCGAGGCCGACTCTCGGCGGCTGGGGACGCGCCCGGTGCCGGTGCGCCGCCCGCTCGGCGAGATCACCCGGCGCGGCGGCTACCACTTCCTGTCGCCGCTCGTGGTGGTGGCGATGATGGCCGCCGGCGCCTCGGCGTTCCGCGCCGTGCTCTGGGCGACCGCGCTGGCGTGGGCGCTCAGCTTCGCGCGGCGGGAGACGGCGCTGACGCCGCGCCGCCTGGCGGGCGCACTCGCCGCCGGCGGCCGGGCGGTGGTCCCGGTGGCGGCGACGACCGCGGCGGCGGGGATCATCGTCGGCGTGGTGACGCTCACCGGGCTCGGGCTCAAGCTGGCCGGCATCGTGGTGTCGCTCGCGGGCGGCAGCCGCGTGCTGACGGTCGTCTTCGCCGCGCTCGCGGTGTGGGTGCTCGGCCTCGCGGTGCCGGTGACGGCGTCCTACATCATCGCCGCGGTGATGGTGGCGCCCGCGCTGACGCAGGTGGGCGTGCCGGCGGCGGCGGCGCACATGTTCATCTTCTACTACGCCGTCCTCTCCGAGGTGAGCCCGCCCACCGCGCTGTCGCCCTACGCCGCCGCGGCCATCACCGGCGGCAACGCGCTGCGCACGATGATGCTGACCTGGAAGTACACCCTCCCGGCGTTCCTCGTCCCGTTCGTCTTCACGCTGAGCCCCGAGGGGATGGGCGTCCTGCTCCAGGCGCCGCTCGGCGACGTCCTGCGCAGCTCGGCGACGGCGGCGCTCGGCGTGGCCGCGCTGGCGATGGGCTTCGGCGGCTGGCTCCGCGGGCCGGTGTCGCTGCCCGAGCGGTTAGGCGCCGGCGCGGCGGGGCTGCTGCTCTGCTACGCGAGCCCGGTGGCCGATGTGGCGGGGGTCGTGATGCTGGCGGCCGTCGTGGGTGCGCATCTCGCTCGGTCGGAGAGAAAAGCAGGACGCGGATGAACACGGATACTGCCCGACGGGGTGTATCCGTGTGCATCCGTGCTCCTATCCGTGTTCATCCGCGTCCGCTCTCCACGAGATCAGCCTTCGACGCGGAGCGCCTCCAGCGGATTCACGCGCGTCGCCCGCACCGCCGGGACCAGCGCGGCGGCGGCGGCGGCCAGCGCCAGCAGCACGCCGCTCGCCGCGTAGGTGAGCGGGTCGAGCGGGGTGACGCCGTAGAGGATGGCGCCGAGGGCGCGGGTGGCCAGCACCGCGCCGGCGAAGCCCGCCGCCACGCCGGCGCCGGCCAGCGCCATGGCCTGCGCCAGGACCATCGACAGCACCCGGCCGCGGGCCGCGCCTAACGCCATCCGGATGCCGATCTCGCGCGTCCGCTGGGCGACGGCGAGCGACATCACGCCGTAGATCCCCACCGCCGCCAGCAGCAGCGCCACCGCGGCGAAGGCGCCGAGCAGCGTCGTGCTGAAGCGGCTCCGGGCGGTGGCGTCGTGCAGGCGCTCGCGCATCGTCTTCAGGTCGTACACCGCGTGACCGGGGTCGAGCGCGCGCAGCTCGCGGCGGAGCGCGCCGGCCAGCGCCGCCGGGTCGGCCGCGGCGGTGCGCAGGACGAGCGTGCCGCGGGCGCGCGGGCTCTGCGGGTAGGGGACGTAGATCGCCGGGCGCGCCGGGGACTCGATGTCCTCGTAGCGCACGTCCCCCACCACCCCCACCACCGCGATCGTCTCGCCGTCGCCGGCCACCGGGACGCGGAGCGGATCGTCCCCGGCCCAGATCGTCCGCGCCGCCGCCTGGTTCACGATCATGACTGGCGGCGCGCCGGGGCGGTCCCGCGCCGTGAACGCGCGCCCGCGCAGGAGCGGGATGCGCAGGGCGCGGAAGTAGTCCGGCGAGACGACGAAGTAGCCGACGTGAAACGAACCCGGCCGTCCGAGGAGGCGGATGCTCGTCCCCTCGCAGTTGTCCCCCACCGGCGTGCAGGTCCCGACGCCGGCGCCGGTCACGCCGGGCAGCGCCGCGGCCCGCTCCACCAGCGCCTCCCACAGCGCGCCCGCCGAGTCGTTCGAGTAGCGGGCCGCCGAGAGCGTGACGCGCGCCGTGAGCAGCCGCTCCGGGTCGTAGCCCACCTGCGCCTCCAGCAGCCGCGTCAGGCTCCGGATCGTGAGCCCGGCGGCGACCAGGAGCACGATCGCCAGCGCCACCTCGGCCGACACGAGCAGTCCGCGCCCGGTCAGGCGACGGAGCCCCGCGAACGCCGGCCCGCTCGGCGGCGCGCCGGCCGCCCCCTGGCGGATGGACGCCGCGAGGGGCACCCCGGCGGCGGCGAGCGCGGGCGCGAGCCCGAACAGCAGCCCGGTGGCGAGCGTCACCCCGACCGCGAACAGCACCGCCGAGCCGTCCAGCCGCAGCGCCGAGAGCGCCACGTTCGTGAGCCCCGCCGTCTCGCCGGCGCCGGGGCCGAACGCGGCGAAGCTCGCCGCCAGCCCGGGGACGACGGCGCCCATCACCCGCACGGCGGCCAGCGCCACCGCGAGCCCGGCCGCGGCGCCGAGCAGCGCCAGCACCGCGCTTTCCGTGAGCAGCTGTCGAGCGATGCGCGCGGCCGAGGCGCCGATCGCCAGCCGCACCGCCACCTCGCGCCGCCGCGCCGCCCCGCGCGCGAGCAGGAGGTTCGCCACGTTCGCGCAGGCGATGAGCAGCACGAGTCCCACCGCCCCCGCCAGCACGACGACCGAGCGCCTGAGCGCCGGCTCGACGCGCACCTCGTCGAGCGTGTAGGCGGCCGCGCCCCAGCTGCCGCCGTCGTCGTCAGGATAGGTGCGGTCCACCGCGCGCCCCGCGTCGGCGACTGCCCGCTTCGCCTGGCCGGCGGTGACGCCGGCGCGGCGCCGCGCCAGGAGCTCGAACTGGTGGACGGTGGGGCCGCCGAGCGTCCCCGCGCCGCGGATGCTGGGGATGAGGAGCCAGAGCTCCGCGCCGCCGCGCATTCCCGAGAAGCCCGGCGGCAGGACCCCGACGATCGTGAACGGCTTGCCGTTGACCTCCATCCGGCTTCCAACCGCGCCGGGCGCGGCGCCGAAGCGGCGGCGCCAGAGCCCGTCGCCGATGACGGCGACCAGCGCGCCCCCCGGCCGGTCCTCCTCGGCGGCAAAGACGCGCCCGCGTGCCGCGCTCACGCCGAGCGTCGGAAGGTACGACGCGTCCACCAGCTCGCCGGAGATCCGCTCGGCGCCGTCGGTGCCGCTGACGGTGAACGCCTCGGGCCGGTGGAGCGCCACCGCGTCGAACGCCGACTGCGCCTCCGCGAAGGCGCGGAACTTCGGGTACGACCACACCATGTCGACCACCCGCGGCCCGTCCTGCACCGGCATCCGCAGGTAGGCCGTCATGAGCCGGTCGGCGTCGCGGAACGGCAGCGGCCGCAGCAGCGCCGCGTCCACCACGCTGTAGATCGCCGTCGTCGCCCCGATCCCCACCGCCAGCGTGAGCACGGCGACGGCGGTGAACGCGGGCCGCTTCGCGAGCGTCCGCAGCGCGTAGCGAACGTCCTGTCGCATCTCCTCGAGCGGGCGACGGGTGTGCCTCTCAGTCCGTGACACGGCATCCTCGCGGGTTAGGGAAAAGCGATTGAACCACAGAGGACACAGAGGACACAGAGGGAGCGCCACTACCCAGGGCAGGCTCTGCTCTTGTTAGAAGCGCTCCCTCTGTGCCCTCTGTGTCCTCTGTGGTTCATTCTCATGAAGTCCGACGGCCTGCGGAGGCAAGCGCCGCGGGATGAGCCACATGTGCCTGGGACAGGTGGCGCTGTCTCACGGTTTGGGCAGTGACGTGTCTGAGTGGGAGGACGCGAAACCGGGCCCCGCCCGCGCCGCGTAGGGGGACAGCGCGGAACGGGCAATGCCCTCTCGACCGTTCACAGCGCGTCGCCTCCCTCCTCGCCGTCCGAGCAGCCCCCAATGCTCCCGCCCCTCCTCGTCGTCGGACTTCTCCAGCTCGCGGGCACCGCGCCAGCCCCGGCGGCCGACTCCTCGCCCCCGCGCTACGCCACGCCATCGCTGCGCGCCGTCGTCGCCCGCGCGGTCGAGCGGAACCGCGCCGTGCCGAGCGGGCTCCAGTCGTACCGCGCGCGGATGCGGACCGAGATGGGCGCGGTGCTGCGCCGCCCCGAGGGGGGCGAGGCGGTGGCGCAGGTGGAGCAGGTGGAGAACGAGGTGCGGTGGCGGCGCCCCGGGAGCTACGAGCAGCGGGTGATCGGGTACCGCACGCAGGCCGTCGGTCCGAACATCTCGATGCTGAGCAACTTCCGGCAGGCGTGGACGGTGCCGCTCCTCTACGGCAACCGCCTGAACCTGCTCTTCGGCCGGCGCGACACGACGAAGCTCGGGGCGAAGGAGCGCGAGCGCATCGCCAAGCGGCGCAGCGAGCAGGGGCCGTCGGTGGCGGTGCACCCGTTCGCGCAGGACCGCGACCAGTACTACCGCTTCGCGGGCGGGGACACGATCGCGGTGATGCGCCTGCGCGGCCGCGCGATCCCGCTCGTCCGCGTGATGGTCGAGCCGCTGGACTCGATCGAGCTGCCGGAGCTGCCGCCCGGCGGCCGCACCGACAGCACGTGGTCGGTGGTGCTGTTCCGCGGCGAGCTGGACGTGGACGCGTCGCGCGGCCACCTGGTGCGCATGCGCGGCTACTTCGTGGAGGTGCGCGGCGGCCGCCCCCCGCGGCGCCCCGGGCTGGGGACCCGGGTGCTGACGAAGGTGCTCACCGCCGGGGTGCGCGCGGTGGCCTACGTGGAGCTGGAGAACGCCGAGATCGAGGAGCGCTACTGGCTCCCCGCCTACCAGCGGATCGAGGCGCAGGTGTCGGCGGCCGCGCTGGGGGAGTCCCGGGCGGTGCTCCGCGTGGTGTCGCGCTTCCGCGACTACCAGGTGAACGACACCGCGGCGGCCGCGCCTGACGAGGGCGCCACCTTCGCCGCGACCGGGGGCGGCGAGGGCCGCGGGGGCGCCGACACGCTCGCCCCGCCGCCGGCCGAGGACACGATCGTCAACCACGTGCACCGGCTGGTGTGGGCGCCGTCGGACACCCTCGCGCGCTTCGCCGACTGGCAGGCGCCGATCGGGGTCGAGGTGTCGTCGGCGACGTCGGAGGACTTCGACGACATCGCGCCCGACGTGTGGCGCCGCACCGGCCCGCCGAGGCTGGACGTGCGCGTGCAGCGGTTCGGGGACTTCCTGCACTTCAACCGCGTCGAGGGGCTCTACACCGGCTACGGGGCCACACTCCGCTTCCGCGACGCCGCCCCCGGCGTGTCGCTGGCGGCGAGCGCGGGGTGGGCGTGGAGCGAGCGCACCGCGCGCGGCCGGGTGGCGCTCGAGCGCGCGCGCGGCGGGTGGCTCGCCGGCCTCCGCGCCGGCCGCACGCTCGACATCACGAACGACTTCCGCCTCCCCTTCGACTCGGGCTCCTCGCTCGGCGCGCTGCTCGGCGTGGACGCGTACGACTACGTGGACCGCCGCGCCGCCGCGCTCGTCCTCGGCCGCACGTTCGGCGAGCGCGTGGCGGGCGGCTTCGGCGGGGGCGGCAACGACGCCGGCGGCGGGGCGGCGCTGCGCCTGGAAGCCGGCGTCGGCTCCGACCGGTACGCGGCGCGGCAGCTGATGCGCGGGCTGACGAAGGTGGACAGCGGCTTCCGCGAGAACCGCGGGGTGGCCGAGGGCGACTACTGGCGCACCGCGCTGTCGGCCGAGCTGCACCCGGCGGTGAACATCGACTTCATGCGTCCCGGCGTCGGCGCGCTGGTGACGTACGAGCGCGCCGACGGCTTCGGCGCGCGGCCGCTGGGCTGGCAGCGGGTAGAGGGGCGGGCCCTCGTCAGGCGGGAGTGGGGGCCGCTCATCTACGCGGCGCGCGCCGACGCCGGCGCGGTGTTCGGCGCGGGGGGCGGGCCGCCGCCGCCGCAGCAGCTGTTCGAGCTCGGCGAGGCGCAGCGGCTGCCCGGCTACGGCTACAAGGAGTTCGCCGGCGACCGCGCCGCGGTGGCGCGCGCGCTGACGATGTACGGGCTCCCGTACTTCCGCGCCCCGCTCCGCCTCGGCCGCTACACGCTGCCCGCCCCGGCGCCGGCGCTGTCGTTCGGCGTGCAGAGCGGCTGGGCGTCGGTCGGCGACCGCGAGAGCGCCCGCCGCGCCCTCTCCCTCCTCGGCACCAACCCCGAGACCGGCGAGCCCGTCTCCCGCCCCACGAATGGGGTCCGCACCTCGGTGGACGTGATGGTCCGCTTCTTCGGCGCCGCGTTAGGCCTCGGCGTCGCCCGCCCGGTCGACCACCCGGCGCCGTGGCGGTTCGTGGTGGGGTGGGGGCAGATGCTGTAGAGTGGTGCGTGCTGCGTGTTGCGTGAGGTTGCAAGCAGGG
>DATFPD010000445.1:0-14770 GCA_035265005.1 Gemmatimonadaceae bacterium | reverse complement strand
AGCTTCAGGAAGGGGCCGAATCCGAGGTGCGGCTCACGGTGCAGGAGCTGGGCGACCGGGGCGTGCGCCACGCGGCGGCCGTCGTGCTCGACAACGCCACCGGCGAGGTGCTGGCGTGGGTCGGCTCGCCGGACTTCTGGTCGGACACGGCCTCAGGCCAGACCGACATGGTGGTCTCGCCGCGCCAGCCCGGCTCCGCGCTCAAGCCGTTCCTGTACGCGCTGGCGTTCGACCGCGGGTTCACGCCGGCGTCGGTACTCCCGGACGTGGCGCGCAGCTACGTGACCACGCGCGGCATCGCGTACCGCCCGCGCAACTACGACCGCCGCTTCCACGGCCCCGTGCGCGCCCGCGAGGCGCTGGCCAGCTCGTACAACGTGCCGGCGGTGGAGCTGGTGGACCACGTGGGCGCGGGCGCGCTGCTCAACACGCTCCAGCGCGCGGGCTTCACCTCGCTCGACCGCTCGGCCGACCACTACGGGCTCGGGCTCGCGCTGGGCAACGGCGACGTGACGCTGCTGGAGCTGGCGAACGCCTATCGCGCGCTCGCCAACGGCGGCGCGTGGCGGCCGTACCGCTGGCGCCCGGCGGCCGACGGCGAGCGCGAGGCGCCGGCGCGCCGGGTCGTGTCCCCGGCGGCGGCCGCGCTCGTGCTGGACGTGCTCGGCGACCCGGCGGCGCGCATCCCCGGCTTCGGCGTCGAGACGCCGTTCGAGTTCCCGTTCCAGGTCGCGGTGAAGACGGGCACCAGCCGCCACTTCACCGACAACTGGGCCGTCGGCGTGACCGCCGGCTTCACCGTCGCCGTGTGGGCGGGCAACTTCAGCGGCGAGCCGATGGACGGCGTGAGCGGCGTGACCGGCGCCGGCCCGCTGCTGCACCGCGTCGTGATGCTCGCCGCGGCGCGGCGGGCGCCGGGCGTGCTGCCCAGCCCCCGACAGGTGGGCGCGCGCGCGCTCGAGATCTGCCGCGTCTCCGGGATGCGCGCCGGTCCGCGCTGCCCGCGGGCGACCGAGTGGCTGCCGCCCGGCGCCGCGCCGCCGCACGAGTGCGACTGGCACGCGGCCGACGGGAGCCTAACGCTTCCGGCGGAGTACGCCGAGTGGGGCGGCGCCGCGTTGGCGGCGGCCGGCGCCGCGCCGAGGGGTCGACAGGTCGCCCGCCGCTCCGCCCCGGTCCCGCGGCCCGCCGAGTCCGGCTTCCGGATCGTTTCGCCGCTGGACGGCGACCGCTACTCGGCGCCGCCCGGCGTCCCGGCCGAGTACGCGACGGTCCCGCTGCGCGCGGTCGGCGCGCCGGCCGGCGCTCGCGTGGAGTGGGCGGTGGACGGCGCGCGCGTCGCGGCGCCGCGGCTGCCGCTCTCCCCGGGGCGCCACACCGTCCGGGCCCGCACCGCGCGCGGCGACTCGGCGGTGGTCACGGTCACGGTGGAGTGACCGACGACACGGTGGCGAGAAGGGGTTAGCTTATCTTGACACCCCTCGGCCGGCGGCGAACCTTACCCTCTCTTTGCGGGAGCGGAGCGTATTCATGCTGAAGACACTGGCGACCGGGCGCGGCGATCAGGTCGAGGAGTTCGGCGACGGCGAGGTGATCGTTCGCGAGGGGGAAGAGAGTCGCGAGATGTACGTGATCCAGCACGGCAGCGTCGTCGTCACGAAGCGCATCGAGGGGCGCGAGGTGGAGCTGGCGCGGCTGACGCGCGGGAGCTTCTTCGGTGAGATGTCGCTGCTCGAGTCGCAGCCGCGCAACGCGACCGTGCGCGCCGACGGGCACGCGAAGCTGCTCGTGATCAAGCCGGGCGGGCTGCTGCTCAAGATCCGACGCGACCCGACGTTCGCGTTCGAGATGCTCCAGCACATGAGCCACCGGATCCGCGACCTCAACGACCGCGTCGCGCAGCTCATGCACGCCGAGGCGCCGCGCGACAACGTGCGCGTCGAGATGGCGGTCCTCCAGGCGTCGACCGAGTTCAGCAGCCCGATGGCGCGGCAGACCCAGGCGGGCGGCGTCGTCGCGCAGCCCCCGCGCTCCACCCGGCAGGTGGCCGGTTGATCACCACGATCGAGGAGAGCCGCCTCCTCGTCGTCTCGGACGTCCACCTCGGCAACCCGCTCTTCCGCTCCCGGCGACCGTTCCTCGAGTTCCTCCGCTACGCGCTCGCGAACGACTTCAGCGTCTGCATCAACGGCGACGGCGTGGACATCGCGCAGACGTCGATCTCGCGTCTGACGCACGACCTGTCCGAGTCGGCCAACTACTTCGGCAAGTTCGCCCGCTCCGGCCTCCGGATCTACTACGTGGTCGGCAACCACGACATCGTCCTCGAGCACTTCCTGGACGACTGGCTGGTGGTGCGGGTGGTGCCGTTCCTGAACGTGATGTCCGGCGCCACACGCATCCGGATCGAGCACGGCCACGTCTACGACGAGCTGTTCGTCGCCTACCCGCGCATCTACTCGCTCTTCACCTGGCTCGGCGCGTTCGCGCTCAACATCCACCCCAGGGTCTACACGAGCTTCGAGTTCCTGAACACCGGGATCACGATGCTCGGGCAGTGGCGGAAGAGCTGGGGGAAGCGGGAGCCCGAGCCGGAGACGATCCCCGGCGAGGCGGCGTACTTCCGCGTCGCGGCGGAGGAGGTCTCCGAGCGCGGCTTCGACTACGTGCTCTTCGGCCACACCCACAAGCTCGGCCAGGTCGTGCTCCCGAACGGCGCCACCTACATCAACACCGGCGCCTGGCAGCACCACCCCTACTACTGCGAGATCATCGACGGCCGCGTGGAGCTGAAGCGGGTGCCCACCATGGAGGAGGCAGAGACGACGCGCCTCTCCTGGGCGAATTTGATCGAGCGGACTCGGGGTCGCTGAGCGGACCCTACACCATCATCTCCGCCGTCCGCTCCGCGAGGGCGGCGATGGTCTTCGACGGGTTGATGCCGATCGCGCGCGGGACGATGGCGCCGTCGGCGACGTAGAGGCCGGGGTAGTTGAAGACCTGGCCGCGGTGGTCGACGACGCCGCGGTCCGGGGTGTCCGCCATGTTGCAGCCGCCGAGCGGGTGCGGGGTCACCAGGCTCTTGAGCAGCGACCAGGAGGGCGGGATGCGCGCGGTGCCGCCGGTGACCTCGGAGAGCTGCGTGTGCATCGCGACAATGGCGTCGATCACCCCCTGCGAGCGGCCGATGCGCCAGTCGAGCATCAGCTCGCGGCGCCAGGGGGCGAAGCGCGGCCGGCCCAGGTAGAGGCGGCCGTCGCCGGCGTCCACGCCCTGCGCGAACCAGGGCATGATCTTGTGGCAGGGGTCGTTGCTGACGCGGACGACCTGCTTCATCGCCGCGATCATCAGGTCGAAGCGGCGGTCGCGCTTTCCGCCGCGCTTCTCGGACTCCATCGCCATGCCGAGCAGGTCCGGGAAGCCGCCGTCCTCGATGAAGAAGCGCTGGTCGCCGTGCGTGCCGTCCAGGAAGTCGATCGCGCAGGTGATCGTCGGGCCCTGCGACGGCTCGACCTCGCGGTCCGTGTAGACCGCCGGCGTGAGGAAGTCGCCGTTCGAGCTCCAGTTGTAGCCGAGCGCGGGGCTCAGGCGCGGCATCGTCTGGTACTGGTCGCGGCAGCGCAGCAGCAGCTCGGTCGAGCCTAACGACCCGGCGGCGACGATCACCCGGTCCGCTTCCTCGTACGCCACGTGCGGGCGCCCGCCGTCGTACCGGCGGAAGTCGACCCGGAAGCCCTTGCCGTAGGCGCGCGGCGTGATGCGCTCGACCTGGTGCAGCGGTCGCACTTCCGCGCCGTGCCGCTCGGCCCACGGGATGTAGTTGACGTCGAGTGTGTTCTTGGCGCGGACGCGGCAGCCGAGGTCGCAGTGGCCGCAGTGGACGCAGGTGCCCTGCTCGACGCCCTGGTCGTTGACCCACTTCTTCGACTGATGCTCGCCGAAGGCGTCCGGGCGGTCGTAGCTCCACTCGGGGTCGAAGGTGACGCCCAGTGGGAGCGGGCGGAATCGTGCCTTGTGCCCCGCCTTCTCGGCCGCCTCCTGCATCAGCCGGAAGCGGTGCGGGCGCTGGTTCTCGGGCACCTGCTGCACGTTCATCATCCGCGCGACGCGGTCGTAGTACTGCCGCAGCTCGCCGTGCGTGATCTCGGCCGGCCAGCCCTTCTCGAACACCTCGGGGCGCGCGTCGACGACGATGTTGGCGTAGATCAGCGAGCCGCCGCCCACGCCGGCGCCCTGCGCGACGGACATCGAGTCCCAGATCCGGAAGTCGATCCAGCCGTTCGCGCGCTGCGGGCGGCGCTGACTCCAGAACCAGGCGTCGCCCGGGTGGCGCGGGTACTCCTCGGGGGCCCAACGGCGCCCGCGCTCCAGCACGAGGACGCGCATGCCGCGCTCGGCCAGGCGGCAGGCCGTCACCGCGCCGCCGAAGCCACTGCCGATCACGATCACGTCATACTTCAAGCCGGCGCCGAAGACCGACCGGCGGGCGTACGACAGGCGAAGCGAGCTGCTCACTACACCCTCCAACGACCGGGACGTCCGTAGCTGTCCAGCACCTCGCCCGCGAAGAACCGGCCGAACGCGAGGAGGGCGCCGAGGCCGCCTGCCGCCGAGCCCTGGCCGGCGGGACGCATGGTGCCAAGCTGGGCGGCGAAGGCCGGCACCGAGAGCCGCAGCACGCCGGCGCCCACGACGCGTCCGGCCGAGCTGCCGCCCTCGTGCAGCCGCGTGTAGAGCGTCGTCGTGTGGGGCCAGATCGCGAGCGGTGAGCCGCCCCGCACCTCCTTCCGCCCCGCCAGGTAGTACGGCCGACCGGCGTGCTCGAAGCCCACCTCGTACACCATGAGCTTGCGCGCCGGCGCACCGTCGGGCGCGAAGAGCTGGAGCCGGCCCCCGCGCGCGCGCATGCCGGAGCCCAGCGGGGCGAAGTCCACCAGTCCTTCGATCTCGCCGTTATGCGCCGGGTCGGCGACGAACGAGGCGATGTCCGGAATGGTGACGGTGGCGTGCAGCGCGAGCGACGTCCCCTGCTCGCGCCCGCGGCGCGCGCCCGACGCCGGGTCCGCTTCGCCGAGAGCGAAGGGGCCGGACATCGTCTCGCGGAAGGTGATGCCGCGCGCGGGGCTGCGGGTCGTCGACTGCTGCACGGAGGCTCGTCGGAGGGAGTGGGGAGAGGCGACCCCAATGTCGGATGTCCGGATGGGGGCGTCAATGACGCGCATCACCTGTGGCGCGAGCGCAGCGTCGATCCGGACATTCCTGCTTGCCGGGTGCGGCAGGGGGTTGCACCTTAGGGGGCCGTTGCGTCCCGCCGGCGGGCGGATGGGGACGCAGGTCACGGCGCGTCGCCGGGCGGCCGGCGCATCGTGCGCCGGTCCGCTCACCTTGCAGGCGCCCGCCGAGCGCGGCGGTCTCGCAGTCGTCGGAGGAATCTCGATGGAACGTCGCGTCACGCTGTACAGCCTCAAGGGCGTCCAGGACGCCGAGGTCAGCACCCACTACTTCTCGACGGCCGACAAGCTGGGCCTGAGCATGCTGCGCTTCCAGCGCGCGCCCAGCGACGACGTGGTGCTGATCGTCCACGGCCTGACGACGTCGACCGACATGTTCGTCATGCCGGAGCACTACAACCTGGTGAGCTACATGCTCGACCAGGGCTTCGGGGACGTGTGGTGCCTGGACTACCGGATGAGCAACCGGCACCCGTTCAACCTCCAGCGGCACCGCTACACGCTGGACGACATCGCGCTGTTCGACCACCCGGCGGCGGTGGCGAAGATCCGCGAGGCGGTGGGGGCGGGGAAGCGCATCCACGTGATCTCGCACTGCCTCGGCGCCGCGTCGTTCGCGATGAGCGTCTTCGCGAAGGCGGTCGAGGTCGACAGCCTCATCGCCAACAGCGTGGCGCTCACGCCGCGCGTGTCGACCTGGTCGCGGATGAAGATCGCGGTCTCGCCGTTCGTCGTGGAGTACGTGCTCGGCCTCCCGTACCTCAACCCGAACTGGGGTGAGGAGCCCGGGTGGACCAAGGGAAAGCTGATGGCGAAGATGATCTCGATGGGCCATCGGGAGTGCGACGTCGGCGCCTGCCACATGCTGAGCATGATGTGGGGGAACGGACACCCGGCACTGTACAGCCACGAGAACCTCGACGAGATCACGCACCGCCGCGGCGGCGACCTCTACGGCCCGACGTCGGTGCACTACTACCGGCACGTGCGCCGGATGCTGAACGCGGGGCGGGCGGTGAAGTACGACACGAGGAACGCGAAGCACCAGGCGCTGCCGGACGACTACCTGCAGTCCGCCGCCGAGATCGAGACGCCGGTGATGCTGACGACCGGCGAGGACAACTACGTCTTCACCGACTCCAACGTCGTCTGCCACGAGGCGCTGGAGCGCGCGGCGCCGGGGCGCCACGAGCTGAAGGTCTACCCGCGCTACGGCCACCAGGACGTGTTCATGGGGAAGAACGTGGCCGCCGACATCTTCCCGTCGATGGTCGAGTTCATTCGCCGCCGCGGGGGCGCCCGCCCCTCGGGCGCCGTCGCCGGCCCGGACGCGCTCTCCGCGAGCCCTCGCACTCCGGAGGTCCACCGTGCCTAACAGCCGCGACCACAACAGCCACTCGGCGTTCACGCACGACAGCATCGAGGGCTTCGGCTACGACTGGGAGCGCGTGGGCGACCCGGGGATCAGGCCGCGCTACCCGCTCAAGATCTACCTGCCGCAGACGACGGCGGACGTCGTGCGGGCGGTGCGTGAGACGCGGCAGCTGGGGCAGCGGCTCCTGGTGCGCAGCAAGGGGCACTCGAGCAACGACCTGGTGCTCGAGGAGGGCGGCGCCGTGCTCTGCACGGAGCTGATGAACAAGATCCAGAAGGTGGACGAGGGCGCGCTCGCGGTGACGGTGCAGGCCGGGACGCCGCTCGCGGACATCGACGACCACCTGAGCCGCTTCGGGCTCGGGCTCCCGGTGATCGGCGACCACAACCACATCACCGCCGGCGGCTTCGCCTCGGTGGGGGGCGCGAACGCGGCGTCGCACCGCTTCGGGCTGTTCGTGGACAACGTGCGGTCGATGGAGTACGTGACCTGGGAGGGCGAGGTCGCGTGGTGCACGAAGGCCGACGACCCGGCGCACTTCTTCCGCCTGCTGACGGGACTCGGCCGCCACGGCGTGATCACGACGCTCGTGCTGGACGTGATGCGCGTCGCGAAGATGACGACGGTGCTGGAGAACAAGCGCACGCTCTACCGCAACGTCGAGCGCTACGTGGCCGACTCGTCGCGCTGGGTCTCGGACCCCGGGGACTCGCTCTACCTGCGCGGGCTGTGGGCGGACAAGGACAAGGGCCCGGGGAAGAAGCCGCTGCTGATCGGGCAGCTCTCGCGCTACGTCGAGACGTCGCAGGGCGGGCTCGTCGGGTTCCGCGACCGGCTGTCGCATCGCTACCTGCACGCCATCGGCCGGCGCGCCGGGCGGGCCAGCGGCGTGGCGTCGGCGATGCTGCACCAGCTCGGGATCGCGGGGCTGATGCTGAGCCCGCGCTACGCCAGCATCAAGAACGTCGAGATCTTCGTCGACCGGATCCTCGACTCCACCAAGGGGGAGCCGAGCCGGTGGCTGGCGGCGTTCGTGCCGCTGGAGCACTACCCGGCGATGTTCCGCCGCTACTACGACCTGTGCCGCGACTTCCGGACGCGCTACGGCTGCTTCACGCTGATCGGGCTGTACATCAAGAGCGTGAAGTCGTCGTACCTGGCGAAGGGGGACGCCTCGCGCCGCTACGGCGAGATGGTGCTGCACCTGAGCACGCGCCCCGAGCGCCTGACGCCGGACGCCTGGAGCGAGCTGGCGGGGCGGGTGGACGAAGTCTGCATGGAGTACGGCGGCTTCCGCTACATGCACACCAAGACCGGTCGGGACGCGACGGTGCTGCGCCGGATCGACCCGAACGCGATGTACGCGGAGGAGGTGGGACTGGCGGTGCCGGCGGGCGCAGGCGCGCTCACGCTCCCCGGCTCGGCGCGCCCGGTGGGCGCAGCCTGACGAGAGGGGGCGAGGCACGGGGACGGGATGACAACAATTTCCCGGAGGTCTTCGATGGCCAGGGTCAAGGCCGGTGACGTGGTCGTGAATCCGGTGACGCGCGAGCGCATGGTCTTCCGCAAGACGCCCCAGGACACCGGGGGCGAGCTGCTCCAGTTCGACCACTGGCTCGAGGCCGGCGGGCTCGGCCCCCCTCCGCACCTTCACCCGAAGCAGGAGGAGCGCTTCCTCTGCGTCTCGGGAACCATGGGCGTCCTGCGCGGCAAGGATAAGGTCACCCTGCACCCGGGCGAGGAGATCATCGTCCCGCCGAACACCGTGCACACCTGGTGGAACGCGGGGACCGAAGAGCTCTACCAGATCACCGAGTTCCGCCCGGCCAGGCGCTTCGACGCCTTCATGGTGCTGCTCGCCGCGCTGGGCCGGGCCGGGAAGCAGAAGACGGATCGCGTGACGATTCCGTACCTCCTGCAGTTCGCGCTGCTCTCGGGGACGCACACGGACACGGTCTACGTGGCGCACCCGCCGGTGTGGATGCAGAAGCTGCTCTATCCGACCGTGCTCGGCCCGCTGGCGCGTCTGCTGGGCTACAAGGGGGACTACACGGAGGAGGACAGGCTCACCCAGCCCGGCGTCACGCCCGTGCTCCCGCCGACGACCAGCAGGTTGCTGGAGAAAGTACGCTGACGGCGAACGCGACGGACGAGATACGAAGCGTGCCCCGGGAAGGCGAGACCTCCCGGGGCACGCTGTGTATCTCGTCCATCGTATTTCGTACTAGCCGTTCATCTCTCGCAGCCCTTCCTCCCGCGACACGCGCCCGACGTACCCCAGATCTCTTCGGGCCTTGGCGTCGTTCACGGTCACTTCCTGGCCGACGGCGGCCAGGGCGTAGCGGGTGACAGGGGGCTCCGACTTGAGTCCGAACGTGCGCCAGGCCCACTCGCTGGCGGCGGCGGCGGCGCGGGCCACGGGGCGCGGAATGCTGCCGGAGCCGGGGTCCACGCCCTGGGTGCGAAGCAGGTCCGTGATGAACGTGCGAAACTCCACCGGCGGGCCGTCGGTCAGGAAGTAGACCTGGCCGGGCGTCCCGCGCTCGGCGGCGAGCATCAGTCCCTCGCAGACGTTCCGCACGTGGCAGGTGGAGGTCTGGTAGCGGCCGCCGTCGATCCACTTGAACTGGCCGCGGCGCACGGCGTCGACGAGCTGCGGTAGGACGCTCGTGTCGCCCTTGCCCCAGACGAAGCGCGGGCGCACGACGACGGTCGCCAGCTCGGGGGAGTTGAGCTCCAGCACGCGCTCCTCGGCCTGCGCCTTCGTGCGGGAGTACAGGCCGACCGGGTTGGTGGCGCGCCGGGCGCTCTCGTCGACGCCGCGCAGCGGGCGGCCGTCCAGCAGCACCGACTCGGTGCTCACGTGCACCACGCGCGGGACGCCGGCGGCGCGCGCCGCGTGCAGCACGCGCTCGGTCCCCTCCACGTTCACGCGCTGGAACTCGTCGGCCCGGCCCCAGCCCGTGATCTTCCCCGCGAGGTGGAAGACGACGTCGCACCCCTGCATGCCGGCGCGCATCTCGAGCTCCTCGTCCAGGTCCCCGCGCACCGGCGTCGCGCCGAGCGCCGAGACCGCGTCGGCCGCGGCCTGCGTGCGGGCGAGGGCGCGCACGTCGTGGCCGCGCGCACGCAGCTCGCCGATCAGGGTGCGGCCCATGAAGCCCGAGCCGCCAGTCACGAACGCACGCATCGTCAGTCTCCGCGGGGTCAGACGCCGGCGCGCGGCGCCGGGGCTCGGCGGGTGCCGAGGTAGATCAGGATTGGCGCGATGATCTCGTAAGGCGCGAGGGCGAAGGCGACGAGCGCCGGCGGCCGACCGTCGAAGATGAGTCCCAGCACCCGCCCCGTCGCCGCCAGCGCGAGGGTCATCAGGTAGAACGTGTTCTCCGGTCCGGGTCGCAGGATCTGCTCGCGCTTCCAGAACCCGTAGATGCCGACGCCGATCACGAAGCCCTTGAGGTACCGCCAGTGCACGAGCAGGGCGGTGTAGTCGGCCGGCGTCAGCTGGCCGAGGCTCGAGATGCGCAGCTGCTGCTCCAGGTCCCAGGCCGGCGCGAGCAGGCCCGCGATCCCGAGCAGGATCAGCCCCGCGTTCATGACGTAGAGGAGAATGCGAGCGACGGTCCTCATGCCTGCGCCCTCGTGGCTCGCCATTGAAGGAGGCACAGCGTCGCGGCGACGACGTCGAGTGCGGTCACCAGCAGCGCCGGTCGCGCGTACAGCCCGTTCGACACGCCCATCGCGGCCATCGTTGCGTACACGAGCTTCTCGGCGCCGACCCAGAGGAACACCGGCGCGTACGGCGTCGGGGACAGGACCGCGTGCAGCAGCAGCCCGCCGAACACCACCAGCAGCGCGCCGATCGCGCCGAAGTGGAACAGCCCCGCCGGGCCCACGGTCGCCGGATCGGCGCCGAGCGGCGCCAGCGCGCGAGCGGGGTCGAAGAGCTGCATGACGCCGCTGACGATCGTCAGGAGCGCGAGCGCCGTCAGCACGCGCGCGACGGCGCCGCGCGGGACGCGGAGCGGCTGGAGCGGCCGTGCGTGCAGCGGCGGAACACTCATGGGCGACTCGGCGCGGGGCGGTGAAGCGGGTCGGCTAAGATAGGGCGGCCGCCCGGGGCTCGCCAGCGCGCGGCGCCCGGGTCGTGGTCAGTTTCGGGCAATGGCAACTGCTGAATGGGCCACCACCGGCGCCCGGGTAGTGGGCCAGTTCGAGGCAACGGCAACGGCAATTTGACAGGATGAACGGCGACAGGATGAACAGGATGGTGAACAGGATGACGGCCCCGGGAGTCTTCGCGTCCCGAGGCCCCCATCCTGTTCATCCTGTTCATCCTGTTCATCCTGTCTGCAGTTGCAGTTGCAGTTGCCGTCGCCGCCGCGGCGGCTGCCCTCGAACTGGCCCACTACCGGCGCCCGGGCTCCCTTGGGGGTCGTGCGGCGGCTGCGTAGCTTGAAGGGCTCACAGTACGCTCACCCTCACGTTCGCACCATGAGCCGCACGAGCCTCGTCACCTTTACCGGCCTCGCGCTCCTCGCGTCGGTCGCCGCCACGGGCGCGGCGCAGCAGGGCGCGCGGCGCGCGATCACGTTCGACGACTTCGCCGCCGTGAAGGCGGTGTCCGACCCGCAGCTCTCGCCGGACGGGCGGCAGCTCCTGTACGCCGTCCGCGCGACCGAGGTCGGCGCCAACCGGCGCACGACGACGACCTACCTGGCGGCCGTGGCCAGCGGCGATGCGGGGGCGCGCGCGTTCCCGGACGACACCACGCGCGCGACCGAGGCGCGCTGGTCGCCGGACGGGCGCCGCGTGGCGTACGTCGCGGGGGGCCAGCTCTGGGTCGCCGACGCGAACGGGGCGAACCGTCGGCAGCTCTCGCGGCTCAACGGCGGCGCGAGCGGCCCGGTGTGGGCGCCGAGCGGGGACCGCATCGCGTTCGTGTCCTCGGTCTATCCGGAGTGCACGACCGACGAGTGCAACGGGGCGCGCGACAAGGCGAAGGACACGAGCAAGGTGAAGGCGCACGTCGCCGACCAGCTCATGTACCGCCACTGGAACGCGTGGGACGAGGGGACGCGGTCGCACCTGTTCGTCGTCTCGCCGGACGGAGGCGCGCCGCGGGATCTCGTTCCCGGCGCGCGCTACGACGTGCCGCCGGGGCCGTTCGGCGGGAGCGAGGGCTACGCATTCGCTCAGGACGGCCAGACGCTGGCGTTCACGGCGAAGGACGCAGGGCGCGAGGAGGCGTGGTCCACCGACGCGAACGTCTACCTGGTTTCGGCGGGAATGGGCACCCAGGCGCCGACGCCAATCACGGCCGAGAACAAGGGCGCCGACCAGAACCCCGTATTCTCTCCGGACGGGCGGTGGATCGCGTACGCGTCGCAGCGGCGCGCCGGGTTCGAGAGCGACCGGTGGCGGCTGATGCTGTACGATCGCAACGCGCGCTCGTCGCGCGAGCTGCTCCCGAGCTGGGATCGCAACGCCGACGCGTACGTCTTCGCCGGCGACGGCAGCGCGCTCTACATCCAGACCGTGGACGCCGGGCGCGACAAGCTCTACCGCGTCGCGCTGGACCGGCAAGGGAACACCGCGTCTCCGGCGCCCGCGCTCGTCACCGGCGAGAGCAACAACGCCGCACCGACGGTGTCGCGCGACGGGCGGACGATCGCGTGGGTGCGGGACGCGTCGAACCGGCCGGCGGAGGTGTTCGTGGCGACGGTCGGGCCTAACGGCGCGGCGACGGGGGCGCGGCAGTTCTCGCACGCCAACGACGCGCTGGTCGCCCGGCTCGACGTGAACCCGGCCGAGGAGTTCTGGACCCGCGGCGCCGGCACCGACAGCGTGCAGTCGTTCCTGATCAAGCCGCCGAACTACCAGCCGAACCGGAAGTATCCGGTGATCCTGCTCATCCACGGCGGCCCGCAGGGGGCGTGGCTGGACCAGTGGCACAGCCGCTGGAACTATCAGATGTTCGCGGCCACCGGGAGCGCGGTGGTGTTCGTGAATCCGCGCGGCTCCACCGGCTACGGCCAGCGGTTCGTGGACGAGGTGTCGAAGGACTGGGGTGGCAAGGCGTACACGGACATCATGCAGGCGCTCGACGGTGCCCTCCGCCGCTACCCGTGGCTCGACTCGACGCGCATGGGCGCGGCCGGCGGCTCCTACGGCGGCTACATGGTGAACTGGATCGCCGGCCACTCGAACCGGTTCAAGGCGCTCGTCACGCACGCCGGCGTCTTCAACCTCGAGAACATGTACGGCGCGACCGAGGAGCTCTGGTTCCCGGAGTGGGAGTACGGCGCGGCGTACTGGGACAGCACGGCAATGGAGCAGCAGTACCGGAAGTGGTCGCCGCACCTCTCGGCGCGCAACTTCAAGACGCCGCACCTGGTGCTGCACGGGGAGCTGGACTACCGCGTGCCGTACTACGAGGGCGTGTCGCTCTTCTCCGCACTCCAGAAGCAAAGCGTCCCGAGCCGGTTCGTCGTCTTCCCGGACGAGGGACACTGGGTGCTCAAGCCCCAGAACCAGCGGCTCTGGTGGAACGAGGTGCAGGGGTGGCTCACGAAGTACCTCACGAGCGACGGACGCCCGAGGACCTGACGTGGGCGGACACCCGTGGTGGTACGTCGTCCCCTATCAGAGGGACATCGGGAAGGCGATGAACGAGCTGCGGGAGCGCGAGTTCAGGGCGGGGCGGTACAACCCCGTCGTGCGCTTCCCGCACTTTCCCGTGACCGAGAAGTCGGACGCGCCCGGGGCGCGGCATCGCACGATCGACGAGGCGATGGAGGCGGCCGATGCCGACGGCTCCCGCTCGATCCTCGACATGGACGCGATCGGGGAGAAGCCGGCGCCGGCGGCGATGTGTCCGCTGGACGACGAGACGCTGCTCCGGCTCTACGGGACCACGCAGCCGACGCGCGAGGCCGTGGAGCCGGAGCTGGCGTTCCTGGAGGACGTCGAGCGCGGCGAGGGGTACTACGTGGTGCTGTACAGGGATGGCAAGCCGAGCGAGATACTCTTCGCCGGATACTCGTTCGACTAGCGCCGTTGCCGGGTGGGTCTGCCTCCC
The DNA here is from genome assembly GCA_035265005.1 of Gemmatimonadaceae bacterium. Taxonomy (GTDB): domain Bacteria; phylum Gemmatimonadota; class Gemmatimonadetes; order Gemmatimonadales; family Gemmatimonadaceae; genus DATFPD01. The sequence goes on along the minus strand of DATFPD010000445.1, from coordinate 1,083 downwards.
GGCGAGCCGGGGAGCCCGTCCGCCGGTCGTCCCCGCGCGTCCGTCATCCCCGCGCGCCCGTCCTCCCCGCGAACGCGGGGATCCAGGGCCGGGCTCTGGTCTGTCTGGAGGTAGTGGGTCAGTTTGAGGCAACGACAACTGCAACGGCAACGGCAACGGCATTTTGACAGGATGCACAGGATGGTGAACAGGATGACGGGCCCCGGGAGACCACGCATCCCGAGCGGTCCTCATCCTGTTCACCATCCTGTGCATCCTGTCCAAGTGCAGTTGCCGTCGCCGTTGCCGTTGCCGTTGTCGTTGCCTCAAACTGACCCACTACCCACCCGCAGCCCGTCTATGCCCATCGCCTCACCCGTTGCGCGCCGTCGCCTGCTTGCGGCGGCGCTTGTGCTCGCCCCCGCCGTCGGCGCGCTCCGCGCCCAGCAGCAGCCCGCGCCCCCGCCGCGCACCGTGCAGCCCGACGCCGGCCGCCAGCGCGCGCTCGGCTCCGACACCACGCGGAACCGCCGCGCCGCCAACCAGGACACCTCGCGTGCCGACAGCGCGCAGCGCGGCGACTCGGCCGGCGGCGACCGGTCGCCGTACAACGGGCTCAAGCTCCGCCCCATCGGGCCGGCGATGATCTCCGGGCGCATCAGCGACCTGGCCGTGCACCCGCGCGACAAGAAGACCTGGTACATCGGCGTCGCCGCCGGCGGCGTGTGGAAGACGACCAACGCCGGCACCACGTGGACGCCGGTGTTCGACAACCAGGCGTCGTACTCCATCGGCACTGTCGTCATCGACCCCAACAATCCGAACGTCGTGTGGGTCGGCACCGGCGAGAACAACGCCCAGCGCGCGGTGAACTACGGCGACGGCGTCTACAAGTCGGTGGACGGCGGGCGCAACTGGCAGAACGTCGGGCTCAAGGAGTCGGAGCACATCGGGAAGATCCTCATCGACCCGCGCAACTCCGACGTCGTGTACGTCGCCGCGCAGGGGCCGCTCTCGGTGAAGGGCGGCGAGCGCGGGCTGTACAAGACCACCGACGGCGGGAAGACGTGGAACAGGGTCCTGGACGGCGGCAGCTGGGCCGGG
>DATFPD010000444.1:0-5753 GCA_035265005.1 Gemmatimonadaceae bacterium | reverse complement strand
CCTCACCGGCCGCAACGACCGGGCGCGGATCGCACGCCACTACGCGCCGCGTCCGGCTTCGGCGCAGGAGCAGTGAACTGCAGTGCAACCACCGAGGACACCGAGGACACCGAGGGAGCGCCCCTACAAAGAGCAGGCATCGTTCTTTGATGGCGCCGGCCCGGCCTCGGCGCGCTCCCTCGGTGCCCTCGGTGTCCTCGGTGGTCGATCTTCTCTTGCCAGACCCGTGATGAAATTTCGCCTCGCCACGCTGCTGCTCGCCCTCCCGACCGTACTCGCCGCGCAGGGGGACGTGCGCGTGCGGTACACGATCAACGAGGGATGGAAGTTCCTCCCGGACGGCGTCGAGTTCGCCGAGAAGGCGTGGCTCGACGACAGCGGGTGGCAGAGCGTGAATCTGCCGCACACGTGGAACGCGCGTGACCCGTTCGACGACGTCGAGAGCTACCGGCGCGGGACGAGCTGGTACCGCCGGCGGCTGGCGCTGCCGGACTCGCTGCGGGGGAAGCGCCTGTACCTCTACTTCGAGGGGGCGAACCAGCGGGCCGACGTCTACGTCAACGGCGCCTGGGCGGGGAGCCACGCCGGCGGCTACACCGCGTTCGCGGTGGACATCACCCGCTGGGCGCGCGCGGGCGCGGCGGACAACCTGGTCGCGGTGCGGGTGGACAACAGCCACGACCCGCAGGTCCCGCCGCTCTCGGTCGGCTTCGCACTCTACGGCGGGATCTACCGGGACGTGTGGCTGGTCGCGACCGACCCGGTGCACCTGACGATGCGGGACCACGGGTCGAGCGGCGTCTACGTCACGACGCCCGCCGTCTCGCGCGAGAGCGGGACCGTGCGGGTGCGCGGCGCGGTGGCGAACGACCCCTCGCCAGGCTCGGGGCAAGCTGCGGCGAAGCGGCTGCGCGTCGTGAGCACGCTCATCGACCGCGAGGGCAAGCCGGTGGCCGAGTCGATCCCCACGGACGTGGCATCCGAGCCGGGGCGGGAGGTGGTGTTCGAGCAGCAGTTGCGGACGGTGCGCGCCCCGCACCTCTGGTCGCCGGACGACCCGTACCTCTATTCGGTTCGCACCGACGTCTACGACGGCGAGCGCGTGGCGGACCGCGTCACCAGCCCGTTAGGCTTCCGCTGGTTCCGCTTCACCGCCGACTCCGGCTTCTTCCTCAACGGGGCGAAGCTCTTCCTGCGCGGCACCAACCGGCACCAGGACTACCAGGGGCTCGGCTCGGCGCTGTCGAACCGGCAGCACGTGCGGGACCTGGAGCTGATCAAGGAGATGGGCGCCAACTTCCTGCGGCTGGCGCACTACCCGCAGGACCCGGCCGTGCTCGAGGCGGCCGACCGGCTGGGGCTCCTCGTCTGGGAGGAGGTGCCGGTCGTCAACTACATCACCGTGTCGGACGAGTTCGCGTCCAACTCGCACCGGATGCTCCGGGAGATGATCCGCCAGCACCACAACCACCCGGCGGTGGTGATGTGGGGGGTCATGAACGAAGTGTTCCTCTGGAGCGAGGGCGGGGAGCGGCTCGGGCGGCACACCGACACCACGTACATGCGCCAGGTGCGGGACTTCGCGCGCGGGATGGACTCGCTGGCGCGGCGCGAGGACCCGGCGCGCTCCACGACGATGGCCATCCACGGCGCGACGTCGTACGACTCGTCGGGCGTCGGCGCGGTGACGCAGGTGCTCGGCCTCAACCTCTACAACGGCTGGTACAGCGGCACGATCGACCAGTTCGGCGTGGCGCTCGACAAGCGCCACCGGGCGAGTCCGCGTCAGGCGGTCGTCGTCAGCGAGTACGGCTCGGGGAGCGACCTGCGGCTCAACTCCACCGCGCCCGAGCGCTTCGACCACTCGGGCAGCTACCACCGGCTGTACCACGAGGGCTACCTGCGCCAGGCGCGGGCGCGGCCCTGGCTCTCCGGGACGGCGATCTGGAACCAGTTCGACTTCTCGCAGCCGCACATCGGGGAATCCATTCCGCAGATGAACCAGAAGGGGATGCTCACGTTCGACCGCCGCCCGAAGGACGTCTACTACCTCTACAAGGCGAACTGGAACCCCGAGCCGATGGTCTACGTCGCCAGCCGCGACTGGACGCGGCGCGCGGGCGTCGGCCGCGCCGCCACCCAGCCGGTCGACGTCTACACGAACCTGGACCGCGTGGAGCTGCTGGTGAACGGCCGCTCGCTCGGCGCGAAGCAGCCGGACGACGTGCGCAAGGCGAGCTGGGAGGTGCCGTTCGCCGACGGCGAGAACGTGGTCGAGGCGCGCGCTACCCGCGGCGGGACGACGGTGGTGGACCGCCTGACGATGCACTTCGACCGCTACCCGGCCGACCTGCGCGACCCCTCGGCGCCGTTCCGCGAGATCGCGGTCAACGTGGGCTCGAACGCGCAATACGCGGACGACGACGGCCTGGTCTGGCTCCCCGACCAGCCGTACGCCCGAGGCGGCTTCGGCTACGTGGGCGGCGCGCGCGCCCTGATGGAGCGCGCGGTGGTCGTGACCGGCACGTCGAAGTCGGCGCTCTACGTCACCTACCGCCCGGGGGTCGAGGCGTACCGCTTCGACGTCCCGGACGGCGACTACGAGATCGAGCTCGCCTTCGCTGACCCGGGCGACCCCAGGGTCCCATCGCGCAGCTTCGGCGTCGCGGTCAACGGGCGCACGGTGCTCGAGCGCGTCCCGCTGTCGTCGCGCCCTGGCGTCTCGACGCTGGCGACGATGGCGACCGTGACGGCGTCGGCAACGAACGGCTCGGGGCTCGCTGTCTCCTTCATCAAGGGACAGGGCGAGCCGATCCTGAACGGCATCCACGTTCGCAAGCGTTAGAAGAGCATGAACCGCGGAGGACGCGGAGGACGCGGAGGAGTGCCTCGGGGCGCCCCGAGGCACTCCTCCGCGTCCTCCGCGTCCTCCGCGGTTCAAATTTGATGAATCCAGCCTGAAGATGATGCGTACCCTGCCACTCCTCGCTCTCTCCGCCGCGACCACGATCGGCGCGCAGGCCCGCCCCGACGCGCCGCGGATGCACGTGCTCGCGTTCGCCGACACGAACGCCGTGCGCCTCGAGGCGACCGTACCCGGCGGCGCCGCGCTCGCCGGAAGCGCAGTTCGGGCGACGATCGCGAGCGCGGCCGACGGGAGCGTGCTCTGGGACGGCGACCTTGGGAAGCTCGTCGCGAGCGGGGGCGACGCGCGCGTCGTGGGGCGGGTGAGCGGCGTCCACCCGAAGCTGTGGAGCCCGCAGGCGCCGAACCTCTACCGTGTCGTCGTCACCGCCGGGCGCGCGGTGGACACCGTGCGCTTCGGCTTCCGCAGCGTGCGCTCGGCCAACGGGCGCATCCTGATCAACGGGCGGCCGGTGTTCCTGCGGGGGAACGCCATCAACCCGCCCGGGCGCAACCTCCCCGACTCGCTCGACGAGAGCCCGGCCTTCGCGCGCGCCTACGTCCGCTACCTCAAGGGGCTCGGCGTCAACATCATCCGCCTGACGACGCCCTCGCAGCCCTGGTTCGACGCCGCCGACGAGGAGGGGATGATGATCTTCCAGGGGCACTACGGCACCCCGCGCGGCGGCAGCTCGACCAGCGCGCCGAAGGACGTCGCCGCCGCGCTCCGCTGGTACCGCGACAGCGTCGTCGCCCCGCAGGCCAACCACCCGAGCGTCGTCATCTACGCGCTGTCGAACGAGCAGGCGGCGAAGGAGATCCACTACCTGTCGCGGGGGCACGAGGAGGTCGCGCGCTTCCTCCGGACGGCGTACGACACGCTCCGCCGGTGGGACGACACGCGGCTCTACATCGGCAACGCGGGCTACGGCTTCGGGCGCGCCGGCGAGATCTGCGACCTGCACCGCTACTGGGGGTGGTACTACAACTCCTTCCTCAGCTTCTACACGCTGCGCGACCCGAAAATCTGCTGGCGCTCGGACGCCGTGCAGCCGATGACCCTGACCGAGAACACCGGCAATTATACGGGGCCGGACGGGCGCTTCAACCTCGTCTCGAACACCAAGCAGCCGGACTCGCAGCTCAACTGGACCGGGCACGCGCCTGACGAGGAGCAGCCGGTGCGCGCGCTCGCCTACCAGGCGTGGATGGGCGGCCAGGCGATCGAGATCACCCGCCGGCTGCGCGAGCGGAACCCGTACCTCGCCGGGCTGAGCCCGTTCACGATCCTCTTCTCGAAGTGGCACGGCGTCACCCGCTTCGAGGAGATGGGGCCGAAGCCGATCGCGGCGCAGTACGCGCGCTCCTACCAGCCGGTGCTGCTGAGCTGGGAGCTGTGGACGCCGCAGGCCTACGCCGAGAGCACGCTCCGCCCGGTCGCGCACCTGGTGAACGATGCCGACGACGGCCAGCCGATCCACGACGCGGTGCTGCACTACGCGCTGCTCGACTCGACGGGCGCGCGCCGGACCGGCGGGACGCTGGCGCTCCCGAACGTGCGCTACTACGCCGCGGGCAGCCGCCAGGTCTCGATCCCGATCCCCGGCGGCCTCCCGACCGGGACCTACACGCTCGCCGGCGCCGTCGTCGTTCGCGGCGACACGGTCTCGCGCAACGAGACGCGGGTGTTCGTCGCGGCGCGCGGCTTCGCCGGCGCGGCCGGGGCGCTCGTGCGCCGCGTCCGGCTCTACGACGCGCCCGCCGGCCGCACGGCGGCGGCGCTGCGCGCGCTCGGCGTCGCCTTCACGCCGGTGGCGGCCGCCGGCCTGACGACGCTCGACCCCGCGCGCGACGCCCTGATCGTCGGCTCGGCGGCGTGGGACGCGGCGCTGACGCGCGACTCGGCGGCGCTGCGGTCGTTCCTGCGGCGCGGCGGGCGGGCGCTGGTGCTCGACCAGCGCGCGCCCCGGTTCGACGCGTCGTGGCTCCCCGGCGGGCTGCGCGTGCAGACCCGGGCGCTCGACCACCCGCACGTCTTCCCGGGCGGGCGGCCGTTCGCGCAGGGGATGGCGATCAACCCCGAGCGGCCGGCGCATCCGGCGTTCGACGGCCTGCCGCGCGACCGCTTCTTCCTCTGGTCGGACTACACGGGGTGGACCGAGTCGAAGCCCGGCTTCCCGGCGGTCTACCCGGTGGCGCACGGCCTGGCGCTCACGAAGCCTGACGAGATGGGCGACGTGGCGCTGCTCGCGGACTACGACCACGGCCTCCAGGGCGTGGCGCTCGCCGAGCTGTTCGTCGACCGCGGCTCGGCGCTCGTCTCGGCGTTCGACGTCGTGGAGCGCGTGGGGCTCGACCCGGCGGCCGACCGGCTGCTGCTCAACATGGTGCGCTACACCGCGGGCGACGCCGTGCACCAGGCGCACCCGCTCATCGACTCGAAGATCACCTGGGGCGACTACGCCTCCGAGCGCGGCCTCGTGGTGGGAATTCACAGCGGCCTGATCGTGCACACGGTGCCGCGCGTCCCGCCCGGCCTGGCCGCCGCGAACCCGCTGCGCGTGGACCCGGAGGGCTTCGTCTTCGCGGGCGGCAGCGGCGGGTGGAACACGAAGCCGGCGATCCAGTACTTCCCGCGCGGGCGGCGCCCCTACGGGCCGTACGAGTTCACCACCGGCGGCTCCGTGCGCCCGGTGAAGGTGGGCGGCGGCACCAGCGTCGCAGCGGCGGCCGCGGACGACCCGGAGATCGACGCCGGCGGGGGCGGCACGCTTCGCGGCGGCGGCGCGGGGGAAGGGCGCGTCTGGATGCGCGTCCCCGCCGGTCGCACGATGATGCTGACGACCATC
>DATFPD010000443.1:0-2187 GCA_035265005.1 Gemmatimonadaceae bacterium | reverse complement strand
GTCGGGATGAGCGTCGGCAAGGCGGGCCGCACCACGGGGCTCCGCAGGGGAGAGGTCTTCGACATCGCGGCGAGCGTGCGGGTGGAGTACGAGCAGGGCGGGCGCACGCTCTTGGCGATGTTCCGAAACCAGATGGCGATCCGTGGAGCCGGCGGCCGGTCGTTCATCGAAGGTGGCGACTCTGGGGCGCTCGTCTGGCTGTGGGATCAGAGCGGCATGGCTGCTGCGCCCGTGGGTCTCGGCTTCGCGTCTGGCGACCCGAGCTCGAGGGTCGCGTACGCGAATCACCTTTCGCTGGTGCTCGCCGCGCTCGATGTGAAACTCTTCGTTTGAGCGGGCGCGCGGGCGGCTGACGGCCGGCCGGCATTGCGCGCGCCGGCGCCGCGCGCATAAGGTTCGAATCGACCCGATGTCGAGCCGATGATGAGCCGCGACAGAAAGCATCCGTCGAACGCGGAGTTCGAGTCCCCGCCCGCGCCCGGGGCGGCCGGCGCGGGATCCACCGCACGCAGCTTACGGCAGCCGGCCGGCGCCGCCGAGGCGGCCGATCCGGCCACGGGGATCGATCGCGTCCGCGCTCGCCACGAGAGCCGGCTGCTGAGCATGGACGGGGTGGTAGGCGTTGGCCTCGGTCGGACGTCAGCGGGCGCCGACGTGATCCTGGTCTACGTGCGCGACCGCGCCGCGTGCGACACTCTCCCTGGATCGCTCGACGGCGTCCCGATCGAGGGCATCGTCACCGGGACGATCCGCGCGCGCTGAGTCGACTGAGGGGCGACACACGCGGCGCCCTCACCGCGGCCGCCACGTCCCCTGCGCCACCTTGGGGACGAACCTGTCGAGTCCCCTCGGGGGGAAATCCAGCGTCTTCCCCTGCTCGGCGCTCTGGTACGCCGCCATCAGGAGCTGCACCACCTCGACGCCGTCGTCGAAGGTGAGGAGCGGCTGCTCCTTTCCGAGGAAGGCTCGCACGAAGTGCCGGTTCTCGGCCTCGTAGCCGTAGGCCACCGCCTCGCTCGGGACCACCGGCATCAATCCCATCTCGGCGTTCTGCTTCTCGACCAGGTCCTCCCCTTCCCGGCCGCGGACCTCGCGGCTGAAGAAGAGCTTGAGCCCGCTGTCGAGCGAGTTCCACGACATCGAGTACTCGGGGCCGAGCAGCTCCGCGGAGAGCCTGAGGCCGGCGCCGACGAAGCTCCACGACGTGGAGACCTCGCCGAGCACCGTGTGGCCGTCGTCGGTCTCGAACTCGATCGTCGCGCTGGCGAAGTCCTCGCTGGGCGCGCGCGCGTAGTCCACCTCCTTGCCCATGCGCTTGCGGAGCCGCTTCGCGTACTCGGGGCGCGTCCACTTCAGGCTCGCGATGTGGGCGCTGACCCGCACCGGGCGCACGGTGCTCAGCGGCTCGCCCGGCTTCGTGAGCAGGTGCCTGACGACGAGCACCGAGTGGCACATCATGTCGTTGAGCACGCCGCCCCCCTGGAGGTCGCCGCGCCAGAACCAGGGCGCGTGCGGGCCGCTGTGCTCTTCGGCCGCGCGGGCGAGGTAGGGGCGCCCCGTCGTCGCGGCCCCGCGCGCCCAGAGGAGGGCGCGCCCCTGGAGCTCGTGCGGCACGAAGACCTGGTCTTCCAGGTAGCCGTGCGCGAGCCCCACCCGCTTCACGAGGCGGGCGACTTCCTTCGCCTCGGCGACGTTGCGGGCGAGCGGCTTCTCGCAGGCGATCCCCTTCAGCTCCCCCTTCCCGCTCTCGATCGCGTGGACGATCTCCTCGACGTTCTCGATCCGGGCGTGGTTCGGCCCCGTGATCCAGATCGCGTCGATGTCGGGGTCGGCGACCATGTCGGTGATCGACGCGTACGCCTTCGCGTCGCCAACGTCGAGCTGCCGCGCGTAGGCGGCGGCGGCGGCCGCGTTCTTCTTGTTCGGGCTCCAGACGCCGCGCACGTCGCCGTCGCGCACGCCGGTGAAGCTCTGGAGGTGGAACTTCGCGATGAACCCGCTGCCGACGAAGCCGACGCCGAGTCGCCTATCGCTCATCTAGGTGAGTCCGGGTTTGAAAGATTGAACCGCGGAGGGCGCGGAGGGCGCGGAGGACGGCCGCTCGGGACATCCCGAGCGGCCGTCCTCCGCGCCCTCCGCGCCCTCCGCGGTTCATTGCTGTGGTGATTCCTTCGGATGCATCGTTCG
>DATFPD010000442.1:0-5202 GCA_035265005.1 Gemmatimonadaceae bacterium | reverse complement strand
TGGGACCACATGGACGGGATGGACCTCTTCCCGCGCGCCCGCGTGTGGCTTCAGCGGGCGGAGTACGAGTACTACGTGGGCGACTCGGGCCAGGTGCTGCACGAGGGGATCGACGCCGAGGACGCGGCGATGCTCTTCCGGATGCGCGCCGCCGGCCGGGTGGAGCTGGTGGACGGGGACGGGCGCGAGATCATCCCCGGCATCACAGTCTACACCGGCGGTCGGCACACGTACGCGTCGCAGTACGTCGGCGTCCGCACGCGCGCCGGCACGGTGGTCGTCGCCTCGGACAACGCGTACCTCTACGAGAACCTGGAGCGCCACGCACCGATCGCGCAGACCTTCGACGCGGCGTCGAACCTGGCGGCGCAGGAGCGCATGCTGCGGCTCGCGTCGGACCGCCGCCTGGTCGTCCCGGGGCACGACCCCGCTATCTTTCAGCGGTTCGCCACGCCGCGCCCCGGCGTGGCGCGGGTCGAGTGAGAGGAGATCGCCCGATGGAGCAGCAGCAGCATCCCCCCGATCCCGTCCTCGACGCGCTGCGCGTGGAGCTGGAGCGCCTCGGCTACGTCGTCGTGCCGCACGGCGCGGGCGGCATCTGCGTCCGGCTGCCGCTCGTCGCCAGCGTCCGCATCAGGCGCGACGCCGAGGGGCGCTTCCGCTTCATGCCGAAGTTCGGCCCGTTCGGCCGCAGCGGCGGGCTGCTGTTCACCACCGCGGCCTCGGCGGCGGTCGTCGGCGGCACGGCGCTCGCGGCCGGCGCGGCGGCGCCTTTCACGCTGCTGGCGGCCTTCCTCGGCGTGACCGCACTGGCGCACGACGCCTGCCGCTTCGTCCTCACCGAGGGCTGCCTGACGAGGCTCCAGCAGCTGATCACGACCTCGGCCGCCCTCACCGCCCCGCCTCCGCCCGACGCACTCTCGCCTTCGTACGCCCGCCCCGCCCTCGCGGACGCATCACGGCGCCAGTGAAATTTCGCGGCCGGGACGATTCGTGAGGATCGACCACCGAGGCACGGAGACACAGAGGAGGGGCACACGGGCGAGGGGCCCCCGGCCGGGATGATCTGTGAACTGCGAATTCAACCACAGAGGACACAGAGGACACAGAGGGAGCGCTACGAGGCCGGGCCGGCCGCATCAAAGAATTATTCCGTCAGCCCGGCCTCGTGGCGCTCCCTCTGTGTCCTCTGTGTCCTCTGTGGTCAATCGCTTTGAACGAAGCGTCCCGGCCGGGGCCCTTCTTCGGTGTGCCCCTCCGCGGTGCCCTCTGTGCCTCGGTGGTCGATCTCACAACGCGTCCCGACCGAGTGACTGAATGAGCGACGAATCCGCCCGATTCGCGCCGGGCCTGTACGGACTGCTCGGCGCGACGGTACGTTAGCGGCGGACCCGGACCGGAGAACGCGCGCATGTCGATGTCGATGGCAGCAACGGAGATCACGGGCGGCGGCGGCGCCGTGCAGGCCGCGCCGCCGGCGGAGCCGCGCTACGACGTCGCGGCAATTATGGGCGGCCTGTACGGGGACGGGATCATCGGCCTCAAGGGCGCCTTCGACCGCGAGTGGGTGCGGCGGCTCGGCGAGGACATCGAAGGGCTGTTCCGGGACGCGCTGAAGCGGCCCGGCGGCGCGGTGGGGCGCGGGCCGAACCGCTACTACGTCGAGATCCACCCCGAGAAGATCCGCGGCTTCGTGGAGTTGGCGACGCATCCGTGGGTGGTCGCCGTCTGCTCGGCGGTGCTCGGTCCCGAGTACAGGATCGTCGAGATCGGCTTCGACGTGCCGGGGCCCGGCGCGCAGTACCAGCCGTGGCATCGCGACTTCCCGGCGCCGCCGGAGACGCTGGTGGGGCGCCGCCTGAACTCGCTCGCGTTCAACGTCACGACGGTGGACGTCTCCGAGGACATGGGCCCATTCGAGATCGCGCCGGGGACGCAGTGGGACGAGCCGGCCGGCTTCGACCACGGGATGTTCCCGCCGAAGTCGCTCTACCCGCGCTACGAGGCGCGCGCCCAGCAGAAGATGCCGAAGATGGGCGACGTCTCGGCGCGCTCGGCGCTCACGATCCACCGCGGCACCGCCAACCAGTCGAACAAGTCGCGCCCGGTGCTCGTCCTCGGGGCGGACGCGCCGGACGCCCGCAACGCCGAGCGGCACGACCTGCAGTTCACCCGCGCCTGCTACGACGCGCTGCCTGACGAGGTGCGCCCGCACCTCGCCTGCCGCGTGGTGGACGAGCTTGTGCCGATCGTCCAGGCGCACACGATCGAGGGACTCGTCATGGGAGAGGCCTGACAATGGACCGACGCACCTTCGTCCGCGGCTTGGGGGCGGCGCTCGCCACCGCCCCGGCCGCCGTCGCGCTCGGCTGCGCGCGCTCGAGCTCCGCCAGCACGGCCGGCGGCGCCTCGAGCGCCGCGGCCGCGAGCACCACCGCCGGCAACCGCCGGCTCAAGCGCGTGGGCATCCAGCTCTACACGCTGCGGGACGCCGCGGGGCGCGACCTGGAGCGCACGCTGGCCGACATCGCGCAGGCGGGCTACAACGACGTGGAGCTGCTCGGCTCGATGAGCAACTTCGGGATGGCGCCGGACCGGCTGCGCCAGGTGCTCGACCGCAACGGGCTGCGCGCCCCGTCCACGCACGTCGGCGCCGGGATCCTCGACGACCTGGACCGCAACCTGGATGTCGCGAAGACGCTGGGGCACGAGTACCTGACGATCGCCAGCTTCCCCGAGGAGCGCCGCAAGTCGCTGGACGACTACCGCTACTGGGCGGACCGGATGAACCAGGGCGGCCAGGCGGCGCGCCGGCGCGACGTCTGGCTCGCCTTCCACAACCACGCCGACGACTTCGCGCCGCTCCCGGGCGGGTCGGAGGTCCCGTACGACGTGTTCACCCAGCGTACCGACCCGTCGGTCGTCCGCCTCCAGCTCGACACCGGGAACCTGGCGATGGCCGGCCGCGACCCGATCGAGTACATGCGCCGCTTCGGCCCCCGCTACTGGAGCTTCCACATCAAGGACGTCCCCTCGCTCGGCGCGCATAACGACACGGAGCTGGGCAAGGGCGTGCTCGACTTCAAGCGGCTGCTCGGGATGATCGACCGGATCGACGAGAAGCACCTGTTCGTGGAGCAGGAGACCTACCCCGGCGACCCGCTCGACAGCGTGCGGCGGGACCACGCGTACATCTCGACGCTGACGTTCTGAGGGGGCGGGCGCGACGCGCGCCCGCCCCCCGCTTTCGTTCCGCCCGCTCAGCCCGGATCTCGCTAGGCGGCGTGGCGCAGCGCCGGCACGCGGTGGCGCTGCGACTCGGCGATCGGCGCGACGCGCCACCGGCCGTAGCCGACGCCGGCCAGCAGCAGCCCGACGACCACCGGGACCAGCGCGCCCGCGCCCGCACCGCCGGCCAGCGTCGCGCCCGTCGCACCCGTCATCACGAACATCAGCCCGGCGGCGGCCAGCGGCGTGAGCTGCGGGCGGATGCGCAGCAGCCCGGGGAGGATCAGGCCCAGCGCGCCGGCCACCTCGAGCACGCCGATGAAGCGGATGAACAGCTCGGGGAGCACCGGGCCCTGCTTCGTCAGCTCCTCGATTGGCGCGACGAGCTTCATCCCGCCGGCGAACAGGAAGAGGGCCGCCAGCATCCCCTGGACGATCCACAGCGTCACGCGGACCTTCCTCGAACCTTCGTTGTACGTGGGTCGCATCGTCGTGTCTCCTTGTCGCATGTAGGTTCGGAGCCGGGCCGCTCTCCTGGCTCTACCTACACGTCGAACGGCAGCTGGCGAAATCGACACAGGCCACAAAGATTTTTTTCCGCGCTCCGTAGAGGCCGGCGACCGGGAGGCGTCGGTGAACTGCGAGTGCTACCACAGAGGCACAGAGGACACAGAGGAAGGGCACACGGGAGGGAGTCCCTCAGCCCCGAGGCAGCATCTCCTCCCGGCTGGGGGACAATCTCCCGTGTGCCCTTCCTCTGTGTCCTCTGTGCCTCTGTGGTCGATTGTACCAGACCTCACCCGACCGATTCCCTTTCCCGGTTCGTCATGCGTCGCAGCGTGTTCGTGCTTGCTCTCATTCTCCCCGTCGCCGCGCGGGCGCAGGCGGTCGACTCGGCGGCCGCGGTGGACCGGGTGTTCGCGCGGTACGCGACGGCGGACGGGCCCGGGTGCGCGGTGGGGGTGGCGCGGGACGGGCGCACGCTGATCGAGCGGGCGTACGGGATGGCGAACCTGGAGTACGACGTGGCGAACACGCCGGCGACGGTGTTCGAGACCGGGTCGGTGGCGAAGCAGTTCACCGCGGCGGCGCTGGTGCTGCTGGCGCTCGACGGGCGGCTGTCGCTCGACGACCCGGCGCGGAAGTACCTCCCCGAGCTCCCCGACTACGGCGTGCCGGTCACCGTCCGGCAGATGCTCAACCACACGAGCGGGCTCCGCGACTGGGGCTCGGTGGCCGCGGCCGCCGGGTGGCCCCGCGGGACGCGGGTACACACGCACGCGCACGTGCTCGACATCGTGAGCCGGCAGCGGTCGCTCAACTTCCCGCCGGGCTCGGAGCACGACTACAGCAACACGGGCTACAACCTGGGCGCCGTCATCGTCGAGCGGGTGAGCGGCGAGCCGTTCGCCGAGTTCACGCGGCGGCGCATCTTCGAGCCGCTCGGCATGCGGCACACCGGGTGGCGCGACGACTTCACGCGCACGGTGAAGGGACGCTCGACGGCGTACAGTCCGCGGGGCGGGGACAGCGGCGGCTTCCGGCTCGACATGCCGTTCGAGAACGTGCACGGCCAGGGCGGGCTGCTGACGACGGTCGGCGACCTGCTGCGCTGGAACGAGCATCTCGCGCGCCCGTCGGAGGCGGTCGGCGGCCGGGCGCTGGTGGACTCCATGGAGCGGCAGGGGCGCCTGACGAGTGGCCGGCGGATCGAGTACGCGCTGGGGCTCTACGTCCGCTCGCACGGCGGCCGGCGCGAGGTGAGCCACAGCGGCTCGACCGCCGGCTACCGCGCCTTCCTGGCGCGCTACCCGGAGCAGCGCCTGTCGGTGGCGCTCCTGTGCAACCGCGGCGACGCCAACCCCACGGCGCTCGCCCGCCGGGTGGCGGACGCGTCCCTCCCGGCGGCGCCGGCGCTCCACCCGGCCTTCGCGGGGATGGACGCCGAGAGCCGCCCCGCGCCGGCCGAGCTGG
>DATFPD010000441.1:0-9827 GCA_035265005.1 Gemmatimonadaceae bacterium | reverse complement strand
GAGCCTCCGCCAATCACTCCCCAGACCCCGACACCGAGGTCGGCGAAGAGACCATTCCCGTGCGCGGGCCAGAGCTGCACGCCGCCCTGGGCGGTCCACGCGAACGGCGTGTTCCCGCCGGTTCGCGCGCGCAGGAAGCGCATGACGCCGCCGCTCGCGTAGGCCACCGCGCCCGCTGGGGCGTCGGCTGGCGTGAGCGCGGGCAGGTGGAGCTGCGCGCTCGCGCCAGCCGCGATCGGGCCGGCCGCGGCGCTCAACGCCAGCGGCCAGTCGCCGATCCGCTGCGTCAGCGCGAGCGCCGGCCCGACCTCCGCCAGCCCGGCCGAGAGCGCTCGGCGGGCCGGGGGCACGGTCGGGTCGCTCGGGAGGCTCGCTTGCGCCGCAGCCGCCCGTCCCACGGCGGCGGCGCAGAGCGTTCCGGCCGCAACCAGGCGGCAGAGCGTGGCCGCCGCCTTCGGCAGCGTGCGCGCGCCATTCATGGACACTGCCTAACGCTCGAGGTTGAAGCCGACCAGCAGGCTCACGCGCTGGCCGCCCTTGCCCGAGGCGAGGGCCAGGTTCAGCGGGAAGTTGATCCCGGCGCTCGACCGGATCGTCACGCCGCCGGCCACCGCGAGCGCCACGCCGGCCGGGGAGACGTTCGGGCCCACGCCGAATTCGGCGCCGCCGTGCGAGCGCAGCGCCACCAGCCAGCTCACGCTCGGCAGGAACATCCCCTGCTCCAGCCCGCCGAGCAGTCCCACCAGCTCGGTCATCGCCGAATAGCCCTCGTCGACCTCGAACATGCGCGTCTCGAACTGCCAGCCGAACTGCGACACGAACGGCGCCGCCCCGTAGCGCGCCTTCAGCGTGTCGGCCAGACTCCCGGCGATCGCGGTGACGCCGACGCGCGGGCCGGAGAGGCTCTGCGGCGTGGTGCGCAGGACGCGGCGCGGCGGGGGATCTTCCCCGTCGGACTGCGCGTGGGCAGTGGCGGCGGCGAGCGCGAGCAGGGTACAGCCGAGCACGGGGCGTAGAATGCGACGTCTCATGGTCCTCGTCTCCGTCGAAGTAGGGGGCGCGTCCAGCGCCCGACGAGTATCGCCCTGCGCGCCCTGCCGGCGACTCCGACGAGTGACGTAGCCGCGCGGCGGCGATGGCGTAGCGCCCGCGCGCGCGGCGGGCCAGCTTTGCCCTGGCCGCCGTGCTCCCGTCCCCGCCCAACCGCCCATGCGCCAGCGTCTCGCCGTCGTCGCCCTCGTCCTGCTCAGTGCCGTGCCGCTCGCCGCGCAGCGCCCGCCCGCGCTCGTGCCGCTCCCGCGCGAGATCACGTTCCGCGCGCCGCTCTCCCTGCGCGGCGGCGTGGCCGTGGTCACCGCGGGCGCCGACGCCGAGGACCGCTTCGCCGCCGACGAGCTGCGCGCGGCGTTCCGCGAGCGCGGGGTGCGCGTGGCGGCCGGGGCGGGGCAGGGCGGCGTGACGGTGACGCTCGCCCGTGCCTCGCACCCCGCTGCGCAGGCCGCGCTCCGGCGGCACGGCGTGACGCTCGACCCGGCGATGCGCGAGGAGGGGTACGCCATCCTGCCTGACGCCGGCCGCCTGGTGGTGGTCGGCGCGACCGCGGCCGGCCTGTTCTACGGCGCGCAGACGGTGAAGCAGCTGCTGGATGGGACCGGCGCCGACGCCCGGCTGCACGCGGCGCAGATTCGCGACTGGCCGGCGATGCGCTACCGCGGGTTCCACGACGACCTCTCGCGCGGCCCGGTGCCGACGCTCGAGTTCCAGAAGAAGCAGATCCGCACCTTCGCCGCGTACAAGCTCAACGTCTACTCCCCTTACTTCGAGCACACGCTCGAGTACCGGTCCAATCCACTGATCGCCCCGCCGGGTGGCGCCGTGACGCGCGAGCAGGTGAAGGAGCTGGTGGACTACGCGCGCCGCTACCACGTGGAGGTGATCCCGGAGCAGGAGGCGTTCGGCCACCTGCACCACGTGCTCAAGTACGAGCTCTACTCACCGCTCGGCGAGACGCAGCACGGGCACGTGCTGGCGCCCGGGCAGGGCGGGTCGCTCGACCTCATCAAGCAGATGTTCTTCGAGATCGACACGCTCTTCCCCGGCCGCTTCATCCACATCGGCGCCGACGAGACGTTCGAGCTGGGGCGCGGGCAGACCGCGGAGCGCGTGCGGTCCGAGGGGATCGGCGCGGTGTACCTCAAGTTCCTCGCCGACATCGAGCAGGCGCTGCGCCCGCTGAATCGGCGACTCCTCTTCTGGGGCGACGTGGCGATGAACCACCCCGAGCTGGTGAAGACGCTGCCGAAGGATCTGGTCGCCGTGGGGTGGGTGTACGACCCGCTCGACTCGTTCGACAAGTACCTCGTGCCGTTCCGCGACGCGGGGATGGAGACCTGGGTCGCGCCCGGCGTCAACAACTGGAACCGCGCCTACCCGAACAACCTCAACGCGCTGACGAACATCCGGAACTTCGTCCGCGACGGGCAGCGCCTCGGCTCGGTGGGCATGCTCAACACATCGTGGGACGACGACGGCGAGGCGATCTTCAACCAGACCTGGTACGGCGTGCTGTTCGGCGCCGCGGCGGCGTGGCAGCCTGGCGAGAGCAGCATCGACGCCTTCCAGGCCAGCTACGGCCGCGCCTTCCACGGCGACACGACCGGCAACGTGGACGAGGCGCAGCGGAAGCTGATCGAGTGGCACGCGCTGCTGCGCCGCGCCCGCATCGGCGACGCGACGAACTACCTCTTCTGGCTCGACCCGTGGAGCGCGGAAGGACTGCTGATGGGCGACCGCATCCGCCCCGCGCGCGACTCGCTGCGGCTGCTGGCGGAGCAGGCCATCGTGCTGCTCGCCCGCGCGCGCTCGGCGCAGCCGGCGTCGCTCCGCGAGACCGACGCGCTGGACGCGATCGAGCTGGGCGCGCGCCGGCTCGACCTGATCGGGATGAAGTTCCAGTTCGCGGACGAGGTGGCGCAGCTGTACGCGCACGCCGTCGACACGGTCGCGGCCACGGGATCGGCGGGCCGCTACCTGGCGGACATCACCGGCGTCAACGGCCGGCTCCAGGACCTGCGCGACGCGTACGGCGTGCTGCGCGACGAGTACGAGCGCGCCTGGATGCGCGAGAACCGGCCGTACTGGCGCCACAGCGTGCTCGCCCGCTACGACCTGGCGACGCAGCTGTGGATCTCTCGAGCCGACGCGGTGAGCGCGGCTCGCACGCAGCTCGGCCGGACGCGGAAGCTGCCGAGCGCCGCCGAGGTGGGGATCCCCGCGCCGAGGTAGGGAGGGAGGGAGGGCGCGCGCCGCCTATTTCGGCTCGGGCCAGGGCACGACCAGCCCGCGCGGGACGACGCCGACCTCCTCCGCGAACGCGCGCCGGGCCGCGGGCAGGCGGCCGATCGTGCGCCACCGGTCGCGCGCGATGATGAGCATGGCGTCGTGTCCACGGCGCGCCGCGAGCACGGCTGGCCGCGGCCGCGGGAGGTCCGCGGCGGCGACAAAGTAGCTCGGCCAGCCCGCTTGCCCCAGCGCTGGCGCGTGCACGACATCACACGTGCCGCACTGCCACCCCCAGTGCTCGAGCATGCCGAGCACGCCGACCAGCGGCACGGACGGTGTCGCGTCGATCAGCTCGAAGTGGCGCTTCCGACGCCGGGGCGGGCGGGCGAGCTCGCGCCAGACGAGCGCTGTGCGTTCCTCATCGGTCAGGCAGCCGAGGAGCCGCTCCGACACGAAGCGCTGGGCTCGCGCGGGGTTGAGCACGCCCGCCCCGGTCAGCACGCCCGCGTCGTCCGCGGCCGCACCGAGGTCGGCCGCGAGCGGGACCTCGGTACGCCGGCCGCGCGCGTTGCCGCACTCGGGACACATTCCGCCGTCGAAGTGCTCCGGCCGGTACGGCACCTGATACGTGTACCCGGTTGGCGTTACGTACGCGGCGACGTCGACCGGCTCGGCGCCTGGCGCCGGCGGGACGGGCGGGTCGTACTCGCGCTGGTTCTCGCCGTCCCCGGTCGCGTCGAGAATGGCCGCCCAGAGCTGCTCGTCCGCCTCGGCGAAGGACTCGCCCGCGCCCGCGAGCCCCGGCCGCCCGCGCACCCACGCGCGGTACGCGTCGCCCACGCGCTCCCAGGTGCAGCGGAAGACGCGCCCCTCGCGCATGGTGCCGGCCTAACGCCGCCGGCGGCCGCTCAGCTCCGCCCCACGTAGGCCACCGCGCTCACCTCCACCAGCACCCCGCGCAGCCCCGCGCCGACGGTCGTCCGCGTGGGGTAGGGCGGGCGGAAGGTGGCCCCGTACACCTCGTTGAACGCGCCCCAGTCGTTTTCGTCCTGGAGGTACGCCGTGATCGAGACGATGTCGTCCAGCGACGCGCCGGCCGCTTCCAGCGTCAGGCGCAGCTTCTCCAGCACGCGCCGCGTCTGGGCCCGGATGTCGTCCCCCTCCAGCTCACCGGTTGCCGGGTTCTTCGGCACCTGCCCGGAGACGAACACGAAGTCGCCGGCGCGGATCGCGGGCGAGTACGCGCCCGCGGGCGCGGGAAGCTCCTTGGGAGCCGGAGCTGGCTGCCAGCTGCGCTCGGAGGGCATGGGGCCGGGGCTCGGGGTGTGGGGTGCGGGTCTACTCAATGGAACGATGCAGCTTCACCGGCGGCGTCTTGCGCTTGGCGCGCATGCGCAGGTTCAGCGTCTCGACCGCGACCGAGAACGCCATCGCGCTGTACGTGTAGCCCTTCGGGATGTGGAAGCCCAGCCCCTCGGCGATCAGGTTGGTGCCGATCATCACCAGGAACGCCAGCGCCAGCATCGTCACCGTCGGGTGGCGGTCGACGAACGCGCTGAGCGGCCCCGAGGCGCCGAGCATGATGCCGAGGGCGATGACGTTGGCGATGATCATGATCGACACGCTCTCCGCCATCCCCACCGCGGTGATCACCGAGTCGATCGAGAAGACGATGTCGATCACCATGATCTGCGCCACCACGGCCAGCAGCGACCGCGCCGCGCGCGCCGCGTCCGACTCGGCGTCGTCCTCCCCCTCCAGCTTGCCGTGGATCTCGTGCGTCGCCTTGCCGATCAGGAAGATGCCGCCGACGATCAGGATCAGGTCGCGGCCCGAGATCCCGCGCCCGAAGACCGTGAACAGCGGCGTCGTCAGGCGCATCAGCCAGGCGATCGACATCAGGAAGAGCACGCGGGTGACGAACGCGCCCGTGAGCCCGAGCCGCCGCGCTTTCGCCTGCTGCTCCTTCGGCAGCTTCCCCGACAGGATCGAGATGAAGATGATGTTGTCGATGCCGAGGACGATCTCGAGCGCGGTCAGCGTGAGGAGCGCGACCCAGCCCGCGGGGTCGGTCACCCACGCGAACGCGTCGGGGGAGGTCAACGAGGCGGGAGCGGCGCCGCTGTCGGCGGCGCCGTGCTGGAAGGCCAGTGCGAGGGTCATGGTCGGGTCGGAGCGCGTCGGACCGAGCCGCGGGAGGGCGGACGGCGGTCACGAGGGAGCTATCACGTTTCGGACCGCCGCCGGCGCTCAGGCCGGGGCCGCCGCCAGGAGAGCATCCAGCGATTCCGCGGCGAGCGGGCGCAGGGCGAGCGAGAACACCTCGCCGAAGGCGCGCGCAACCGCGTCGCTCGCGCGGCGCCAGAGCGCGCCGGCGTCGGCCGCCCCTGCTTCGCCGGCCAGCTCCCGGGCGATCGACGTCATCTCCACGCCGGCGATCCCGCACGGCACGATCAGCCCGAAGTACGACAGGTCGGTCGTGACGTTGAGGGCGAAGCCGTGCCACGTCACCCAGTCGCGCGCGTGCACGCCGATCGAGGCGATCTTGCGGCGCGGCTCCGCGCCGTCGCCCGTCCAGACCCCGGTGAGCCCCGGGTTCCGCATCGCCCGGATTCCCAGCTCGCCGAGCGCGACGATGAGCCCCTCCTCCACCCGCCGCAGGTACCAGTGCAGGTCGCGCCGGTGGCGCTTCAGGTCCACGATCGGGTAGCCGACCAGCTGGCCCGGCCCGTGGAACGTGACGTCGCCGCCACGCTCCACCTCGTGCAGCTCCACGCCCCGCGTGGCCAGCAGCGCCGGCGACGCGACGAGGTGCTGCGCCTTGGACGAGCGCCCCAGCGTGACCACCGGCGGATGCTCCACGAGCAGCAGCAGGTCCTCGGCGATGGCCCCCGCGATCCGCGCCCGCGCCGCCGTGCGCTGGAGGTCGAGGGCCTGGGCGTAGGGCAGGGTGCCGAGGTCGACGACCCACATCTCCGGCGTGCCGGGGGATGGGGGATGGGGGATGGGGGATGATCGGCCGCTTGGGACATCCCTTGGCACGCGCAGTTCATCCCCCGTCCCCCTTCCCCCATCCCGGCCGTCCTCACGCATGAATCATCTTCCCCAGCGAATCCAGCGCCGCCTCCGCCACCGCCTCGGAGAGCGTGGGGTGCGCGTGGACTGCGAGGTCCACTTCCTCGACCGTGAACTCGTTCTCGCGCGCGACCGCCAGCTCGTGGATCAGCTCCGTGGCGTGCGCGCCGACGATGTGGGCGCCCAGAATCTCGCCGTACTTCGCGTCGCGGATGATCTTCACGAAGCCCTCGGTCTCGCCTGAGGTGCGTGCGCGGCCGTTGGCGGAGAAGGGAAACTTGCCGACCTTGTAGTCCAGCTTCTGCTCCTTGCACTGCTGCTCGGTGAGGCCGATCGAGGCCACTTCCGGGTGGCAGTAGGTGCAGCTCGGGATGTTCTTGTAGTTCACCGGGTGCGCGTGCTGCCCGGCCAGCAGCTCGGCGAGCACGTAGCCCTCGCGGGAGCCCTTGTGCGCGAGCATCGGCGGGCCGGCCACGTCGCCGATCGCGTAGATCCCCCTGGCGCTCGTCTCGAACCGCTCGTTGATCTTCACGAAGCCGCGCTCGGTGAGCTGGACGCCGGCCTCCTTGATGCCGATCTCGTCGATCACCGGCGCGCGCCCGGCGGCGACGAGCACCTGCTCGACCTCGAGGTCCTTGCGCTGGCCGCCCGACTCGACGGTCATCTTCACGCCCTTGTCGCTCACCTGCACGTTGCCGATCTTGGCCCCGGCCAGCACGTCGATCTTCCGCTTCTTGAAGCTGCGCGCCACCTCGGCGGAGCACTCGGCGTCTTCCAGGGGCAGGATGTTCGGCAGCGCCTCGATCAGCGTCACCTGCGTGCCGTACGCGTTGAAGACGTCGGCGAACTCGCAGCCCACCGCGCCGGCGCCGACGATCGCCATCGACTTCGGCGCGCGCTCCAGCACCAGCACCTCGTCCGACGAGACGACCGTCCTCTTGTTCAGCTCCAGCCCGATCTGCGGGAGTCCCTTGACCCGCGAGCCGGTGGCGATGATGATCGCCTTCTTCGCCTCGTGGCGCTCGTCCTTGCCGTCCTGGGTCTTCACGGCGACCGCGTTCCCGCCGGCGAGGCGCGCGGCGCCCTTGATGTAGGTGACCTTGTTCTTCTTGAAGAGGAACTCGACGCCCTTGGAGTTCTGCGTGCTGACGGCGCGCGACCGCTTCATGGCCGGGCCGTAATCGAGCTTGACGTCGCCGAGGGTGATCCCGTGCTCGGCGGCGTGCTTCAGCTTGTTCGCGAGCGCCGCGCTCTCGAGCAGCGACTTGGCGGGGATGCACCCCCAGATCACGCACGTCCCGCCGAGCGCCTCGCGTTCGACGACCGCGGTGGTGAGACCGAGCTGGGCGCAGCGGATCGCGCCCACGTAGCCGGCGGGGCCACCGCCGATGAAGATCACGTCGAACGAAGCCATGTGTCGGTGCGTTCCGATGCCGTTGAGTTGCCGGTGCCGCGCTGTCGCCCCGGCACGAATCCCCGGAGCCCACGAAACTTAGACGGTCCTCGGCGCTCGTCGCTACCCGAGGCCCAGCAGCGGAGGGAGCCTCGGTGCACGGGATCATTCACGCGGAGCTGAAGCGCTTCGTCGCCGAGCGCCATGGCGCGGACGGCTGGCCGCGCCTGATCGAGGCGGCGGGCATGGCGCCGACGCCGTACGTCGCGCACCGCACCTACGCCGACGAGGAGCTGACCTCGGTGGTCGAGGCCGACTCGCGCGCCACGGGGCGCCCGGTGTCGGAGGTGCTCTCCGACTTCGGCGAGTTCATCGCGCCGACGCTCCTCTCGGTCTACGCCCCGTTCGTGCACGCCGACTGGCGGACCCTCGACCTGATCGAGCACACGGAGGCGACGATCCACACCGTGGTCCGCCTGCGCGACCGCGGCGCGGCGCCCCCGTACCTCCAGGCCCGTCGCGTGAGCCCGAACGAGGTCGTGGTGGAATACACCTCCCCGCGCCGCCTCTGCATGGTCGCCGAGGGGATCGCCCGCGGCATCGCCAGGCACTACGCCGAGTCGATCGAGATCACCCAGCCCGAGTGCATGCTCCGGGGTGGGGAGCGGTGCGTGATCGAGGTGAGAAAGATGTGAGGGCGGTGCGAGGTGCGAGGTACGAATTGCGAATTGCGAGAAGTCGTCAGGCGTCAGTTCCACTGATCACTGAGCACTTCTCGCAATTCGCACCTCGCACTTGCCCTACATCAGCAGCAGCGGATTCTCCACCAGCTGCTTGAGCGTCTGGAGGAAGCGGGCGCCGACCGCGCCGTCGATCACGCGGTGGTCGCAGCTCATCGTCACACGCATGCGGCGGCGCACCTGGACCTCGCCGTCCACCACCACCGGCTTCGGGTCGCCGGCGCCGATCGCCAGGATGCCGACCTCGGGCGGGTTGATGATCGCGGTGAACTGGTCGATCCCCAGCATGCCCAGGTTCGAGACCGAGAAGGTCGAGCCGGTGTACTCGTCCGGCTTGAGCTTGCGGTCGCGGGCGCGCTTCGCCAGGTCGCGCGACTCGCGCGAGATCTCGCTCAGCCGCTTCTTGTCGGCGTCGAAGATCACCGGCACGATCAGCCCGTCGTCGGTGGCCACCGCCATGCCCACGTGCACCCGCTTGTGGTAGCGGATGCGGTCGCCGAGCCAGTGCGAGTTCACCTCGGGGTGCCGCGTCAGGGCGACCGCGACCGACTTCAGGATCACGTCGTTGACCGAGACCTTGAACTCGTCGCCCATCGCCGCGATCTGCGTCCGGAGCTCGGCTACCCTCTCGAGGTCGAACTCGGCCGTGAGGTAGAAGGTCGGGATCGGCCCGATCGACTCGCTGAGCCGGCGCGCGATCGTCTTCCGGATCTGCGTGAGCGGAACGTCCTCGAAATCACCGGCCTGCCCAGCCGCGGCGGCCGCGGGGCGCTGCTGCTGCTGCGGCTGCGGCTGCGGCTGCTCGGCCTCCGGGGCCTCGGCCGCGGCGCCCTGCCGCGCGCCGGCACCCGTCGCCGCCGCCTCGATGTCGCGCTTGATGATGCGGCCGCCCGGCCCGGAGCCGCGCAGCTCGCCCAGGTCGATGCCGCGCTCGGACGCCATGCGGCGCGCGAGCGGCGAGGAGCGCGCGCGCCCGCCGTTGTCCTCCGAGTGGCGCGCCTGCTCGGTGGCCGGGTCGGGCTGGGGCGCGTGCCGGATCGGGCCGGACATCGACGCCGACCGCGGACCCGCCGTCCCACGTCCAGCGCCGCCCGCTCCGCCGCCGCCGGCGACCTTCTCCTGTGGGGGCGTGGACGCCTCCCCCTGCGCCTCGCGCGCGTCGCGCGGCACCGGCGAGGCGCCCGCCATCTCGCGCGTCTCCGCGACCACGCGCTCGGGGGACGCACCGCCGCCGCGCTGCTGCTGGGGCTGACCCTGTCGCTGCTGCTGCTGTTGCTGTTGCTGCTGCTGTTGCTGCTGCTGCTGCTGCTGCTGCTGCTGCGCGGGCTGCTGCTGTT
>DATFPD010000440.1:0-9010 GCA_035265005.1 Gemmatimonadaceae bacterium | reverse complement strand
GGACCAGTCGGACCGCAGGGTCCTCAGGGGCCTGCCGGACCCGCCGGCGCCACAGGAGCGACGGGCGCCACCGGGCCGCAGGGTCCGCAGGGCCCGCAGGGCGCTCAGGGGCCCGCCGGCGGAACCGGCTACCAGATCGTGAGCGGGAACTGCCCGGCCGGCAAGCGACCGATCGGCGCGTCCACCACGGGCGTCAACATCTGCGTGTATGCGAAGTGAATTCCGAACGTTAGGTACCTCGGTGACGGCGCTGCTGTT
Source organism: Gemmatimonadaceae bacterium (assembly GCA_035265005.1). GTDB lineage: Bacteria > Gemmatimonadota > Gemmatimonadetes > Gemmatimonadales > Gemmatimonadaceae > DATFPD01. The sequence goes on along the minus strand of DATFPD010000440.1, from coordinate 8,752 downwards.
GCTCGCGCTGCCGACATCGCGTGCCCACGGGCAGGGGACCGAGCCGGCGAAGGTCATCTTCGCCTGCTACGTCCCCGCCACCGGGGCCGTCTATCGGATCAAGGAGGCCGGGCGCCCCGACGCGTGCTCGTCGACGCGGCACGTCGAGTTCTCGTGGGCCGACCGGGGGCCCCAGGGGCCGCAGGGGGCGCAGGGGCCGGTGGGTCCCACAGGCCTCCAGGGTCCCAGCGGCGCTCAGGGGCCGGCAGGTCTGCAGGGGCCGACCGGGCCGGCCGGGGCGACGGGAGAGGCCGGACCGGCGGGACTCCCGGGGCCCGAGGGCCCCGCGGGCCCGGTGGGTCTCGACGGTGTCGTGGGTCCGGCCGGTCCCGCCGGCCCTACCGGTGCACTCGGGTTGCCCGGAGCGAAGGGCCCGAATGGGCCGCAGGGCCCGCAGGGGCTTCAGGGCGCCGCCGGCCTGGCCGGGCCGCGTGGCGACCAGGGGCCGGCGGGGCCCACAGGACCGGTGGGTCCGATCGGCGACACCGGGCCTGCAGGTCCTCGAGGAGATGCCGGCGCCACGGGTCCGGCCGGTCCCACCGGTCCCACCGGTCCAGTGGGCCCGACTGGCGCGACCGGTCCCGCGGGCCTCATCGGGCCGAAGGGGGAGACAGGCCCAGCCGGCCCGACCGGACCGAAGGGCGATACGGGGCCGGACGGCGCCGTGGGTCCGGCCGGACCGCAGGGACCCGTCGGCGGACCCGGACCGACCGGGCCGACTGGACCGGTTGGCCCCGCCGGCCCGGAGGGTGAGGCTGGACCAGTGGGTCCCGCCGGTCCGACCGGAGCGACCGGCCCCGCTGGTCCGACTGGCCCGCAGGGGCCGGAGGGTCCGCGCGGTCCGGACCAGGGTCCTCTGGGGCCGGAGGGTCCGCAGGGGCCCGCCGGGCCCACCGGTGCCACGGGCGCAACCGGGCCGACGGGCCCAACCGGCCCGGCCGGCGCCACCGGCCCCGAGGGCGCGGCGGGGACGATCCCGGCGCTCGTCGCCGGGCCGACCACTAACGGCACCGTCGCCTACAACGGCGTTGCCTCCATAGTCTCCGCGTGCCCCACCGACACCAGGCCGGTGGCGGGCGCGTTCAGCGTCAACGGCGGCAGCTTCTACTCGTCCTACCGGGTCTCCAGCTCCGCACCCGACGGCACCACCGGCTGGCGCCTCACGGTCTTCGGGACCGGCAACATCGCCCCCGGCCCCGCACCCATCAGCGTGACGGCGTACTGCGCGGCGATCCCGTAAGGCGGATGCGAGATGCGAGATGCGAGATGCGAGATGCGAGATGCGAGATGCGAGATGCGAGAGGGGCCCCGGGAGATCGCTCTTCCCGGGGCCCCTCTCGCATCTCGCATCTCGCATCTCGTGTCTGCCTTACGACACTTCCGCCCCGCGCCCCGCCTCCTTCTCCAGCATCCGCTCGGCGTCCTGCGCGCTCAGCGGGCGGGAGAAGTAGTAGCCCTGCACGAACGGGCACTCCAGCATCTTGAGGCGGGCGTGCTGCTCGGCGGTCTCGGCGCCCTCGGCGATCACGTCCATGCCCAGGTTGCGCGCCAGCTCGAGCACCGTGCGGACGATCTCGTAGCAGTCGGCGTTCACCTCCAGCCGGCTCACGAAGTAGCGGTCGATCTTGACCGTGTCGATCGGGAAGCGGTGGAGGTAGCTGAGCGACGAGAAGCCGGTGCCGAAGTCGTCCAGGTGCAGCCTGACGCCGAGGGCGTGGAGCTGCCCGAGCGTCTCCGCCGCCGCCTCGACGTCGTCCATGAAGACGCTCTCGGTGATCTCGAGCTTCAGGCACTCGGGCGGGAGCCCGGAGTCGCGCAGCGCCTCCTCGACGTGCCTGACGAGGCGCGGCTGGAACAGCTCGCGCGGCGACAGGTTGACGCTCACCGAGACCGGCTGCGCGCCGGGGCGGTGCTGCCACTGCGCCACCTGCCGGCAGGCCTCGCGGAGCACCCAGCGGCCGATCGGCACGATCGCCCCCGACTCCTCGGCCAGCGGCACGAACGCGGCGGCGTTGAGCTGGCCGCGCTCGGGGTGGTTCCAGCGCAGCAGCGCCTCGAAGCCGGCGATCTCGCCGCTGCCGAGCGACACGATCGGCTGGTAGCAGAGGCTGAACTCCGAGCGGTCGAGCGCGCGCCGCAGGTCGCTCTCCAGCTGGGCGCGGGCGCGCGCGGTCGTGCGCAGGTCGACGTCGAACACCTCGTAGCACGCCTTGCCGAGCGCCTTGGCGCGGTACATCGCGAGGTCGGCGTCGCGCAGCAGCTCGTCCGGCCGCTCGTACTCGGGCGTGCCGATGACGATGCCGATGCTGGCGGTCATCACGATCTCGTGGCCGGCCACGACGAACGGCTGCGCCAGCATCTCCATCATGCGGTCGGCGACGCCGGTCGCGTCGCCCACGTCGTGGATCCCCTCCAGGAGGACGACGAACTCGTCGCCGCCCAGCCGGCCGAGCGCGTCCTCGGGGCGCAGGCACATCGCCAGCCGCCGCGCGATCGCGATCAGCAGCTCGTCGCCGGCCGCGTGCCCCATGCTGTCGTTGACCAGCTTGAAGCGGTCGAAGTCGATGAACAGCACCGCGCACGCCGAGTCGGGGTGCCGGCGGCCGCGGGCCACCGCGCGGGCGATGAGGTCGAGCATCATCCCGCGGTTCGGGAGCCCGGTGAGCGGGTCGCGCGCCGCGGCCTGGAGCAGCGCCTGCTCCGCCTGCACCCGCCGCGTCACGTCGAGCTGCGAGCCGACGATCCGCAGTGCCTCGCCGGTGCCCGGGTCGCGCGCCGCCACGACCGCGCGGCTGTGCATCCACCGGTAGCTGCCGTCGCGGTGCAGCAGCCGGTACTCGGCGCTGAGCGCCGGGATGCGTCCCTCGCGGCAGGCGGCCAGCTCGCCCACCAGCTGCGCCAGGTCGTCGGCGTGCACGCGCCCCAGCCACTCGCCGCTCTCGTCGCCCAGCTCCTCGCCGGCGTACCCGATCATGTACTTCCACCCGGGGGAGTACGCGACGCGGTTGCGCGCGATGTCCCACTCCCAGAGCGACCCGTGCGACACCTCGGCCACCCGCGCGCACAGCTCCTCGGTGGCGCTCAGCGTCAGGCGCGCCTGGTCGAGCTCGCACGCGATCGCCCGGCTCTCCTGCGACGCGGCCGCCGCCTCCTGCGACTGGCGCTCCGCGGCGCCGCTGCGCCAGCGCCGGTACGCCACCAGCGCGAGCCCGGCCGCCGCCACGGCGCCGAGCACGACCGCGGCGCCCTCGGCCGCGGCGCGCGGGTCGCGCGGAACGCCTAACGCAACGTCGTCCGCCCGCTCGCCGGCGCGCTCGCCGGCGCGCTCGCCGGCGCCCTCGTCGGCGGCTCGTCCGCCCTGCGCCGCCGCCGGCGTCGACCCACTCCACGCCAGCACGTCCGACACCGTACGGCTCAGCTTTCCGAAGTACGGCCAGTGCAGCATCCCTGGTCCTTGGTCAGAAGGCGGCCCATCGCGCTCCGCTGCCCGTCAGCGGCGTACGCCCGAACCCTACCATCGGACTAGCGCGAAATCCATACCGGCAGTGGGCTAAGATATTGCACGTGAGAGAGTTATAACATTAGTTCTGTGATGCGCGTCACCATCCGTGTATAGGAACGGGACTGCTGGGCCGCTTCGCGCCGCCGCCGCCGCTAGAACACCACGCCGACGGTCACCGGCACATAGCGCCCGGAGAGCCCCGGGAGGTCTTCGCCGTACTTGTGTACGCGAGCCTCGAGCAGCCCGCTGACGCGGTAGAGGGGGAAGCGGATGCCGCCGCCGACGTTGTAGCCGGCGCCGCCGCCCGTCTCGCTGCTCTTGTAGAAGCCGCCGCCGCCGATCGCGTACGGCTGGATCGGGAAGCCCGGGATGCGCAGCCGGAGCTCGACGTTCGCGGTCGCGCTCACGATCACGAAGTCGGTCTCGTTCCCGCTCCGGACGCCGGTGGTGATCTGCGGCCCGTCGGCGCGGAAGTCGGTCCACGTGCCCTCGGCGCGGAGGCTCACGACCGGCCAGGCCTCCGGCTGGGCGCCCAGGAGCACGGCGGCGTGGATGCCGCGGTGCAGCCCGGTCTCCCCGTACGCCGGGCCGCCGCCCAGCCCGAAGTACGTACCTAACGATGACCACCACGCCTCGGTGGGGGACTCCACCTGCGCGGCGGCGGGCGCGGCGGCGAGGGCGACGGCGAAGGCGAGGGCGGCGACGGGGAGTGGGCGCATGAGGGTCGTGGATGGGAAGATGGATGAGGCGCGTCCCCCACCTCATCCGGATTCGTGCCACCCTCTCACTTCCCCGCGTACTTCTCCGCCTCCTCGCTCGCCACGTTCCACGCCTCCAGCGCCGCGTCCAGCTCGCGGCGGGCGGCCTCGAGCTGCACGCCGAGGGCGGCGGCGCGCTGCGCGCCGTCGGCCTTCGCGTAGAGCGCCGGGTCCTCCATCTCGGCGGTGAGCGCCGAGACGCGCCGCTCCAGCTCCATCGCGCGGCGCTCCGCGTCCTCGGCGGCGCGCTGGGCGCGGCGGGCCTCGCGCCGGCCGTCGTCGCGCCGACCGCCGACGTCCTCGCCCGCCGCCTGCTTGCGCTGGACCTTCTGCTTCTCCTTCATGCGGCCCATCGCCGCTTCCTCGGCGGCGGCCACCGACGCCGCGTGCGCGCGCTCGGCGCTCACCGTCTCCCACTCGGCGAAGCTGCCGTCGAACTCCGTGATGCGCCGCTCGTGCAGCACCCAGAGCTTCGTGGCCAGCGCGCGCAGCAGCGCGCGGTCGTGGCTGACGAGGATCGTCGTCCCCTGGTAGAGCCCGAGCGCGTCCTCCAGCGCCTCGACGCTCTCCACGTCGAGGTGGTTCGTCGGCTCGTCGAGCACCAGCAGGTTGGCGCGGCCGAGCACCATCATCGCCAGCGCCACCCGCGCCCGCTCGCCGCCGGAGAGCGTGTCGGCGCGGCGGAGCACCTCGTCGCCGGAGAAGCCGAAGCGCCCGAGGTGCCCCTGCACCAGCCGCCGCTCCCAGGTCGGGCGCAGGTCGGAGATCACCTCGTACAGCGTCTTGCCGAGCGGGACCTGCGCCAGGTCCTGCCGGTAGTACGCCGCCTCGATCGAGCCCCCCAGCCGCAGCTCCCCCTCCGCCACCGGGTGCTCGCCGAGCAGGGCGCGCAGCAGCGTGGACTTGCCGGCGCCGTTCGGGCCGACGATGGCGAGCGTCTCCCCTCTCGTCAGGCGGGCGGTGAAGTCCTCGACCAGCGGGCGCATCCCGTCGTCGTCCGGGTCCCCGCCGCCGACCGCGCTCCCGGGCACGGCGACGGTGACGCGCTCGGCGACCACCACCTGGTCGCCGCCCCGCGCGCCGGACTCGAAGCGCAGCGCCATCGCGTCGATGTCGGCGCCGGGGGCACTGAGCCGCGGCATCCGCTCCAGGCGCTTGCGCCGTCCCTTCGCTTGGGCGGTGTTCTGGCCGGCGATATTGCGGGCGATGTAGTCGCTCTCGGCGGCGATCACCTTCTGCTGCTTCTCGAACTGCCGCTGCTGCGTGAGCCGCCGCTCCTCGCGCTGCTGGAGGAACGACTCGTAGCTGCCGCGGTAGGCGAAGGCGGTCTTCTCCTCCATGTGCAGCACGTGGTCCACCACCGCGGCCAGGAACGCGCGGTCGTGGCTGATGAGCGCCACGGTGCGGTCGGTGGCGCTCTGGAGGTACTGCTCCAGCCAGCGCGTGGTGTCGAGGTCCAGGTGGTTGGTGGGCTCGTCCAGCAGCAGGACGTCGGCGGGGGCGACGAGCTGCCGCGCGAGGCCGAGCCGCCCGCGCTCCCCGCCCGAGAGCGCGCTGATCGGCCGCGTGCGCGCCTCGGCGGGGTCGAAGCCCAGGCCGTGCAGCACCGCGTCCACGCGCGGCGCGAAGGTGTAGCCCCCCTCGCGCTCGAAGCGCTCGAGGTCGTGCCCGTAGCGCTCCAGCGCGGCCTCGGTGGCGTTGGCGCCGAGCGCGGCCGCCTGCTCGGCCAGCGAGCGCTCGAGCGCCAGCAGGTCGCGGAACGGCCCCGCCGCCGCCTCCCACACGGTGGCCGCGTCGCCGTAGTCGCGATGCTGCTCGAGGAGCGACACCTTCACGCCGCTCTGCCGCGTCACCTGCCCGGTCGTCGGCTGCATCTCGCCGGTGAGCAGCCGGAAGAGCGTCGTCTTCCCGGTGCCGTTGCGCCCGATCACCCCCCACCGCTCGCCCGAGTCGACGGTGAAGGTGATGTCCGTGAAGAGCGTCGTCGCGCCGAACTCGACGGAGGCGTTGGAGACGGAGAGAATGGTCATTCCTTCGACATCATGAAGCTGACCTGGACGGCCTGCATCGGATCAATGGATGAAGCGTCCAGGTTCGAGTTGGAATCGGAGCCCCGGTGGGTGCCGGCTATGTGTACTTCTGCTGCCGATATGCCCGGATCGGATTCTCCGAAATGTATCGGCGCAGCCGATGTAGAGCTGCTTCGCTCCTGATGACGTGCTCGAAGTACCGGGACTGCCACGCAAAGTCCGGATTCCCGGACTGGCGAATCGCGCGACTCGACCTGGCCTTCCAGCTCCGGATCACCTTCCCCAGAACCGGCCTGGTGCCCGACATCATGGGTTGCAAGCCAGGATCGGGAGCAGTGGTGGGCCCTTGATTCATCAAGGGCCCCAGGGCTCCCAGGTCGGGATGCCTGGGCCCTTGATGAATCAAGGGCCCACCACCCGAAGGCCCCACAGGGTCTTGCTCGAGAGCTTGCTGTTCTGAGAGCACTATCACCGCATGGACATGGTCGGGCATGACCACCATGCAGTCGAGCAGGACGTTGCGGCACTCCGTTGCGCGACGGTACCGTTCATCGCGCGTCCTTGCCCAACCAGCTGACGGGCCACCCTGCGCGATGACGGCCGCCGGGAGGGCGGCCGTCATCGCAGCTGTGCCGAGCACGCGTCCGATGCCCCGCCTCACTTCCCCACCCACTCCTTCCACGTCGCCTCCGCCAGGCCGACCGTGAGCTGATGCTGCTGGCGCACCAGCGGCGCCTTGAGGAGCAGCGGCTCCTGCGAGAGGAGCTCCAGCCAGCGCTCGTCGGAGTAGCGCGAATGGGCGAGCCCGAGCTCGGCGTAGCGCCTGGACGCTTTGTCGATGAGCGCGCCGACGCCGAACTTCTGCGCGAACCGCTTCAGCTCCCCCAGCGACGCCGCGCGCTCGGCGAGGTCGACGAAGTGGGTCTTCACGCGACGCTCGGAAAAAAAGCGGAGCGCCTTACGAGTGTCGGCGCTCTTCTTCGTGCCGAAGATCTGGACTTCCAAAGCAAGTGCGAGCTGCGAGTTGCGAGATGCGAGAGGGGCCCCAGGAAACGAAAAGTAGCGTCCCGGGGCCCCTCTCGCATCTCGCAACTCGCAGCTCGCAACTCTCTCAGAAGCCCCAGCGCACGGACAGCGTGCCCGCGGCGTACTTCCAGCCGGAGGCGGGCGCGGCGGCCGCGGCCGCGTCGCCGATCAGGGCGTCGTAGCCGTCGACCTCCAGACGGATCTCGCGCCCGGGGCGGAGCGGAAGGGCGAGCTGGGCCCAGAGGCGCGTCGCCCGCTCCCACGAGCCGGTGGGCTCGCCGTGCGCGCCCACGCGCTGGGCGCCGGCGCCGACGTCGGCGGCGAGCCTGACGCCGCGCGCGCTCTCCACCTCCGTGTACGCGCCCAGCTCGGCGAGCTGCGCCATCCGCGGGGCGAAGTAGCCGCTCGCGGTCGGGTGTGCGTATGCGGTCTGGTGCAGCTGCGCCGAGAGCTCGACGCGCCGCGGGCCGGCCACGGCGAGCCCCCCCGAGAGGACGGTGCGGCGGTTCCGGTCGACGTCGCTCGTCAGCTCGGCGACGCGGCCGCCGCCGCGCAGCGCCACCCGGTCGCCGAGCAGCGGCAGACTCACGCGCGCGGCGGCCTCGTCGCGCACCACGTGGTTGTCCACCAGCAGCGCGGTCGCGTCCAGCGGCGCGCGGTTCACCCGCATCTCGACCGAGGCGCGGCCGCCGAGTGGGCTGGCTGGCGTCCAGCGCGCGCGGAGCGTTCCCGTGGCGACCATCGCCGTGGCGGCGGGCGACGAAGCGGACGGGCCCGCGCCGGTGGAGCCGGTGGAGCCGGTGGGCGGCGTCACCACGCCGCCGGCGCCGACTCCCGGCCGCCGTCCCACGGTCGTGCCCGACCCGGAGAGCAGCCCGAAGCTGGCCACGCCGAGTCGCGCCACGCCGCCGGCCGCATCCACGCGCAGCGCGGCGCGTGGCGCCCAGGCGGCGGTGAGCGAGAAGTCGTCGACGGCGCGCGAGAGCGTGTCGCCGGCCGCCGTCACCTGCCTGTGGCCGGCGGCGACGCCGAGCCGGCCGCGGGCGAGCGGGGCGTAGTCGCCGGCGACGCTCAGCCGCAGCGACGTGTTGCCGTCCGAATCGCGACTCCCGCCAACCGACGGCTCCAGCGCCGGCGCGCTCGACGCGTGAAGCGCCGCCAGCCGGCGCTCGGTCCGGCCGTCCGGCTCCGCGGCGAGCGACCGCTCGTACGCCTCGGCCGCCTCGCGCGCGCGGCCGGCGCGCTGCCGCTGCTGCGCCAGCTCGCGCCACGCCTCCGCGTCCTTCGGATGCGACGCGACCCAGCGCTCGTACTCCCGCACGGCGGCGTCGGTGCGTCCGCCGCGGGCGAGCACCCGGGCGCGCCCCACGACGGCGTCGCGCTCGGCGGGGGCGACG
>DATFPD010000439.1:0-11235 GCA_035265005.1 Gemmatimonadaceae bacterium | reverse complement strand
ACCGCCGGGTAGAGCGCGATGTAGTTGCCGATCCGGCTGCGGTAGGCGGAGAGCTGCGCGCTGGCCCTCCGCCGCTCGACGCGCAGCACGGCGTCGGCGCCGGCGTTGGTCTCGGCGGCGAGCGAGGGGTCGCCGCGCTCGAACGCGCCGGTCCCGGCGTGGCCGGCGAGCGAGAACAGCTCCTCCACCGTCGGCGTGCGCACGGCCCGCGCGAGGTTGACCCCGAGCGACGCGCCCTCGGCGAGCGGCACGCTGAGCCCCGCCGAGCCCGAGACGGTGCGGAAGAGCCGGCGTCGCGCCGGGCCGAAGCGCTCGGTGGCCTCGCTCTCCACGGCGTAGCGGTCGTAGCGCAGCCCGAGCGGGAGCCTGACGAGCGCGGTCGGGCCGGCCCACGGCGCTGCCCGCAGCGGGATCTCCTGGAACGCGAACGCGCCCGCGCCCGAGGTGGCGGTCGGGGGCATGAGCGCCTGCGGGCCGCCGATGCGGTTCTGGCGGAACAGTCCCGAGACGCCCACCGCGCCGTCGCGGAACACCCAGAGCGGGCCGGTGCGCGCGACCGCCTGCACGCTCTGCGTGCGCAGCCCGAGCGCGGTCGCGACGGAGCCGTCGCTCGCCAGCTCGTCATGGGCGTACCACTGCGCCGTGCCCTCGACGCGGAGCCCGTCCACGGGGCCGCGCCCGCCCGTCAGCTCGCCGCGCGCCAGCAGCTCGTGGCGGCGGCCGTCCAGCACCACGAACGACGCCGGGTTCGGGTCGCGCGAGGGGAGCCCGTAGCGGAAGTCGTAAGCGCGGTACGCCACGCCGCCCGACGCGCGGTCGCCGATCGCGCCCACCCCCACCACGCCGTGGCGGTTGCGCGAGTACGTGTTGTCGAGCCGGGCGAGTGGCCAGCCGCCGCCCACGCGCACGTCGTCGTGCTCGCGGGCGCCGGCCCGGGCGCGCACGACCACGAACCGCCCGAGCGGCGCCGCGACCTCGGCGCTGACCCCGCCGCCGGGGATCACGCTCTCGGCGCTCAGCGTGGAGGAGCCGGTCAGCCGCGCCGGGACGGCGGCCGGCAGGTCCTCGGAGATGACGTTCACGACGCCGCCTAACGCGTTGTTCCCGTAGAGGAGCGCCGCCGGCCCCCGCACGATCTCGATCCGCGCCGCGGCGTTGGGGTCCACCGTCACGCCGTGGTCGGGGGCGGTGGAGGAGAGGTCGCCGGTGCGGAGGCCGTCCTGGAGCATCAGCACGCGGTCGCCGGTGAGCCCGCGGATGATCGGGACGCTGGCGCCGGGGCCGTCGTAGCGCGCGGAGACGCCGGGCTGCCTGGCGAGGGTCGCGCCGAGGGTCGAGCCGAGCGAGCGCTCCAGCTCCGCGCCGGCGACGGCGGTGGTGGACTGCGCCACGGCGAGCGGGTCCCGGCTGGTGGGCGTGGCGGTGACCTGCACGCTGCTCAGCGTCACGGTCGTGCGCTGCAGCCCGACCTCCACCCGCGCCGTGTCGCCGCCGCGCAGCTCGACGGCGAGCCGCGCCGGGAGGTAGCCGATCTGGGTCACGAGCAGCGGGCGGCGGCCCGGGGGCACCAGCCGCAGCACGAACCGCCCGCTGTCGTTCGTGACCGCCACCCGGTCGAGTCCCGCCGCGGTCACCCGCGCCGAGGCGACGGGCGCGCCCGCGCTGTCCAGCACCCGGCCGGCGATGACGCCGGCGGCGGGCGGGGACCCCTGCGCACCGAGCGTGCAGGCGGTCGACACTCCGCCGACGAGGATCAGCGCGGCGCGCACGACGAGCAGAAAAGCGCTGGACACTTAGATAACGCTCACTGATGGTTTCGTATGTCCTAAATTGTGGTGTAGGGGCGGCTCGCGCAAGAGGGAAGTGAGACGCGGGAGGCGGGACGCGGGAGGCGCCGCGAGGTTTCCGTTGGTGGAGGGATCCCGCGTCCCGCGCTCTACCCTCCCACCATCACCCGGGCGTCCACCGCCACCGCCCCGTCGGGGAAGGCGAGCAGGGGGTTGATGTCCAGCTCCGCGATCTCGGGGAAGTCGGCGGCGAGGCGGGAGAGGGAGAGCAGCGCGCGCTCGAGCGACGCGAAGTCGGCGCGCGCCGCGCCGCGCACGCCCTCCAGCAGCCGCACGCCGCGGACGCCGCGCACCATGTCCTCGGCGTCGAGCGCGGTGATCGGCGCGACGCGGAAGAGGACGTCCCGCAACACCTCGACGAAGATGCCGCCCAGGCCGAACATGACCAGCGGGCCGAAGGACGGATCGCGCGTGATGCCGGCGACGGTCTCGCGCCCGCCGCGGAGCATGCGCTGCACGAGGACGCCGTCCACGCGCGCGCCAGGCGCGCCGGCGGCCACGTCGGCCAGGATCTCGCGGAAGGTAGCGCGCGCCTCCTCCTCGTTCCCGATCCCGACGCGCACGCCGCCGACGTCCGTCTTGTGCACCACCTGCGGCGAGACGACCTTCATCACGACCGGGTACCCGAGCTCGGCCGCGATGCGCGCCGCGTCGTCCGCCGAGCGCGCCAGGCGCGCCGGCGCGGTCGGGATGCCGTAGGCGGCCACGAGCTCCAGCGCCTCGGTCTCGGAGAGTCGCGGCCGGCCATCGGCGCGCGTGCGCTCGAGCACTGCGGCGGCCGCGTCGCGGTCCACCTCGAGCGCCGGCGCCTCACGCGGCTCGCGTGCCGCCCACTCGCGGTAGCGCACCATGCCGGCGAGGGCGCGAGCCGCAGACTCCGGGAAGATGTACGCCGGCACGCCCGCGCGGTGCAGCTCGGACTTTCCCTGCGGCAGGCGGTCGCGCCCCATCAGCACGGCGAGCACCGGTTTGCGGTGTCGCGGCGGCGGCGCGCCGCCCGCCGGCGTCGGCGATGCACCCTCCGAGCGTGGGACGGACTCCCCGGGTGGGAGCTCGACGAGCCACCCGCCGCTCCCCCGCCGCAGCACGATCACGCCGGCCTCGTCCGCATCACGCAGGACGCGCTCGAAGTCGCGCTCGCTCAGCGTCATGCTGTCGCGGCCCAGCAGCGCGAACGCCTGGGTCCGGAGCTGGATGTCGGTCGCCTGCTCCCCGGCGGCGATGAGCGCGCGTGCGGCGCGGCGAACGAGGTCGAACGCCTCGGCCCTCCGCAAGCGCTCGCCCGTCGCCCCGACTTCCCGCGGCGGGGCCGGGCCCTCCGCCGTCGCCACCTCGGCGATGGCGTGCGCGACGTCCTCGGTGCGGACGCCTAACGGCGGCGTGAAGATCGCGACCACCGAGTCCACCCCGGGGTCGGCGAGCATCGCGCCGAGCGCCGCGCGGTAGCCCGCGGCGTTCGCCGAGGCGATCATGTCGAGCGGGTTGCGCACCGACGCCTCGGGGGGAAAGAGGGGGCGCAGCCGCTCCACGGTCTGAGGGGCCAGCTCGACGACCTGGAGCCCCACGCGCTCCAGCGCGTCGGCCGCGAGAATGCCCGGCCCGCCGGAGTTGGTGAGCACCGCGGTGCGGCGGGAGCGCGGCAGCGGCTGGCCGGTGAAGGCCATCGCCATGTCGAACAGCTCCTCCACCGAGTCGGCGCGCAGTACGCCCGCCTGGGCGAGCAGCGCGTCCACGGCGGCGTCGCTCGCCGCCAGCGCGCCGGTGTGCGACGACGCCGCGCGCGCTCCGACGGTGGAGCGGCCGGCCTTCACGACGATGATCGGCTTCCGGCGCGAGATGCGCGAGGCGATCTCGAGGAAGCGGCGCGGGTTCCCGAAGTTCTCGACGTACATGAGGATCACGTCGACCGCGGGGTCGTGCTCCCACTCCAGCAGCACGTCGTTGCCGCTCACGTCCGGCTTGTTCCCCATCGACACGAACTGCGCGATGCCGATCCCGTACTCGCTGGCGTAGTCCAGCACGCTGACGCCGAGCGCGCCCGACTGCGAGACGAACGCGGCGCGCCCGAACGGCGGCATCGTCGGCGCGAAGGTCGCGTTCATCGACACCGCGGGGTCGGTGTTGATCACACCCATGCAGTTGGGCCCGACCATGCGCATGCCGTGCCGGCGGACGACGGCCATCAGCTCGCGCTCGCGCTCCATCCCCTCCGGCCCCGTCTCCTTGAACCCGGCCGAAATCACGACGAGCCCGCGCACGCCGAGCCGCCCACACTCCTCGGCCACGCCGAGCACGTGCTGCTTGGGCACGACGACGACCGCGACGTCGGGGACGTCCGGCAGCGCGGCGACGCCGGGGTACGCGCGAATCGAGTGGACCGCGGCCGCGCTCGGGTTGACGGGGTAGACGGCGCCGGTGAAGCCGTGGCGCACGAGGTTGGCGACGACCTGGTGCCCGATCGTGTCGGGCGACCGCGACGCGCCGACGACGGCGATCGAGCGCGGCTTGAGGATCGGTTCGAGGGCGGGCATGGCGGGAAACTATTCACTATTCGCCCGTCGGTATCGATGCCGGGAGGGCTTCAGGAGTCGACCACCGGGGCACCGAGACGCCGGGGAGGGGCACACGGACGAGGGCCCCCGGCCGGCCGGGACGATCTGTGAACTGCGAATTCAACCACAGAGGACACAGAGGACACAGAGGGAGCGCTTCTAACCAGGGCGGGTTGAAGTTCTTTGATGCCGCCGGCCCGCCATCGTGGCGCTCCCTCCGTGTCCTCTGTGTCCTCTGTGGTTCAATCGCTCTTCAGCAAAGCCTCCCGGCCGGGGGCCCCTCTTCCGTGTGCCCCTCCCCGGCGTCTCGGTGCCCCGGTGGTCGACTCGTTCTTGCCGTCCGTCACACGACGCTTGAACGGGCGCGCATGGTCGTTCAGCTTTCGCACGCTTCCCGACCGGGCACTCCCTCCTTCACCCCGTCCATGCGTTCCATACTCCGCTCGCTGCTCTGCATCACGCTCGCGTCAGGCTCGGCGGCCGCGCAGGGCGCGCCGCCGAGCCCGCGCGACTCGGCGCTCGACACGCGCGGCTTCAGCTTCTACGACCGCGGTCCGTACCGGCCGGGCGTGCCGCGCCCCGAGAGCGTTCTCGGCTACCAGGTCGGCGAGCTGAACACGCAGTTCGCAATGCAGGAGCGCGTGCTGCTCGCCATTGCCGCCGCCGCCACCGACCGCGTGCGCGTGGAGGAGATCGGCTCGTCGTACGAGCGGCGGACGATGCGGCTGTTCATCGTCTCGGCGCCCGAGAACATCCAGCGGCTCGACGCCATCCGCGCCGACCTGGACAGGATCGCCGACCCGCGCAGCGTCGCGCAGGCCGAGCTGGACGCGATCGCGGCGCGGGTGCCGGTCGTCGTCTGGATCAACGAGAGCGTGCACGGCAACGAGTCGCCGGGCTTCGAGACGGCGATGCAGACGCTCTACCAGCTCGCGGCGAGCGAGGAGCCGGCGACGGTGAACGCGCTCCGCAACGCGATCGTCGTCCTCAACCCGAGCTCGAACCCGGACGGGCACGAGCGCTTCACCGTCTGGTACAACTCGATCCACGTCGCCGACCCCAACCCCGGCTCGATGGAGCACGACGAGCCGTGGAGCATCCAGGGGCGCTTCAACCACTACCGGTTCGACATGAACCGCGACGTGATGACCACCACCCAGCGCGAGCCGCAGGCGCTGGTGCGGGCGATGCTCCGCTGGCACCCGATGGTCGCGGTGGACCAGCACGGGCAGGTCACGAGCTACTTCTTCCCGCCCGCTGCGCGCCCGGTGAACGAGAACCTGGGCGGCGCCGACGCGGCCAAGTGGCTGACGGCGATCGGCCGCGGCAACGCCGACGCCTTCGACCGCTACGGCTGGATGTACTACTCGCGCGACGTGTTCGACCTGTACGGGCCGTTCTACTGGGACACCTGGCCCGGGCTCACCGGCGCCACCGGGATGACCTACGAGACCGACGGCGGCGGCTGGAAGGGGCTCCTCTGGCGGCGAGAGGACGGCTCGCTCCTCTCCTTCCGCGACGGCATCGCCAAGCACTACGTCTCGGCGATGGCGACGATCCAGACCACGGCCGAGCGGCGGCAGGAGCGCGTGCGGGACTACCTGCGCTTCCGACAGGGCGCGGTGGCGGAGGGGCGCACGGGGACAATGAAGCGCGTGGTGCTCGTGCCGGGGAGCGACCCCGGGCGCGCCGCCGAGCTGGTGTCGACGCTGCTGCGCGCGGGGATCGAGGTGCGGCGGGCGGACGCCGCGTTCGCCTCCACGCGCGCGCACGCCTACGCGAGCGACGCCGACGTCCGCGGCGGCCGGCGCTTCGACGCCGGCGCGTACGTGATCGACCTGGCGCAGCCGCAGGGGCGCATGGCCAAGGCGTTCCTCGAGCCGTCGCCGACGCTCGACCCCGAGTTCTCGCGGCTCCAGGTCGAGAAGTTCCGGCGCAACATCCGCCGCGCCGGCGGCGCCGGCCGCGAGGGGTACGAGTTCTACGACGTGACCGCGTGGTCGCTCCCGGTCACCTTCGGCGTCGAGGCGTACTGGACGGAGGACGCGCCGACGGTATCGGGCAACCTGCTGTCGCTCCCCGGCGAGGCCTGCACTGAGCGGAGCGAATGTGAGCCGGCGCTGCCGCAGGCGCAGCAGACGGCGCGGCGCGTCGGGGGGGAGCTGCTGGCGGTGGACATCCCCGGCGGGATCATCGCCGGCCGCCCCGCGCGCTCGGCTTATCTCTTCACCGCCGAGCGCAACGGCTCGGCGCGGCTCGCCTACCACCTGATGCGCGAGGGCTACCGCCTCGCGGTCGCCACGCTGCCGGTGGAGGCCGGCGGGCGGCGGTGGCCGCGGGGGAGCTACATCGTCCGCGTCTCCCGTAACGACACCCTCGTGCACGCGCGGCTGGACCAGCTCGCGCGGGAGAGCGGCGTCGAGGTGACGGGGGTGAACAGCGCCTTCACCGGCGAGGCACAGTACGGGATCGGCTCCGAGGCGGTCGCCGGCCTCGTGGCGCCGAGGGTGGCGCTGGTCGGCGACGAGGGAATCAGCCAGACGAGCTACGGCGCCGTCTGGTGGGCGTTCGAGCGCCGCTACGGCCTCCGCTTCACCCCGATCTCGCTCCAGTACCTGAGCTTCGGCGACCTGACGGCGTTCAACGTCATCGTCGTCCCCGATGCGCAGTCGGGCGCGGTAGGGCGCATCCTCGGCAAGGAGGGCGCGGACCGGCTGCGCGGCTGGGTCCAGGGCGGCGGGACGCTGATCACGATGGGCGGCGCCTCGGCGTGGGCGGCGCGCGAGGGGGTGAACCTGACGAGTGCGCGCATGGTGGGGAGCGACACGACGCGCGACACCACCGGCATCTCGGCGCCGAAGCCGGACTCGTCAGGCACGGCGCCGGCCGCCGCCGGCGGCGGCCGGCGGCGCGGCTCGCAGCAGCAGGCGCTGGAGCAGGCGGGGGAGAAGCGGCAGGACGACCTGCTGGCCGCGACCAGCCCGTCGGCGAGCAACGCTGCGCCGGCGTCGCTCCCCGGAACGCACTTCGACGTGGTGCTCGACCGCACGCACTGGCTCACCCACGGCTACGAGGATCCGCGGCTCACGGTGATGCTCGACGGCAGCACCTTCTTCAAGCTGTCCAAGGAGGGGACGAACGTGGCCGTCTTTCCCACCACCGGGGCGCTGCACCGCGCGGGCTTCGTGTGGCCGGAGAACAGCGAGCGGCTGCTTCGCGGGACGGCCCTCCTGGTCGAGGAGCCGCTCGGCGACGGTCACGTGATCCTCTTCGCCAACGAGCCGATGTTCCGCGGCTGGTGGCGCGCGCTGGACCGGCTGGTGCTGAACGGGGTGCTGCTGGGTCCCGCGTTCTGAGCCGCTCGCTCTCAGGTCACGCCCAGGTCACGCGAGCCGGCGAGCTTCCGGCGGTCGTACGCAGCACATTTCCCAGTCCGGAGGCCCCGATGCCCGTCGCGATGCCCGTCGCCCGCCCTCTCGCTCTCGTTGCCCTGGGCGCCCTGGCCGTGGCGCCGTCGTCCGGCGCCGCCCAGTCGGCGGCCGGCGCGCGGGCGGCGGCGAACGCCGCGACGCCCGTGGCGCTGGCCCCGGCCGTCGCCGCCGACACGCTCCGCCGCCGCGCCCCAGACTATCAGGTGGGCGACCGCGCGTTCGTCGGGATGCTCATGGGCACGGTGGCTGGCCCCGTAATGGGCGTGTACTCGGCCTGCGGGATGTTTCGGCATCAGGCCGACGGCCTCTGCGGGTACGTCGGAGGCGCGCTGGGCATGTGGGCCGGCTGGTGGGCGGGCGGCACGCTCGGCGCCGTCACCGGCATCAGGGCGCGCGGCTGCGGTCAGCACGACGAGGTCGCGCTCCGCGCGGTCGGTCGGTCCGCGCTCTTCGCGGCAGGAGGCATCCTGGCGGGGGCGGCGCTCATCAAGACTACTTCACCTGATGCCGGCATGAGGGAAGCCGTCGTCACGAGCTCCGTCCTGCTCGGCGGCCCCGCCGCCATCGCGGGCGTCGTATCGGCGACGCGAGCGGTGAATCGGTGCGAGGCCAGATAAGAAATACGAGATACGAGATACGAGACACGAGATACGAGCCGTGCCCCGGGAAGCTCTGGCCTCCCGGGGCACGGCTCGTATCTCGTGTCTCGTGTCTCGTTCCTGCTCTTACCGCGCCGCGACCTCGACCGTCTGGCGCTTGCCGCCGCGGATCACCTCGACCTTGTGGCTGGCGGAGTCGCGGAGGGACGACGCGTCGTCCTGGAGGACGCACTCGCCGTCGACCGAGAGGACCACGTCGCCCTCGTTCAGCCCGGCCCACTGGCGGTCGGCCTCGAGCACGAGGAGGCCGTCCATGGCGTCGTGGCCGAGGTAGGCGGCCAGGTCGGCGTTGACCGGGGCCAGGACGAGGCCGGGGAGGGAGATGCGCGACGAGACCGACCCGCGGTCCATCGACTCGGGGCGCTCACGCGTCATGCTGGCCATGGCGGCCGGAAGGCGCGTGCGCGCCTGCTGCGCCTCGAGCTGCTGCACGCGCGCCTGGAGGGCGCGGATCGTGGCCTGCTCACCCGTGGTCGTCGCCTCGACGGTCGACGCCTGCCCGGCGGCGGCGGCGGCGGGCGCGAGCACCGGCTCGAAGTACAGGTCGGTCAGGCGGGCGCGCTGGAGCGCCTGGGAGGCGCGCATCTGCGCCTCGCGGATGCGCCCTTCGACGCTACGGAGGCGCTCCTCGACCGCGCGGCGCACGTCCTCGCTCAGCACGTCGCCGTCGACGTCCACGTCGATGTTGAAGTCGGCGTCAGCCGAGGGGCCCTCGGTGACGCGGAGCCGCTGGACGCGTGGGGCGACCATCACCCGCGCCTGGCCCTGGAGGCGCGGCGCGACGTACACGCGCGGCGAGGCGGGCATCGGCGGCATCGGCGGCATCGGGGCCAGCGCCGGCATGGCCGGCATGGCGGGCATCGCCATGATCGTCGTCTGGCCCTCGTTGTAGCCGCCGCCGAAGATGACGCCGTAGCGGCGCCCCTTCTTCTTGTACAGGTCCTCGTAGGCCATCGTCGTCAGCGTCACCGTGCGCGTGGAGCCGCCCGAGTAGACGCGCAGCTCGACCTTGTCGCCCGCGTTGAGCTTGCGCAGCTCGCGGCTGAAGCGGTTGGTCTTCGCGCTGCTGATGAACTGGTCGCCGGCGTCCTCGCGGGGCACGCGCAGGTCCACGCCGTTGACCGACTGGATGCGGTCGCCCTCGACCAGCCCCGCCTTCTCGGCCGGCCCGTCCTCCTCGACCCGCACGATGAGCGCGCCGAGCGTGTCGCGGCGGCTGCCGGTGGAGTTGAGCGTCAGCCCGACGACCGCGCGCTCGTCCTCGTCGCGCTGCATGTCGCGCGAGAAGCGGTAGCTGTTCTCGTTCAGCTCGTCGGCGGCGATCGTCTTGACCTTGACGCTCTTGTACTGCCCGCTCTGCCAGATGCGGAGCTCGACCTCGTCGCCCGGGCGCACCTTGCGCATCTCTCTCGTCAGGCGGCGGCTGGCGATGCCGTTCATGTCCGACTCGCCGGCGTCGGCCGGGTCCAGCTTGAGGTTGACGCCGTTGACCTCGGCGATCCGGTTTCCCTCTTCGAGCCCCGACTTCTCGGCCGGGCTGCCCGCGGTGACGCTCGTGATCAGGAGTCCCAGCGTGTCGCGGTCGCCGCTGGACGACGTGTTGATCCCGAGCACCGCGCGCTCGCTCTCGTCGGTGGCGTACCAGGTCGAGCTGCTCTTGCGCTCCTTGACGCGGTCCTCGCGCTCTTTGACGCGCTCCTGCTCGCGCTCCTCCCGCTCGCGCCGCTCGCGGTCGCGGCGGCTCTCCTGGGCCTGCGTGCGCGCCGGCGCGGCCGCGAGCGCGGCGAGGGCCAGGGTGCCGATGGTCAGGGTCGTGAATCGCATATGTGCCTCAAATGGTGGGTTGGCGGTCTCACGGCTTCTGACACGGGGGCGGGGCGGAAGGGTTGCCGGCGGGGACGGCCGGGGCGCGGCGCGTGACGGGGTGTTGCGCGCGTGCGCCAGGTGCGGGATGCGGGACGCGGGACGCGGCGGCGCGCGATCTCCCTGCGCGTCCCGCGTCCCGTATTCCCCGGGCGGTGACCTCCTTCTGACGCCTGGAGCCCTCTCCGCCACCAAGCTCAAGCCCTATCTTAGAGGGTTCTCGCCACCACCAGTCTCCGCCGTGACCGACCTCCTGGAGCGTCTGCAGGTTCCGCTGGGCGACAGCTACCGCCTCGAGCGCGAGTTCGAGGGGGGTGGGATGAGCCGCCTCTTCCTCGCCGTGGACTCGGCGAGCGGGCGGCGCGTGGTCGTCAAGCTGCTCCCGCCGGAGCTGGTGAGCGAGGTGGCGGCGGCGCGCTTCAAGCGCGAGATCGAGGTGACGAAGCACCTCGTGCACCCGCACATCCTGCCGATTCTCGCGGCCGGGGCGCACGACGGACTGCTGTTCTACGTGATGCCGTACCTGAGCGGCGAGTCGCTCCGGGACCGCATCGTCAACGGCGGCGCGCTGCCGGTGCCCGAGGCGGTGCGCCTCCTGCGGCAGGTCGCGGACGCGGTGGCGTACGCGCACTCGCACGGCGTCGTGCACCGCGACATCAAGCCGGAGAACATCCTGCTCGAGGGCGGGCAGCCGGTGCTCGCCGACTTCGGCATCGCGCGCGCGCTCGAGGCGGCGCAGGCCGGCGCGGCGGCCAAGGGGCAGGGGGCGTCGAACGGCGGCGCCGCGCCCGACCCCTCCCGCCGCACGCTGTTCGAGAAGCTCACGGCGACGGGTGTCGCGTTAGGCACGCCCGGCTACATCGCGCCGGAGCAGCTCTTCGGC
>DATFPD010000438.1:0-6803 GCA_035265005.1 Gemmatimonadaceae bacterium | reverse complement strand
CGCGGCGCGCGCGCGGCGCAGGTCCTTGTGCGGGAGGTCGAGGATGTTCTGGTCGTTGGTGTAGCTGTGGATCGTCACCATCGACCCGTGGCGGAAGCCGAACGCGTCGCGGATCACCTTCACCATCGGCACGAGGCAGTTGGTCGTGCACGACGCGTTCGAGATGATCGCGTGGTTCGCCGCGTCATACTTCATCTCGTTCACGCCCATCACGATCGTGATGTCCTCGCCCTTGGCCGGCGCCGAGATGATGACCTTCTTCGCGCCGCCGTCGATGTGCTTGCGCGCGTCGCTGGCCTTCGTGAACCGCCCCGTGGACTCGAGGACGATGTCCACACCCAGGTCCTTCCACGGCAGCTTCGCCGGGTCCTTCTCGGCGAGCACCTTGATCTCGTCGCCGTCCACCGTGATCGACCCCTCGCCGGCGCGCACGTCGCCCTTGTAGGTGCGATGGACCGAGTCGTACTTGAACAGGTGGGCGAGCGTCTTGGTGTCGGTGAGGTCGTTCACCGCGATGAAGTCCAGATCCTGGATCTTCTGCTCCTTCGCGGCGCGCAGGACCTGGCGGCCGATGCGGCCGAAGCCGTTGATGCCGACGCGGATGGCCATGACGAATGACTCCTGTGGTGATGGCGGCGGGGCGGCGCCGGGTCAGGCTCGCGCCCGCGCGAACGTAACGCAGCTGACGATGCGCGCTCCCCCGTCGTACAGCGCGTGCGCGCACGCGCTCAGGGTGGCGGCGGTCGTGACGACGTCGTCGACGAGCACGACGTGCGCGCCGCGCAGCGGGTCGGACGGTCCGGCGCTTGCACGAAACGCGCCGGCAACGTTGCGCAAACGCTCCCCCGGTGTCAACCGCGTCTGGGATTCGGTGCCACGCTCGCGGCGCAGACATTTGTCCCAGATCCGTACTTTCCACCGCGGCGCCAGCGCCTCCGCCAGCAGGCGACTCTGGTTGAACCCGCGCTCGCGCTCCCGCGCGGCGGCGAGCGGAACGGGGACGAGCGCGGCGCGCTCGGCAACGACGTCCTCGGGCCACGCGAGGCGTGCCATCCGCTCGGCCATCCCCCCGGCGGCCGCGCGCCATCCGTGGTACTTCAACGCGTGCACGACCGCCTCGCCGGTCCCGGCCGCCCAGCATACGGAGCGCACCGCCCGCACGTAAGGCGGGAGCTGCTCGCACCATCGACAGGCGCCGCCGATGCGGCGCGACGGGTGCCCGCAGCGCGCGCACTGCGGGTGCGGCAGCGCCGGCACGCGCGACCAGCAGCGCCCGCACACCACGCCGCGCTCCCCGGCGTCGAGCGCCCCCTCGCACACCACGCACGAGAGCGGCAGCAGCAGATCCAGCAGCGCCGCGCCCCCCGCGCGCACCCGCTGCGCGAGCCCCGGGCTCAGCGGACGGATCGCCACATCACCTCCCTGTCCGGCGCGAAGCCGAACCATCGCTCGAACGCCAGCGCGCCCTGCGCGATCAGCATCGGGAGTCCGTCCACCGCGCGCAGGCCGCGCTCGCGCGCCCGGCGCACGAACTCGGTCGGCGCGCCGTCGCGTCGGTACACGAGATCGACGACGACGGCGTCGGGCGGCAGTTGCGCCGCGTCGACCGGCATCGCCGAGTCCGCCGCAAGGCCGACCGGCGTGGCATTCACGACGATACGCGCGCCCGTCAGCGCGGCGTCAGGCGTCGCCGCCGCGGACGCGATGCGCCCGAATCGCTCCGCCAGCGCGCGCCCGCGTTCCCCGCCCCGACCCCAGACGGCGACCTCGCAGCCGGGCCACCGCTCGACCGCCGCCAGCACCGCCGCGGCGCTCCCGCCCGCGCCCAGCAGTGCGACCCGCACGCCTGAGGGCGGCGCATCCAGCGCCGTGAGCACCAGCTCGTCGAAGCCCCCGACGTCGGTGTTGTCGCCGCAGAGCGCGCCGTCGTCGTCCGGCCAGAACGTGTTGACCGCGCCCACGCGGTCGGCGAGCGGCGTCACGCGCGAGCAGGTCGCGCGAGCCTGCTCCTTGTGCGGGATCGTCACGTTGCCCGCCGCGCCCTCGGCGGCGAGCGATTCGAGCGTCTCGCGCACGCGCTCCGGCGGCACGTCCATCGTCTCGTAGCGCGCCGCGAGACCGGCGTGCGCGAGCGCGGCGTTCTGAAAGACTGGCGAGAGCGACTGCGAGACCGGGTGTCCGAGGAGGACGAGGCGCGTCGGATGGCGACGCGGCGCGGTCACGGCACGTCTGGCGTGCGCTCGGCGGCGAGGCGGTCGAGCACCTGGCGGATCTCCCGCTCCAGCTCATCGAACGTGGCGCGGTACACCTCGAGGTCGCCACCGAACGGGTCGCTCACGGGGCGGCGGGTGGCGCCGTGCGACGCGTAGTCGGTGAGGAGGTACGTCTTGCCCTCGCCGCCGACCGCCTCGACCCGCTCCAGGTGGTGAGGGCCCATCGTCAGCACGATGTCCACGTCGCCGACGATCTCCGGGGTGAGCTGCCGGGCGCGGTGGTCGGAGAGGTCGAGCCCTCGCTCCATCCCCACCAGCAGCCCGCCGTCGGAGGCCGGCATGCCGTCCCACGCGCTGGTCCCGGCGCTCGACGCCTCCAGCTCAGCGAGGCCGCGCTCCGCCGCCAGCCGCTGCGCGATCGCAGCCGCCAGCGGACTCCGGCAGGTGTTGCCAGTGCAGACGAAGAGGAGCTTCATACGATGGTCGCGGGTGGCGACGGCGGCTCACGCATCGCCGATCAGGTCGGGAACGCTCTCGCGCAGCACGTCCGCCGGGATCGCGCCGGGGCGGATGACGCGCGCGTGGCGTCCAGTGCAGTCTACCACGGTGGAGGGCGGGGACGGAACCAGCGGCCCACCGTTGAGCACATGTAGAATGCCGCGCCCGATCGCGTCCCGCCACTGCGCGATGATCTCGCCGGCCGAGGTCGCGGCGGGCTGCCCCGGGCGGTTCGCGCTCGTGGAGGTGATGGGGTCGCCGTAGGCGCGAATCAGCCGCGCCAGCGCCGGGTGCGACGTCCAGCGCACGGCGACGCCGCCCTCGGGCCCCCGCAGTCGCGCCGGCACGCGCCGCTCGCCGCCGGGAAGGACGAGCGTCAGCGGCCCCGGCCAGTGCCGAGCGGCGAGGAGCGACGCCGAGTGCGTGAGACGAAGGTCGAGGCGTCCCAGCATCTCGCTGCCGTTGATCAGCAGGAGGAATGGCTTGCCCGGCGGCCGCCCCTTCAAGCGCACCAGCGTCTCGACCGACTGGTAGTCGACCGCGCCGCCGAACCCGTACACCGTTTCGGTGGGGTACGCCAGCACCTGCCCCGCCTGGAGGTGCCGGATCGTATTGCGCAGGGCCGCCTCCACCTCCTCCGCGGACCAGAACGGGATGGCGCTGAGCTCCGTCGGCACCGTCGACGCCTCTCAGTCGGCGAGGGTGCTGAGGGCGTCCGCGAGCGCGAAGTCGCGCTCCTCGGTCACCTTCACCGCGCGCTCGCTCCCGCGCACGACCACGACCGGGAACCCGAGTCGCTCGCAGAGCGCGGCGTCGTCGGTCGCGGTGGCACGCTCGCGCCGCGCCGCCGCGTGCGCCTCCTCCAGCATCTGGCGGGGGAAGCCCTGCGGCGTCTGCGCCCGCCAGAGCCGGTCCCGCGGGACCGTGCGCAGCACCGCCCCGTCCTCGCCGACCTCCTTGAGCGTGTCGACGACCGGCAGCGCGGCCACCGCGCCGCGGCCGCGGCGCGCCTGCTCGATCACCCGCGCGATCGTCTCGTCGCCGACGAGGGGCCGCGCCGCGTCGTGCACGAGCACGACGCGGCACGCGTCAGGCAGCTCCTCGAGGCCGTTGGCGACGCTCTCGGTGCGCTCGCGGCCGCCGACGGAGAGCAGCAGACGGTCGGTGTCGCACTGGAAGAGCCAGGGCGGCGGATCGCCGACCCGCGTCGGCGGCATGACGCAGATGACCACCGCGACGTCGGCGCGGCGCTGGAAGGTCTGCACGCTGTGCAGCAGCATCGGCTTCCCGGCCACCCATCGGAACTGCTTCAGCTCGCGCCCGCCGACCCGCGTCCCGGCGCCGCCGGCGACCACGATCACGCCGACGTCGGCCGCCGCCGCGCCTTCGCTCACGAGTGCCTCACGAGAAGAGCCGCTCGAAGAGCTCCGACACGCTGCGCACGCCGACGGCCTGGATGTCGCGCGGCGCGCGGCGCGGGACGCCCCGCTCGGCCATGTACGCGCGCGTCATCCCCATCTTCGCCGCCTCGGCCAGTCTGCGCTCCGCCTGCGAGACCGGCCGGATCTCCCCGCCCAGCCCGAGCTCGCCCAGGAACACCGCGTCCGGCGGAAGCGGCCGGTCGTACACGCTCGACGCGAGCGCGGCCGCCACCGCGAGGTCGCCCACCGGCTCGATCAGCCGCATCCCGCCGACCACGTTCAGGAACACGTCCAGCTGCGCGAACGACAGCCCCGCGCGCTTGTCGAGCACCGCGAGGAGCAGCGCCAGGCGCCGCGCGTCGAAGCCGGTCGCGACCCGCTGCGGCGTCCCGAAGCCGGCCTTCGCGGCGAGCCCCTGGATCTCCACCAGCACCGGCCGCGTGCCCTCGAGCAGCGCCGTGACCGCGCTCCCCGACGCCGTGTTGAGCCGGTCGCCGAGGAAGAGCTCCGAGGGGTTGTCGACCGGCGTCAGGCCGCCCTGGGTCATCCGGAAGACCCCGATCTCGTCGACGCTGCCGAAGCGGTTCTTCGTCGCCCGCAGCACCCGGTGGTCGAGCGCGCCGTCGCCCTCGAAGTAGAGCACCGTGTCGACGATGTGCTCCAGCGTCTTGGGCCCGGCGATCCCGCCGCCCTTGGTGACGTGGCCGACGACGAACACCGCCGTCCCGCTCTCCTTGGCGAAGCGCATCAGCCGGGCGGCGCACTCGCGCACCTGCCCCACGTTGCCCGGCGCGCCCTCCAGGTCCTGCGTGTAGACGGTCTGGATCGAGTCGACGACCATCGCCGCGGGGTCGCGCGAGGCGGCCGTGGCGACGATCGTCTCGAGCAGCGTCTCGCTCAGCAGCTCGACGTCGCCGGCCCCCTGGTCCTCCAGCCGGTCGGCGCGCAGCTTCACCTGGAGCGGCGACTCCTCGCCGGAGACGTACAGCGCGCGCTCGCCTAACGTGCGGAGCCGCGCCGCGACCTGGAGCAGCAGCGT
This sequence comes from Gemmatimonadaceae bacterium, assembly GCA_035265005.1. Lineage (GTDB taxonomy): Bacteria > Gemmatimonadota > Gemmatimonadetes > Gemmatimonadales > Gemmatimonadaceae > DATFPD01. The sequence continues at coordinate 1,632 of DATFPD010000438.1, read as the reverse complement.
CGACTTGCCGATGCCGGGCTCGCCGCCCACCAGCACCATCGACCCCGGCACGATCCCGCCGCCGAGCACGAAGTCGAACTCGCCGAGCCCCGTGCGCAGGCGGCGCTCCTCGGAGCCCTGCACCTCGCGCAGCGCCGGGGTCGGCGCCACGCTCCCTCCCTCGCCGAGCGCGGCGTGCCCGCCGGCGCGGCGCTGGGCGCCCGCGCTGCGCGCCGAGGACGAGACCTTCGGCGCCGCCGTCTCCTCCACGAGCGTGTTCCACTCGCCGCAGCTCTCGCACCTGCCCGCCCACTTGGGGTACTCGGCGCCGCACTCGGTGCAGCGGTAGACCGTCCGAACCTTGGGCGTCACTCGTCCGACGATGGCGGCTTCCGCCCCGAGAAGTTCTCGAAGCGCGTGTACTGCTTGTGGAAGAACAGGTTCACGGTCCCGATCGGCCCGTTGCGCTGCTTCAGGATGATGATCTCGGCGCGCCCCTCGAGCGAGTTGCCGTCCTTGTCGACCGGCGGGCCCTCGGTCCGGTCGGCGTAGACCTCGGGGCGGTAGATGGCCAGCACCACGTCCGCGTCCTGCTCGATCGCGCCCGACTCGCGGAGGTCGGAGAGCTGCGGCCGCCCCTTCGAGTCGCCCGTGCGCTGCTCCGGCGCGCGCGAGAGCTGCGACAGCGCCATCACCGGCACGCTGAGCTCCTTCGCCAGCCCCTTGAGCGAGCGCGAGATCATGCTGATCTCCTGCTGCCGGTTCTCGACCGACGACGGCCCCTGGATGAGCTGGAGGTAGTCGACGATGACGAGTCCCAGCCCGCTCTCGGCCTTGAGCCGCCGCGCCTTGGACCGCATCTCGAGCAGCGTGATGCCCGGCGTGTCATCGATGTAGATCGGCGCGTGGCTCAGGATGCCGGCCGCCCTCGCCAGGCGGGGGAAGTCGTCGTCGCGCAGGCGTCCCTTGCGCAGACTCTGCGCGTCGATCCGCGCCTCGCTCGTCAGGAGTCGCTGCACGAGCGAGTCCTTGCTCATCTCGAGCGAGAAGAACGCGACGGGCACGCTGCACTCGATGGCGGCGTGCTGCGCCATGTTGAGCGTGAGCGCCGTCTTTCCCATCGACGGTCTCGCCGCCACGATGATGAGGTCCGCGGGCTGGAACCCCGACGTCATCTCGTCGAGCTCCGTGAAGCCCGTCGGCACGCCGGTGATCGCGCGCCCCTCGCGGTGGAGCTGCTCGATGCGCTCCATCGCCGGCCAGAGCAGCTCCTTGATGCGCGTGAAGCCGCCGGTGCCCTGCGCCTGCGCCACCTGGAAGATCCGCGACTCGGCCTCGTCGAGCAGCTCGGCGGCGCTCTGCCGCGCCTCGAACGCCTCGCCGACGATGGTCGTCGACACCTCGATCAGCCGGCGGAGCAGCGCCTTCTCGCGGACAATCTTCGCGTGGTACTCGACGTTCGCCGACGTCGGGATCGCGTCGGTGAGGTACGAGATGTAATCCTTGCCGCCACTCGCCTCGAGCTCCCCGCGTCGGCCCAGCTCGTCGGAGAGCGTGAGCGGGTCGATGACGTCCCCCCGCTCGGTGATCGAGATCATCGCCCGGAAGATGCGGCGATGCCCCTCGCGGTAGAACATCGTGTCGTCCACGAAC
>DATFPD010000437.1:0-5832 GCA_035265005.1 Gemmatimonadaceae bacterium | reverse complement strand
GCTTGAGGGCTTCGTGCTCGGCGTCGGCGCGCGCGACGGGGCGACGCTGGCCGTGGTGTCCGCGCTCTTCCTCGCCGTCACCACCCTCGCCGCCTACGGCCCCGCGTGGCGCGCGAGCCGCACCGACCCCACGACGGCGCTGCGGGCGGAGTGACGCGGAGCGCGGCGGAGCGCGGCGGAGCGCGGCCGCCCTGGACGCACTCCGGTCCCGCGCGCATCTGTTCATCGTTCGCACGATCGACTTCATTCTCGTGTCCGCGATGACTACCGTCCGCCCGAGCTTCCCGCCACTCCGGGTCCGCGTCTGCGTGTTCGGGGTCCCCGACCGGCGGGGATGGCAGGAGCTGCCGTAGCTGCTGCCAGGGCGATGCCGCATCGCAATCGTTCGCTGCTCGCGTGGTCGGTCCTCGTCCTGGCGGCCGACGCGGCGCGCGCCGCGTGGGGCTATTACAGCTGGGAGCCGCTGGCGCGCTACGAGGGCGTGACGCTCGCGCTGACGCTGGTCGCGGTCGTCGTGACCGGCTGGCGGTCCACCCTCCGTCGGGCGGTGCACGTCGGCGCGGCGCTCGGGCTGATTCACGGCGCCGGCGACGGGATCATCTGGGCCGCGCTCGGCCCCGCGCCGGCGGTGAGCGTGCTCGCGGGAGCCGTTGGCGGGAGCGGGGCCGGCGCGGTGCTCGGGTTCGTCGCGGGGGGCGCGGCGCGGCTGCTTCGCGCGCGTCCGCGCTTCGGCATCCCGGCGGCGATCGCGGCCGGCGCCGGCCTGCTGTACGTCGGGATGGTCGTCGTCGTCCTCGCCGCGCTGGCCAAGCCGTTCGGCGACCGCCGCTTCGACCGCGGCGTGTGGGCCGCCGAGTCGGGCCGGGCGCGGTCCGACAGCCGCCGGGCCAGCATGACCACGGACCTCGGGCGGCGGCTTGACGGGAGCGGCATGCCGCGCGCGGCGGTCGTGGAGATGCTTGGCGAGCCGGACATGGCGAAGTCGGACTCGGTGTACAGCTACAACGTCGGCATGTGGACCGGCTTCCGGATCGACTACGACTCGTTCGACGTGCTGTTCGACGGCGCCGGTCGCGTCGCGCGGACGCGCGTGGTCCAGCACTGACCGGAACGTGCCTAACGTGAAGGCGCGCGGCCTCCGCGTCGGCGTGGACCTCGGCGGGACGAAGATCGAAAGCGTCGCCCTCTCGGCCGCCGGCGAGGTGCTGGCGCGGCGGCGCGTGCCGACGCCGCGGGACTACCCGACCCTGCTGGACGCCATCGCCGGGCTGGTGGGCGCGGTGGAGGCGGACGCGGGCGGGGTCGGCACGGTGGGGATCGGGATGCCGGGCGTGATCGTGCCGGCGACGGGGCTGGTGAAGAACTCGAACTCGGTCTGGCTCAACGGGCAGCCGCTGGGGCGCGACCTGGAGCGGCTGCTCGGGCGGCCGCTGCGGCTGATGAACGACGCCAACTGCTTCGCCCTCTCCGAGGCCAGCGACGGCGCCGCGGCCGGCGCCGACGTGGTGTTCGGCGTCATCCTCGGCACGGGCGTGGGGGGCGGCATCGTCGTCGGCGGGCGCTGCCTGGAGGGCGCGAACCTGATCGCCGGCGAGTGGGGGCACAACCCGCTCCCGTGGCTCGAGCCTGACGAGTACCCGGGGCCGCCCTGCTACTGCGGGAAGCGGGGGTGCGTCGAGTCGTTCCTGTCGGGGCCCGGGTTCGAGCAGGACCACGAGCGGCGCACCGGGCGGGCGCTCTCCAGCCACGCCGTCGTCGCCGCCGCGGCCGCCGGGGAGCCGGCCGCCGCCGAGGCGATGGCCCGCTACCACGACCGCCTCGCCCGCGCCCTGGCGTCGCTCATCAACCTCCTCGACCCCGACGTGATCGTGCTCGGCGGCGGGATGTCCAACATCCCCGGGCTCCCCGAGGCGACGTCGGCGCTGCTGCCGCGCTACGTGTTCTCGGACACCATCGCCACCCGCGTCGTCCGCCACCTGCACGGCGACTCCAGCGGCGTGCGGGGCGCGGCGTGGCTGTGGCCGGTGATGCGAGGAGGCGAGTGACGTACCGCCAGTTCTGGGCAGTGCTCGTCCTGGAGAATGTCGCATTCCGGGCGGAGCTGGCGGAGGAGCTCCGTCAGCCCATGCCGCGTGTTCCTCTCCGCGGCGGCCGGGAGCTGTTCCGCTATCCGCCCCAGGGCGTGCGAATCTCCCGGTGGCTCGCGCGCGGCTACGTCTTCATGTCGGCGTTCGCCGCCGTGGGCTGGCTCTCGGACGCGCTGCTCGGCCGCGAGGTCTTCGTGGGCCGGGAAACGCCCTGGTGGGAGACCGTCGTGGTGATCGTCGGGTTCGCCGCGGGCGCTGGACTGACGGCGACGGTCCGGCGTTAGGCGAGGCCCGCTAGGCGAGGCGTGCTAGGCGAGGCCCGCCGGCAGCCCGGCTACGAACCGCTCCACCTCGCGGTCCGAGCGCAGGACGAGGACGCTCGTCCCCGCCGCCTCGGCCGAGCGGAGCTTGTCGAGGACGCGGCCGCGCGTCCGGCGCGGGTAGTCCCAGACCCAGCGCACGAACTGCCAGGTGAGCCGCTCCTCGCAGCCGCCGGCCATGTCGGGGCGGGTCCGCCGGTGGAAGCGCAGTCGGCGCTTCACGATCCGCCAGAGGCAGACGAGGCGGGGCAGGTCGAGGAACACCACCGTGTCGCAGGCGGCGAGGCGCTGGTCCAGGGTGCGGCTGTAGTTGCCGTCCATGACCCAGGCCGGCCGAGCCAGCAGCCCGGCGATCGCGCGGTCCCACTCCGCGTTGGGGGTGGCCACCCACCCCGGCCTCCAGTAGAGGACGTCGAGGTGCACCACCGGGAGTCCGGTGCGCTCGCCGACCCGCGCCGCGAGCGTGCTCTTCCCCGCGCCCCCGGAGCCGATGATCAGAATGCGGCGTCGATCCATCGTCCCGCTCTGCCTTTTCGACCACCGCCACCGTCCCGGAATGGATGGGCGGGGATCGCCCTCGGACGATCCTTCCGGGCTCCGAACGGCCACTCCACGACGAGAATTGCTGTAGCGGTGCCACTACACAATGACGCGCCGGTGAGACTGCACCACATGGTCTTTCGCACAGATGTTTGGTGATGTGCGCTACATGTGATCACCGGTGTCGACGACCTGCATCGCGATTCTCGATTTCGTAACGCCTGGAAGACAATGGACATGCGGGTGGTATCCTCCAGGCGCCCCGAGGTCCAGGCCGTCCGCGCCCGGCAATTCCTGCCTAGCGATTCGGGAGGGGTCGTCGGGGGGCATGGGCCATGCTTCCCCCGGCGCTACCACTCCGCGCAGGACGTAGCTCGCGCTGCTGCTGGTTAGTTGTCCAGAAGTACCTCGGCGGGCGGGTGCCCGCTACTGGGAAGTACGACGAATTGGCAGTATCACCTTCTACCCCCTGGGGTCGAGACATGAGCGAGAACCGCGCACAGAACACGAAGCAGGCTTGGGTGACGCCGGTCGTCACCGAGCTGCCCGGCTTCACCGAGCTGACGCTGCAGAGCGGCGGGCTCCAGGATCCCGGTGGCGGCGGCCCGATCATCTCGAGCATCACCGGCGGCTCGGGCACTTTCTCCTTCGTCTGACCTCGCTGTTCCGCTGCACTCGCTGCACTCGCTGCACTCGCAGTCGTCGTTCGTAGCACCGCAGTACCGAAGCACCCACCATTCACCCAAGGGTTGGTATCATGAGTTTCCTGAAGCACGATGCGAACATCGTGAAGCAGGCCTGGGTCACGCCGACTGTGACCGAGCTGCCGCGCCTCACGGACCTCACCCTCCAGAGCGGCGGCGGCCCCGTGATCAGCAGTGATCCGATCAGCGGCGCGATCAGCGGCGGCGGCGACGCCAGCAGCAACACCTTCGCCTTCTGAGCTCTGAGTCAGGCTTCTCGCACACGCTCGACACGCTGCACTCCTCCCTTGGGTGTGATTCAGCGCCACCAGCAGTACCACTCGGGCCGGCCCGCCGATGATGGCCGGCTCCGGGTGGGCGAGAAGGCCGAAAGGCACAGTAGACCCGCAGCACCCGCAGCACCCGCAGCACCCTCGGCCGTTCGGGTCGGCCGGCCTCCGCAAGGGTAAGTCGCACGCCACTTCGTAGGTCTTCGCAGCACCGTGGCCACCCTCTCCCCGGCCACACCTCCCGAGTCCTCCCATGCCGCATCGAGCTCTGTACGCTCCGTCTGACGCCTCTGTCGCGACAGGAACAGTGCAGTTTCGCGAAGGATACCGCTCCCTCCGGGCGCGGCGTTCCCTCGCGCTCCTTGCCCTCGCGGCAGGAGTCGCGGCGTGCGGCGGTGCCAGCGGCGTCGGGCCCGACGACGATGACGACGGCGGCAACGGCGGCAACGGCGGCACCCCGGGCGCCGTCCCGGTCATCGTCTTCGACATGGTCGTCGACGGGAACCGCGACATCTACTCGGTGAAGGCCGACGGCAGCGACCTCACGCGCCTGACGACGAGCCCGGGCGACGATCGGCACCCGACCGCGGCCGGCACCCGCGTCGTCTTCACGAGCAACCGGAACAGCGGCGCCGCCGAGCTCTACACCGTCTCGCTCGCCACGAAGAACGAGGCGCGCCTCACCGAATCGCCGAACCGCCAGGAGCTCGACCCGGCCATCTCGCCCGACGGCAAGCGCCTGGCCTTCAGCGCCGCCGGCGGCGCCGTGGTGGGCGGCGGCGCGACGAAGATCTGGGTCGGCGACAACGAGGCGTTCAGCGCCGCCGTCGCGGCGCCCGCCTTCGGCTACGAGGGCGCCGTCGAGTCCTCGGCCAGCTGGTCGCCCGACGGCACGCGCCTCGTCTTCGCGTCCACGCAGAGCGGGACGGCGGACATCTACATCCTCGACCTCGGCCAGAGCGGCGCGCCGAAGGTCACCCCCTTCCAGGGGACCACGACGACCGAGGCCGACTTCGAGCCGGCGTGGAGCCCGGATGGCAAGTCGATCGCCTTCACGTCGAACCGCGCCGGCGGCGACGCCGAGATCTACGTGGCGGCGGTGGCCGGCGGCGAGCCGGTGCGCCTCACCACCCGCGCCGGCACCGACGCCAGCCCGACGTGGCTCTCCGACGGGCGGATCGCCTACGTCGCCTGGGACGGCGACAGCTCCCGGCTGCGCATCGTCGATCCGAAGAATCCGGCCCAGCCGGTCGACGTCAACATCGGCGCGGGCTCGCCCCAGCGCCCCGCCGGGGTCCGTTGACCGCATGACCGCCCTGCACGCACCACACGCCACGCGAGCCGGAGTAATGGATCACAGCGCCAGCTACACCGTGTCCAACGACGTCCTCACGGCCCACCTCGAGGACGAGGCGGTTCTGCTGCACATGGACACCAAGCGCTACTACCGGCTGAACTCCACCGCCGCGGCCATCTGGCGCGGGCTGGAGCAGGGGAAGACGCGCGCGCAGCTGCTCGAGGAGCTGTGCCGCCGCTTCGACGTGACCGCCGAGCAGGCGGCGCCGGAGCTCGACCGCGTGGTCCTGGACCTCGTCGACAAGGGGCTGCTCACGCCCTCCGCGACGTCGGTGCGAGGGGACGCGTGAGCGTGATGCTCGATCTCGTGGCGCATCTCGCCGGCCGCCAGAGCCTGCTCTTCGACCGCTCGCTGAGCGTCGAAGTCGAGCCGGGGCTCCGGGCGCTCGTCGACGGGTGGCTGCCGCGGCTCTCCAGCGCGCCCGGGATCGCGCACGACGGCGGCGCGTTCATCCGCGTCGCCTACGGCGCGGCGGCCGAGATGCCGCCCGCGGGCGCGTCGCCGACGATGCGGTTCGGCCCGGTGGCGGCGTGGGTCGTCGAGCGCACGTCGACC
>DATFPD010000436.1:0-6340 GCA_035265005.1 Gemmatimonadaceae bacterium | reverse complement strand
CCTCCGCCGCACCTTCTCGACCTTCGAGGCCCCGGTCCGCCGCCAGCTCGGCGAGCGCGCGGTGCGGGGCGGCGCGCGTCGCCCGGCGGCGGCCGCCGCCGCCGGCGCCGACGGCGCGCCCGGCTTCGACGACGAGCGCGCCGCGGCGGTGCTGCCGCTGGTGCGCAGACTGCTCGGCCTGGAGGCCACCGCATGACCGCCCCGCCGCCCGTCACCGACCGCCTCGCCCGCTGGCGCCTCGTCCTCGGCGAGGCGGCGGAATTTCCCAAGGGCGCGTGCTCGCTCTCCGAGACCGAGGCGGCGATGGACCGCGCCCTGGCCGCGCTCTACGAGTCGGGCGGCGGGGGCGCGAGCGGGACGGCGGCCGGGCGCCACGGCGGGCTCGGCGCCTCGGCGCCTAACGTGGCGCGCTGGCTGGGGGACATCCGGCAGTACTTCCCGTCGTCGGTCGTGCAGGTGATGCAGAAGGACGCGCTGGAGCGGCTGGGGCTGCGGCGGATGCTCCTCGAGCCGGAGCTGCTCTCGGCCGTGCAGGCGGACGTGCACCTGGTGGGGACGCTGCTCTCGCTCGGCGGCGTCCTGCCCGCGCGCACGCGCGAGACGGCGCGGCTCGTCGTGCGGAAGGTGGTGGAGGAGCTGGAGCGCCGGCTCGCCAGCCCGCTCCGCCAGGCGGTGGCCGGCGCGCTCAACCGGGCCGAGCGCAACCGGCGGCCGCGGCACCACGAGATCAACTGGGACCGCACCATCCGCCTCAACCTCAAGCACTACCAGCCCGAGTACCGCACCATCGTGCCGGAGCGGCTGGTGGGCCACGGCCGCAAGCGCGGCGCCCTGCGCGACGTCATCCTGTGCGTGGACCAGAGCGGCTCGATGGCGTCGTCGGTCGTCTACTCCGGCGTCTTCGGCGCCACGCTGGCCTCGCTCCCGACGCTGCACACGCGCATGGTCGTCTTCGACACCTCGGTGGTGGACCTGACCGAGGAGATGACCGACCCCGTGGACCTGCTGTTCGGCGTGCAGCTCGGCGGCGGCACCGACATCAACCGCGCGCTCGCCTACTGCCAGGGGCTGGTGCGGGCGCCGCACGACACCATCCTCGTGCTGATCTCCGACCTGTACGAGGGCGGCAACCGCGAGGAGATGCTCCAGCGCGCCGCCGCGCTCGCCGGCTCGGGCGTCCGCATGATCGCGCTGCTGGCGCTGAGCGACGACGGCGCGCCCTCCTACGACTCCTCGATCGCCGGCGAGCTGGCCGCGCTCGACGTGCCCTGCTTCGCCTGCACCCCGGACCTCTTCCCCGAGCTCATGGCGGCCGCCATCACCCGCAGCGACGTGGGCGCGTGGGCGGCGGGGCGGGACATCGCGGTGGCGCGTCGAAAGGAAGGTTGAGACGCGAATCGCCCATCAGTCGTTGTACGCCGCGATCTTCCACACGCCGTTCAGCATGTCCGTCGCGTAGAGGTACGGCCACTGGAGGCTCACGCCCCAGACGGAGACGTCGTTCCGCGGGGCCAGGGCGGGGCCCTTCTCGCGGCCCATGAGGCCGAGGTCGCAGCGGCCGTCGGTCGAGCGCTGCGCCGGCGTGCAGGAGCCCAGCCCGCCGCGCACGTCGAGGGCGCGGACGCCGCCGTTGTAGTAGGCGACGTAGAGGATGCCGCGCTGCTCGTCCATCGCGAAGTTGTGCGCGCCGGCGCCGTCCAGGTGGAAGAACGCGACCTCGACCGGGTGCGAGAAGTCCGTCACGTCCACGACGTGCACGTCCCCCGTCGTCTCGCCGCCGACGTAGGTCCCCGGCCCCTCCTCGCCGACGAAGATGTAGCGCTTGCCGCCCGACGCGTCGTGGTACCACCACACGTTGTGCGCGTGCCCGCCGACCGTGAGCACGCTGCCCACCAGCACCGGCGCGGCCGGCGAGCCGCCGTGCCCCGCCCCGCCGATGTCCCACACGCTCACCCCGTCGAACCAGAGCGCCGTGAACAGCACGCCGTCGCGCACGAACACGTCGTGCACGTACGGGTTCCCCATGTTCCGCGCGTAGATCTGCCGCGGGATCTCCGGCTCGCCGAGGTCGAGCGTCACCAGCCGCGCCGGGTCGCCGCTCCCCGAGGGGTTGATCGACAGGAACGCGTACAGTCGCCCCGCCACGCGCCCGAACTTCACCGTGTGCACGCCCCCCGGCGCCACGCTCGGGCCGGCGAAGCCGCTCAGCAGGCGCGGGTGCGCCGGGTCGGCGAGCGAGTAAAAGTAGATCCCGTTCGCGCCCCCCTGGCTGGCCACCGCCAGCAGCGCGCCGTCGTCCGAGATCTGCACGTCGCCGGTGGTGCCGGCGCCCGGGACGACGACCGAGTCGACCAGCTGCGGCACGTCGCCGCGGACGTCCCACACCTTCACCGCGTCCCCGCGCACCGTGCCGCGCCGCCCCCAGGTGGAGGTGTACGCGTAGCCACCGCGCGCCGCCACCTCGGCCGTGTACCGCTCCCGCACGGCCCCCAGCCCCACCACCGTCATCGGCGGCTCGTCAGGCACCACGACCCCGCTCCGGTTCGTGCCCACCGCCTTCGACCCGTCGGAGCAGGCGGCGGCGAACAGGAGCATGGTAATGCAGGCGGCTGCCGGATTTCGCTTCGTCATGCGTGTCTGCATTTGGGAGAAACTGCATGATGATGCCCGCCCGGCGCGTCGAGCGACGCGGCGCCGTAGCGGCCCATGCGGGAGTGTGCGGCGCCGGCGCGCAGCCGGACGCCGGCCGAGAGGCTCCACAGGGTGCTCGCCCCGTAGAAGTCGCGCGGGACGAAGAGGGACGGCGACGTCAGCGAGGTCGCGCGGCTTCGCGACAGCTCGGCGAACGGCTCCGCGCGCGGGCCCCCTGAGCCGCCTGGGGCGAGCGCGAGCCGCGCGGTCAGCACCTGCCACCGCGTCAGTCCGAGGATCGAGAAGTCGTCGTGCGGGCGCGGCGACCGGAACGCGTCGGCCATCCGCTGCTCCTCCGGCCGCGTCGTCCGCTCGGCGCGGAGCCCCAGCTCGGCCCCGCGCCAGCGCCCGCTCGCCTCGGCGAGCACGCTCTCGTAGCGGAAGGCGTGCAGGCGGCGGCTGTACTCGTCGGTCCGCGCCCACTCGGCCAGCGCCACGACGCGCGCGCCGGCGTAGCGCGCGGCCACGCTCGTCTTGCGCTGGTCCAGTCCGCCGCCCAGCGCGTTCTCCGGCGACGCGACGCGCGCGACGCTCCCCTGCGCCTCCAGCGCCGCCCACGCCGGCAGCGGATGAATCGTCAGGCGCGCGGCCCACGAATCGCCGAAGCGGCGCAGGTTCGGCTGGTCGTAGACGCCCTCGGGCTCGTCGCCGTTGAACGCCGCCGCCTCGAGCGCGACGCGCGTCCGCCACGAGAGCGCACCCACCGCCACCGCGCGCTCCAGCAGCTGCGCGTAGTGGTGGTTCACCGGGTACTTCGCGAACGGACGCACCATCGGGTCGTCGGTGCCGAAGGGGACGAACCCCTTCCCCGCCGCGAGCGAGCCGCGCGCGCCGCCCCACCCGACGCCGGCGCTCGCGATCAGCTCGTGCAGCAGCGTGTGGGGGTGGCGGCGGTCCACGTAGCCCTCGCCGAAGATCCCGGCGTTCAGCTCGCCGCGCCGCAGCGTCAGCGGCTCCAGGTTGAGCGTGCCCGTGAGCGCCGCGCGTCCGCCGAGCAGCGGCAGGTGCGCCATCAGCGCCGGCTGCGTCACGTACGCCTCGGTGTAGCTGCGGCCGCCGAACGCCGGCGCGGCGCGCGTGACGAGGAGCAGCGCCTGTGCGCCTGCGCGCGCGCCCCCCGCGCCGTGCGCCTCCTGGGCGCGCAGAGGCGTCTGCCCCATGCGGGCGACGAGCAGCGCGGCTGCCGTGAGCAGCGCGCCGAGGGGGGCGGGACGCATCCTTCGATTTACACCGCGGGCGCGGAAAAGGGCAACGCGGGTGGGACAGGACGGCGCGGCGTGTGACGAAGGCGCAATCCCCCCGCGCCCAGCCGTTCAGCGCACCAGGTCTACCAGCGGGACGCCCGCCGGCGCCGCGAGCACCCAGGAGAGGAGCCCGCACCACACGGCGGCCCGCCCACTCGGCGCCTCCCCGGGCGGGGTGGCGGCGGACACGTTGACGAGGATCGACGCCGTGGCCGCGGCGGCCGGAAGCCCTAGCACGCGGGCGAGAGTGAGCAGTGCGGCGACCGGCTCTCCGGAGCCCGACGCGACGCAGGCCAGCGCGTACGCCGCCGAGGCGCCGCCGGTGATGACCAGCCAGTTCACGACGAGCCCCGTCAGGCCATCGTCCGTGTAGGCGCGCCACGCGCGGCGGACGAAGAGGTGTCCCGTCAGCGCCGCGGCCAACGTCGGCGATCCGAGCAGCGCCGAGAGCGCGAATGTCGGATGGGTCAGCGCCACGAGTCCCCCCGCTGCCCGAGCAGCTGCCGGAGCTGTGCGGTCAGGGCTTCCACGCGCGCCCGGTCGCGCGACGCGTAGAGCTCGCGCTCTCCACCGCCGGCGGAGAGTCGCACGGCATACTCCACGTCAGGCGTCTCCGTGTAGGACAGGACCAGGAAGGCGGGAGACGCCAGCAGCGCCATCACGGCAAGCACGAGGAGCTGCACTGCGCGATCGGTCCTGGAGTGGAGCATGGCCAGCAGGGCGGAGGTGCCGGCGATCAGCAGCACGCACCCGATGCAGTCGGTCACGCCCGAGGGTACGCCGCGCGCCGCGACGGACAGGGCGGCGCCGGGCGCCAGCTCGAGCGGCACCACTCGCTCCCCGGCAACGAGTCGCCGCGGGGTGAGCACCACGCCGCCGTCGCGGTAGAACGGCTCCTCGTCCGCGTCCGCGCCGCACCCCGGACAGCGGGCGTCGGCGCCCGCGGTCGGCGCCTCGCACACCGGGCAGGAGAACGCCGGCAGGGCGGCGTCCACCACCGGCTCGAATCGCCGGCCGGTCGAGATGAACTTCGCCGTCGCGACGACGAGCAGGATGAAGAGCAACAACGTCATGGCTGCACTCCGGGGAATGGGCAGGCGGCGGTCGATGTTGCCGCAGACGCCCGCCGTACGAGCTGCGGCCCGCCGCCGCTCGCGTCCACCACGAGCTGGAGCAGCGGCCGCACCGCCGGGAGCCTAACGAACGTGGCCAGCAGGGCCCAGCCGAGGTTCAGGTGCTCGAGCGCCCGCGCCACCGCCGCCACCCCCTCCTCCTCGGCCCCGCCGTCGCCCGGGTCGTACGTGATCCGCTCCAGGTCGCGCCCCGGGTGGCGCTCGGCCGGGACGAGCGCGAGCCCCACCGGCCGCCGCGCGGCGATCCAGCGCCCCACTTCGGAGCACTGCACGCACGACGCGGCCACGTACAGCGTCGCCGGCGCGGCGCCGCCGTCCGTCGGGCGGTAGTACGGGCGCCAGCGCGGCAGCCACGGGCGCACCGCCCGCCGGTAGGCGAGCCACGCGTCGCCGAAGCGCCCGCGCATGTCGTCGCCCTCGTCCCAGGCGGCGATCCCCACGCTGTAGGCCACCGCCGCCAGCGCGCCCGCCGCCACCCACGGGCTCCCCAGCATCGCCCCCCACCCGGCCAGCACCAGCGCCGCCGAGAGCTGCATCGGGTTGGCGACGTACGCGTACGGGCCGCTCGTGACCAGCCGCCGCGGCGGGTCGAAGGGGACCGGCGTGCCGCCGCCGCGGCGGACGAACTCGTGCACCGCGCCCAGCCCGAGCACCGCGGGGACGGCCAGGAGCTGGAGGAGCGAGCTGGTCACCCACGCCGGCCGGCCGTCGAGCAGGGCGCGCCAGCTGCCGCCCGTCTGCTCGAGCACGGCCGCCGGCATCACGCCGAGCAGGAGGGCGCCGGCGCAGAGCACCTGGAGCGCCGCCCGCGCGCCGAGCCGCCGCCCCTCGGCGGTCCACCGGGCGAGGAGCTGCGCCGGGAGCAGGCAGACGGCGACCGCCACCGCGTCGCCGGCCAGCCAGGCGGGCCCGAGCCTAACGACGGGCGCCAGGCGCGGCATCAGCAGCACGTCGGCCCAGAGCGCCACGGCGGCGAGCACGACGACCGGCGCGCGCGGCATGGCCAGCGCCGCCGCCGGCCCCCAGAGCAGCGCCCACCCCAGGTACAGCTCCACCGGCACGCCGAGCAGCGCGTGCGGCGCCGGCGGGAAGCTCCACCACCCGAGCCGCACGGCCAGCAGATGCACCGCCGGCAGCGTGGCGAGGTTCCAGGCGAGGGACAGGAGCGGGGCCCAACCCCCGGGGCTCGGCCATCGGGACTGAGCTTGCCCTGAGCGCAGCGAAGGGGCACTCGGCCGTGTCCCCGGGAAGCCCCTGCGACCCGAGGTCGTG
>DATFPD010000435.1:0-8174 GCA_035265005.1 Gemmatimonadaceae bacterium | reverse complement strand
GACCTGCACCCGGTAGGCGGCGGCGTGCAGCGCTTCCTCGAGGACCCGCTCCCGCCGGCCCGTGCGCGCGAGTGCCTGACGAGGCTGCGCGGCCGCGCCGACCCCGCCCAGTACACCACCCTGAACGCGGTCGAGGACCTCCGCGAGGCGCTGGACGCGCTCGGCTACGCGCGCGTCAACCTGTACGGCGGCGCCTACGGCTCGCGCGTCGCCCTCGCGTTCCTGCGCCGCTACCCGCAGCGCGTACGCAGCGTCGTCCTGCGCAGCGCCGTGCCGCCGCAGTACGTGCTGCCGCTGCCGTACGCGCAGGGCGCCCAGCGCGCCCTCGACCGACTCCTCGCCGACTGCGCGGCGGACGACGCGTGCCGCGCGACCTACCCGCACCTGGGGCTGGACCTCGAGGCGGTCCTGAGTCGGCTGCGCTCGGCCGCCGTCGTCGTGGACGTGCTCGACCCGGAGAGCGGTCGCACCGAGCGCGCGCGGCTCACCCGCGACGTGTTCGCCGAGCGCCTGCGGCAGATGCTGGTCGTGCCGGAGCTGGCGGCGCGCGTCCCACTGCTGCTGCATCGCGCCTCCCAGAACGACTACGTCCCGTTCGCCAACGCCGCCGCCGCGCTCGGCGCCGCGCTGGAATCCGGCTTCCGCGCCGGCCTCTACCTCGCGGTCACCTGCAACGAGGACATTCCCCGCATCTCCCCCACGGCGCCGGACAGCGCCGCCGGCGAGAGCTTCCTCGGCGCCGCACGCGCGCGGCAGCACGTCGCGGCGTGCGAGGGCTGGCCGCGCTCGGCGCCCGCCTGGCAGGAGCTGGAGCCCGTACAGTCCACCGTGCCGACCCTCGTGGTGTCGGGCGGCAACGACCCCGTGACGCCGCCCCAATGGGGCGGCCTCGCGGCCCGCGCGCTCTCGCAGGGGCTGCACCTCATCGTGCCCGGCGCCGCCCACTCGGACACCGGCCCCTGCGCCCAGGGGGTCGTGGCCGCCTTCATCGACCGCGCGAGCGTGCAGGGGCTGGACGTCTCCTGCGTCGAGAAGGTCCGCCGCCCGCCGTTCGCAATGCCTGACGACTCCCAGCGGCGCTAGCGACGCGCCGCCCAACCCGCAACCGGTGACCCATGCAGACAGACGACTCCGCGCGCCGCGCCGACCTCCTCGCCGACACCGACCGCGCGCGGCTGCGCCCGGGCGTGGACGCGGCCGCGCTCGAACGCTTCCTCGCCGCGATCCCGGGCCCGACCCGCCGCGTCGTCACCCTCTCGTTCATGCGCGACCCGACCATGGACGAGCTCCGGGACGCCGCCGGGCTCTCCGCGGACGACTTCGCCGCGTCGGCGCCCGCCCTTTCCCGGGCCGCTTCCGCGCAGCGAGGGCAGGACGATTTCGCCATCATGGTCGATCCCAACGCGGACCCGGCGCTGCATCGCCTCTGGCGCGCGATCGAGCCCGCCGAGCCTTCCGCGCCGCGCGATCCCCGGGCGTGAGCGGCGCCGAGCCTAACGCCCGTCGTCGCCGGTCGGCTCGCGGCTGCCCTGTCCGGCCCCGCCGCCGCCGCCTTCTCCGCCGCCGCCACCACTCCTGCCGCCGCCTCCGCGGCGCGGCGCGCTGGACGGTCCGCCGGCGCCGCCGGCGCCTCTGGGGCTGCCCCCCTTCACCTCGGCGGATCGGGCCCCGCGCTCCTCGCCCGCGCCGGCACCGCCTGCCGAGCCGCCGCTTCGGATCTCGATCTTGCGCGGGCGGGCGAGCTCGGCCTTGGGCACCCGCACGGTCAGCACGCCGCCGTCGAACGCGGCCTCGATCCGCTCCTCGTCCACCGTCTGGGGCAGCTGGAAGAAGCGCCCGAACTCGCCGTACGCCCGCTCGGTGACGTGGATCCGTCCGGGGCCCTCGCTCCGCTGCGCCTGGCGATGCCCGCGCACCACCAGCACGCCGCGCTCGCTCGTGACCTCGACGTCGTCCGGCCGCACGCCGGGCAGGTCGAACTCGAAGACGAGCTCGTCTTCATCCTCGCGGATCTCGACGGCGGGGGTCCACCCGCGCACCGCCCGCCCGCTTCTGCTCACGCCGCTGCCCTCACGGCCGCGCCCCTCCGCGCCGAACGCGTCCTGGAACAGCTGGTCGATCTCCTGCCGCAGTCCCGACATGGGGCCGGAGATCGGGTCCCGGTAATGCATGCGTCGCCCTCCTCTGAGTGCGGGTTGAGCCTGATGTCCCTCGTCCGCTCGCGCCGGCCGGCGGGCGATGCTCGCCGCAACCGCCGTACCGATTCGGCCTGATTGAACTGACCGGAGGGCGCCGTCGGGACGGAGCGCCAGGGGGCCCCGGACCGGCGATGTGACCAAACGCCACCCTTATCGGTCATCTTGTCCGGTAGCTGTTCGCAAGCCTAATTTCTTCAGACTTCCGACTCACAACGTGACCGTCGCCTCTACAATTCAGCCGGCCGCCCCTCCGAGGGATGGCGACAGCGCCGTTCCTCCCGCGCTGTCCGCTCTCGCCGACATCACGGCCCGGCTCGCGTCGTCCGAGGCGCTCAGCGACGTGCTGCCTCGCATCCTGGAGACGCTCCGTCTGGCGCTCACCGCCGAGGAGTGCGTCCTGTGGCTCCAGACGCCGCGCGGCGCGCTCGTGCGCTCGTACGGCATCGGCGTCGAGCAGACCGCCGCGAGCGACGTCCTGGAGCTGGTGACCGACGAGCGCCCCGAGGGCGAGGGGCTCCTGGTCGCGCGTCTCGTGTCCGGCCGCCATCTGATTGGCGCGCTCTCCGCGCGGCAGCCCAAGCGCCGCGGGGACGCCGAGCGCCTGATGTTCTCGTCCGTCGCGAACCTGCTCGGCCCGGTGCTCTCGCACGCCGAGCACTCGCACCAGCTCGAGGTCGAGGTCGCCCTGCGCACGCGGCAGATCGAGGAGCAGCGCCGCTTCACCGAGCGGATCATCGACTCGCTCCCGCTCGGCCTGTACGTGATCGACCGGGAGTTCCGGATCACCGCCTGGAACCGCAAGCGCGAGACGGGCATGCAGGGCGTCTCCCGCGAGGAGGCGCTCGGCCGCACGATCTTCGAGATCCTTCACCGGCAGCCCGCCGCGCTGCTGCGGGGGGAGTTCGAGGACGTGTTCACGACCGGGCGGATCCAACAGTTCCAGACCGAGTCGACCAGCACCGGCGACCTGCGCACCTACCGGATCTCCAAGATCCCGATGCGCATCGACGACGGCGACGTCACGCACGTGATCACCATCGGCGAGGACGTGAGCGAGTGGCGCGAGGCCGAGGCGCGCTTCGCGCAGGCCGAGAAGCTCGCGGCGATCGGCCAGCTCGCCGCCGGCGTCATGCACGAGATCAACAACCCGCTCGCCACCGTCGCCGCCTGCGCCGAGAGCACCGCGCTGCGGCTCGACGACCTGGCCGCCGCCGGCGTGTCGGTCCCGCCCGAGGCCGGCGAGTACCTGAAGCTCATCGACACCGAAGTCCATCGCTGCAAGCGGATCATCGACGGGCTGCTCGACTTCAGCCGGCCGAAGCCGACGACCAAGGAGCCCGTCAACGTCAACGCGGCGATCGAGCAGACGCTGTTCCTGCTCAAGCACCACGCGCGCTTCAAGAAGGTGAACGTCCAGACGGACCTCGACGACTCGCTCGAGGCGAACGTGCTCGCCAGCTTCGAGCAGCTGATCCAGGTCTTCATGGCCCTCCTGATCAACGCGCTCGACGCGATGAGCGACAGCGGGACCATCACCATCCGCACCCGCCCGGGTCGGCGCCCCGGCGAGGCGCTGATCGCCGAAGTCATCGACCAGGGCCCGGGCATCGACCGCTCGAAGGCCAGCAAGATCTTCGAACCGTTCTTCACCACGAAGGCGCCGGGCCGCGGTACGGGGCTCGGGCTCTCGATCTGCTACGCCATCATCACGCAGCACGGCGGCCGGATCGAGGTGGACAGCGTGCCCGGCAAGGGCGCCACGTTCCGCATCGTCCTGCCGTCCATGGAGGCTGCGGCATGATGGCCGCGACCACGCAGTCAAAGATCAAGGTGCTCATCGCCGAGGACGAAGAGAACCTCGGCAACATCCTCGAGCAGTTCCTCACCGGCCGCGGCTACAGCGTCACGACGACGCGCGACGGCCGCAGCGCCCTGGAGGCGCTCCGCCGCGACACCTACGACGTCGCGCTGCTCGACATCGTGATGCCCGAGATGGACGGCCTGGAGGTCCTGCGCCACGTGCGCGAGGAGTCCTCGCCGCCCGAGGTCATCATCATCACCGGCAACGGCACCATCGAGACCGCGATCACCGCGATCCGGCTGGGCGCGTACGACTACCTGTCGAAGCCCTACCGGATGGCCGAGATCGACGTCCTCGTCAGGCGCGCGTGGGAGAAGCGCCAGCTGGTGAAGGACAACGCGCTCCTGCACGACCGGCTGGAGCGCAGCGGCGCCAACGCGATGCCGGAGATCCTCACCCGCTACGCGCCGATGCAGGCCGTGCTGCAGCTCGTCGAGCGCGTGGCGAAGAGCGACTCGCCGGTCATCATCACCGGCGAGAGCGGCACCGGCAAGGAGCTGATCGCGAACGCGCTCCATCGCCTGAGCCCGCGCGCCAACGGTCAGCTCGTCGACATCAACTGCGCGGCGATCTCGGACAACCTGCTCGAGAGCGAGCTGTTCGGGCACGAGAAGGGCGCGTTCACCGGCGCCCTCACGCGCAAGACCGGCCTGTTCGAGCTCGCCGCCGGCGGCACGCTGTTCATGGACGAGATCGGGGAGCTGGACCTCAAGCTCCAGGGGAAGCTGCTGCGCGCGCTCGAGACCGGGACGTTCTTCCGCGTCGGCGGCACGCAGAAGGTCGAGGTCAACGTGCGCATCGTCGCCGCGACCAACCGCGACCTGGGGAAGGCCGTCGCCGAGAACGCGTTCCGCGGCGACCTGTACTACCGAATCAACACCATCAGCATCGCGCTGCCGCCGCTCCGCGACCGCACGGTGGACATCCCGCTCCTGGCGGACCACTTCCTGAAGAAGTACGGCGGCGCGCACCCGCCGCGGCTGACCGAGGAGGCGCTCGACGCGATGCAGCAGTACCCGTGGCCGGGCAACATCCGCGAGCTGCGGAACGTGCTGGAGCGCGCGGTGCTGCTCGCCACGGGCGGCGTGATCCACGCGCGAGACCTCCCGCTCACCACGCCCGGCGCCGCCGTCGCGGCGGCCGGGGGCGGCGTGTCGCAGAACGGCGCGCGGGTCTCGCTCGCGGACCTGGAGCGCCAGCACATCGAGAGCGTCCTGAAGCAGACGAACTGGCACCAGGGCAAGGCCGCGTCGATGCTCGGGATCTCGACGAAGACGCTCTACCGCAAGATCCGCGAGTACGGGTTCCAGCGACCGCGCTAGCGTCGGACTGGTGAACGGGGGGTGGGGGATGGGCTGCCAGAAGTCTTGGCGGTCCCTCCCCCATCCCCCTTCCCCCATCCCGGCTTCTCGCCTCTACTTTGATCGAATGAAAGTCCTCGTAATCGAAGACGACCCCACGGTCGGCCAGTTCGTGAAGCGCGGGCTGGAGGAGCAGCGGTGGGGCGTCGATCTGGTGGCGGACGGTGAGGAAGGGGAGCGGCTCGCCGCCACCGGCGCGTACGACGTGGTCATCCTCGACATGCGCCTGCCGGGGAAGCCCGGCATCCAGGTGCTGCACGGGCTCCGCGCGCGCGGCTTCGAGCGCCCGGTGCTCGTACTGACGGCGCAGGACGCCGTCGACGCCAAGGTGCAGACGCTCCGCGCCGGCGCCGACGACTACGTCACGAAGCCCTTCGCGTTCGAGGAGCTCCT
Source organism: Gemmatimonadaceae bacterium (assembly GCA_035265005.1). Lineage (GTDB taxonomy): Bacteria > Gemmatimonadota > Gemmatimonadetes > Gemmatimonadales > Gemmatimonadaceae > DATFPD01. The sequence continues at coordinate 2,361 of DATFPD010000435.1, read as the reverse complement.
CGCCCGAGTGGAGGCGCTGGCGCGCCGCCCGCGCTCGCTCGCGTCGCCCGTGCTGCGCGTCGGCGACCTGGAGCTCGACCGCGACACGCACGAGGTCCACCGCGGCGGCGAGCGCATCGAGCTGACGCCGAAGGAGTACACCGTCCTCGAGTATCTCATGCGCCACGCCGGCAAGGTCATGAGCCGCACCCTGATCACCGAGTACGCCTGGGGCTACCACTTCGACCCCGGCACCAACATCGTCGACGTCGTGATCAACCACCTCCGCAAGAAGGTGGATGCGCGCCACGAGAAGAAGCTGATCACGACGGTGCGGGGAGTGGGGTACGTGGTCAAAGGCTAGTGCGAGTTGCGAAGTGCCAGATGCGAGGAGGGCCCCGGGTTGTAGCCGCTTGATTCATCAGGCGGTCCACAGTCCTGGGGCCCCTCTCGCATCTCGCGTCTCGCAACTCGTATCTTTCTGTCATGCCCTCCATCCGCATGCAGCTCACCTCCGCGTACGCGGGCGCGCTGATCGGGACCATGGTCGCCTTCGCGGCCGTGCTGTGGGGGGCTCGGCGCGCGAGCGGGTACCGCGATCTCGAGGTCGAGGTCGCGAACCGCGCCGACCAGGCGCTGGCGATCATCGAGCGGGCGGTCGAGTCGAGCGAGCCGGTCACGGTCGTCTCGGACACGCTCATCGGGCCCGTGGTGACGCCGCGGCTCAAGGCGTCCCTCGAAGGCGTGCCCGATTACGTGCTGGTGCTCGACGAGCGCGGGCGCACCCTCTACAGCTCGTTCGCCCACCGCCAGCTCGATGCCGAGGACCGGTTCCTCCTCGACAGCGCCGCGATCCGGCTCACCACTGCGGGCGGCGCGGCGGCGCTGGTCACGCTCTCGCGGCAGCAGCTGCTCGTCGTCGCGCGCGCCGAGCGCGACCCCGTCACGGCCATCGCCAAGGTGGTCGCGGGCGTGTCGACGAGCTACGCCCGCCTCGCGCCCCGCGAGCTCGTCGGCACGATGCTCGTGATCGCCCCGTTCGTGCTCCTGCTCTCGGTCGGCGGCGCGTACTTCATCGCCGGCCGCGCGCTCCGCCCGGTCGAGCAGATCATCAACGAGGTGGAGGCGATCACCGACGGCCGCAGCCTGCACCGGCGGCTGCCTGTCGACGAAGGCGGCGACGAGCTCGCGCGCCTCAACGAGACGCTCAACGCGATGATGAGCCGTCTCGAGAACTCCTTCGGCGCACTCCGCCGATTCACCGCCGACGCGAGCCACGAGCTGAAGACGCCGCTCGCCGTGCTGCGGGCGGACGTCGAGCGCGCGATGCATGCGCACACGACGCCCGGCGAGCAGCTCGTGGCGCTCGAGGAGGCGCTCCAGGAGACGACGCGCATCGCCGACCTCGTGGAGAGTCTGCTCACGCTCGCCCGCGCCGACGAAGGGCGGTTCGATCTCCATCGGGAGCCGGTGCCGCTCCTCCCGCTCGCCCGCGACGTGTACGAGACCGCGCTGATCCTGGGTGAGGACGCGGGGCTGACCGTGACGATGCCGCTCGCCGAAGACGCCACCGTGCTCGGCGACCGCACGCGCCTGCGGCAGCTCTTCCTGAACCTCGTCACGAACGCCATCAAGTACACGCCGCGCGGCGGCCGCGTGGAGCTTCTGTTGAGCCGCCGCCTGGACGCAGTGACGTTCTCGGTGCGCGACACGGGCATCGGCATCTCGGCGGCGGACCTGCCGTACGTCTTCGAGCGCTTCTGGCGCGCGGACCGGGTGCGCTCGCGGCGCGTGCCTAGCGGCGACGGCGCGAGCATCGTCGAGCGGGGCGGCTTCGGGCTCGGGCTCGCGATCAGCCAGTACATCGCGCAGGCGCACGGCGGTACGCTCACCGCGCAGTCGCGCCTGGGGCGGGGGAGCACCTTCACGGCCACCCTGCCGCTCGCCGAGCCGGCGCAGGCCGCGACGGTCGACAGCGCGGACGGCCGCGAGCCCCGCGGCGACGGCCGCCCCGATCGGAGCGACGACCTCAGCCGCGCCGCGTCGTGACTCGCGCGGTAGCGATGGCTAATTCCGCTTTAATCACTTTTTAATCTTTCTCCAATTCCGCGCCAATTCGAGATGGCTAGGTTCCTGCGAACTTTGAAGCGGGTGTGAGTCACATCACACGAGGCGTAACCGCGGGCTGATCGGGATATGTTCAACCAACTGCTCGAGTCGAAGCCGAAGAAGGAACGCAGCGTCGGCGGCCAGATCTTCAGCGTCATCTTTCACAGCTTTCTCATCGTCGCGGCCGTGTACGCCACCGCGCATGCGAAGGACGTGCTGGAGAAGCCGAAGGAAGAAAAGGTCGAGTTTGTCGAGGTGAAGAAAGAGGAGCCG